>JBJTLY010000346.1:0-3188 GCA_046063275.1 Novosphingobium sp. | reverse complement strand
TGCGGTCGCGGCGATGATGGAGCTGATCAAGGCCGACCTCGCGTTGCTCGGCATCCATCACAATCTCTTCTCGTCCGAGGCCGAACTGCAGGCGGCGGGTAAGCCCGAGGCGGCGGAGAAATGGCTGCGCGAGCATGACCTTGTCTATGATGGCGTGCTCGAAGCCCCCAAGGGCAAGACGGTTGACGACTGGGAGCCGGTCGAACTGCCGCTGTTCCGCTCGACCCGGTTCGGCGACGACCAGGATCGCCCGATCAAGAAGAGCGACGGCAGCTGGACCTACTTCGGGGCCGACCTTGCCTATCACTTCCAGAAGGCCGAAAGCGCCGATGCGCTGGTCGATATCTGGGGCGCGGACCATGCCGGCACGGTCAAGCGGATCAAGGCCGCGGTGGCCGCGCTGACCCAAGGCGCGGGCCAGGAAAAGCCGTTCGAGGTCAAGCTGGTACAAATGGTCCAACTGCTTCGCGGCGGCGAGCCGGTGAAGATGTCGAAGCGCTCGGGCAACTTCGTCACGCTGGCGGATGTAGTGCGCGAAGTGGGCAAGGACGTGGTCCGCTTCACCATGCTGACCCGCAAGCCCGAGGCGCAGATGGACTTCGACTTCACCAAGGTGGTCGAAGCATCGAAGGACAACCCGGTGTTCTACGTGCAGTACGCCAGCGCGCGGATTGCATCGACCCTGCGCAAGGGCGCCGAGGCGGGCGTTGCGCCGTCTGACGAAGCGCTGGAGCTGCTTGGTACGGAAGAGCTTGAACTGGTCAAGGTCGCGGCGCAGTTCCCGCGGCTGGTCGAAGCCGCCGCTGCGGCCCGCGAGCCGCACCGCGTTGCCTTCTATCTTTATGATCTTGCGGCAGCATTCCATGCTTACTGGAATGTCGGGAATGACCGCCCGGAAAAGCGCTTCATCGTGGCACAAGATGGTAAACTGACCGGGGCAAGGCTTTATCTTGCCGCGCAAATCGGGCAGCTTCTCAAGAATGGCCTCGCCCTGCTGGGCGTTGAGGCCGTGGAGGAAATGTAGTCATGACGGGGATCGACGGGGAAAAGGACGCGCCGGAGTGGGACGAAGCTCACGACGAGCCGCTGGAAACCGAGCAGTTGTCGCTGGCCGACGACGAAGAACGCCTGCCCTGGCTCGAAGGCTCCGACGATGACGAGTACGAGGAAGAAGGCAGCGCGATGGGCCACACCCTGCGCCTTGCCCTGATCGCCATGGTCGCGCTCGCAGCATTGGTCGGCGGAATTTATTGGCTGACCCATCGCAATCCCGATCAGACGCTGGTCGCCGATGGCAGCGTGGTCCCGGCCGACAGCCGCCCCTACAAGGAAGCGCCCAAGGACGCCGGCGGCAAAACCTTTGACGGCACCGGCGATACCAGCTTTGCGGTATCCGAGGGCAAGACCAAGCAAGCCCAGCTTGCCGGCAGCGGTGCACCTGCGCCCGCTCCGAGTGCGACGCCATCAGGCGCTGCAACAACTCCGGCCGGCGGCGTTGTTGGCGTGCAGGTCGGCGCGTTCTCCTCGAAGGAAGCTGCCGAAGCGGGCTGGGCCAAGGTCAGCGGCCAGGCCAATGGCGCACTTTCGGGCGTTTCGCACCGCGTGATCGCGGGCAATGCGGATAACGGGACGATCTACCGCTTGCAGGCAGTAGCCCCCGATGCCGCCGCGGCCTCTGCACTTTGCGGCAAGCTCAAGGGCGCCGGCATCTCCTGCCAGGTCAAGTAGCGCGGTAATCCACACGAGTTGCAGCACGGGCGCTTGCCAGCGCTCTGCGTAACTGCGAATTTGCCTGGCTATGATACCCGCGATCTTTGGCATGTCCGGACTAACGCTGAGCGCTGAGGAGCGCGCGTTCTTCCGTGAAGCCGATCCGGTGGGCTACATCGTGTTTGGCCGCAACGTCGAAAGCCGCGAGCAGCTGCGCGCGCTAACCGACGATCTGCGCAGCATCCATGGCCGCGACCAGCTGCTGATCACGATCGACCAGGAAGGCGGGCGGGTCCAGCGGATGAAGCCGCCGGTCTGGCCGGCCTATCCTGCCGGTGCGGTGTTTGACCGGCTTTATGACCTTGCTCCCGCCAGTGCGATCGAGGCGGCACGGGTCAACGCGCAGGCGCTGGGCATGGACCTGGCCGAGGTCGGGATCACCTGCACCCACGCTCCGGTGCTCGATGTGCGCCAAGCCGATGCGAATGACGTGATCGGTGACCGCGCTTACGGGCACGAGCCCTTGCGGGTCGCTGCCATTGGCCGTGCGGTACTCGATGGACTCGCCAAGGCGGGGGTGCAGGGCACGATCAAGCACATGCCGGGCCACGGCCGCACCAGCGTCGATACCCACAAGGCGATGCCCACGGTGACTGCGAGCGAGGCTGAGCTCGAGAGCGACCTGGCGCCGTTCAAGGCACTGCGACACACGCCGATTGGCATGACCGGGCATCTGCTGTTCACCGCTTGGGACCCGGACAATGCCGCGACCCAATCAAGGATCGTGGTCGAACAGGTGATCCGCGGGCTGATCGGTTTTGACGGGCTGTTGCTGACCGACGATCTCGACATGGAGGCCTTGAGCGGAACCGTCCCGGACCGCGCCGAGCGGGCGATTGCTGCGGGCTGCGATGTCGCGCTCAACTGCTGGGCGCGGATGGATGACATGACCGGGATCTGCGAACGGCTCCCCACGCTGGGCGCAGCAGGCCATGCGCGGCTTGAGCGAGCGCTCGCCGGGATGGGCGATGCTCATTCAGCCGATCAGGCGGAATTGATCGCCAAGCGCGATGCCTTGCTCGAACTGGCCGCAGCATGACCGAAGACGGCCTGATCGACAGCCCGGTGGTCACCTTCAATGATGACGACTGGCAGGGCGTCGCCACCGCCGCGCCTGAGGATGCCGCGCTTTACCTCGAGCTCGACGGCTGGGAAGGCCCGCTCGACCTGCTGCTCGATCTCGCGCGGCGGCAGAAGGTCGACCTGCGCAAGATCTCGATCCTTGGGCTGGTCGATCAGTACCTGACCTATATCGAGCAGGCCGAAGCGCTGCGGCTGGAACTGGCTGCCGATTACTTGGTGATGGCGGCGTGGCTCGCCTACCTCAAATCGGCGCTGCTGCTGCCGCGCGACGAGCAGGCCGATCCTAGTCCTGAGGAACTGGCGCTGCGGCTATCGCTTCGGCTGCAACGGCTGGC
>JBJTLY010000345.1:0-9095 GCA_046063275.1 Novosphingobium sp. | reverse complement strand
GGCATGCCGCTGGCCGACTATGACGAAGCGCCGGTCACTGCGCACCTCAAAGGGCGCGAGATCGAGATCCAGGTTGATCTCGCACTCGGTGATGGCCGCGCCACGGTGTGGACCTGCGATCTGACCCATGGCTACATCTCGATCAACGCGGACTATCGCTCTTGACCCAAGGGCTGACGGAGGCGGTCGCCGCGCTGATGCGCGATGCCGCCGAGCGTGCGATCCTGCCCCGTTGGCAGACTCTCAGCGCCGATCAGATCGATGCCAAGGCCGCCGATGATGTGGTGACGGTGGCCGACAAGGAAGCCGAGCTGATCTTGGCCGAAGGTCTTGCGCGCATTTTGCCCGAGGCCACAATCGTTGGAGAAGAGGCCGCTCACGCCGATCCGGCACTACTCGACCGGCTGGGAGACGCCACCTGCTGGATCGTCGATCCGCTCGACGGCACCAATAATTTCGCTGCGGGAAAGCCGCCGTTCGGAGTGATGGTCGCGCTGGCCGAACGCGGCGAGACGATCGCGGGGTGGATCTACGATCCGCTGTCAGGCCGCCTCTGCCACGCCCATCGCGGCGGCGGGGCATGGATTGGCGAGGAACAGGTGACCGCCCGCGCGACCGGCATTTCGCCTCCGATCGCGGCAATCTCACTGGTGTTCATGGACCCTGCGAAACGCGCCGCAGTCAAAGAGCACATCGCGCCGCATTACACCGTGGTCGACATTCCCCGCTGCGCCGCCGAACAATATCCGCGGCTGGTGCTGGGGGCGAACGATTGTTCGATCTTCGAGCGCACCCTGGCCTGGGACCACGCAGCAGGCGTGCTGTTCGTCAATGAAGCGGGCGGCAGGGCGGCTCGGCCTGATGGGCGGCCTTATCGGGTCGATGAAGCCCACCTCCCCGGACTGATCGGCGCTGCCAGCCCGGCGCTGTGGCACGAGCTGGCGGAGCGCCTGATCGAGACTTAAAGTTCGCTTTCGAGCCAGGCCTTGAGCTGGCTCTTCGGCGCGGCGCCCAGTTTTTGCGCGACCGGCTGGCCGTCCTTGAACAGCACCATCAGCGGGATCGACTGCACGCCGAACTGCGCCGGCGTATCGGTGCTTTCCATGATGTCCATCTTGACGATACGAACCTTGTCGGAAAGTTCGTCGCTGATTTCCTCAAGGCTTGGCCCGATCATCTTGCACGGCCCGCACCATTCGGCCCAGAAATCGACCAGCACCGGCTTGTCGGACTGGAGCACATCGGCGGCGAAGCTGGCATCGGTAACGGCTTTGGTGGCCATGGCGGGAATCTCCTGATGAGTGTTGCAGCCAATCTAGGCAGGGCGCGCGCGAAGGCAACGGTTGGGGACAAAAAGCTTTACTGCGCGGCTTCCAACCCCGGCTTGTGCGCGGCGAGCAGATCAGAAGGAAGCTCGATCAGCACCGGCGCCTGCGTGTAAAGCAATGCGGCTTCGATCCGCCGCCCGGGATAGGTCACCTCCAGCGCTGCTGCATAGGCCGCCATCTGGCGCAGGATCGCCACCGGAATCGCATCGAGACTGGCGGGGACTTGCCGCGCCGACTTGAAATCGACCAGGCGGATCACCGCCTCGCCGATCAGCAACCGATCGATCGTACCGGCGATCACCTGCCCGCCCACTGTCGCCGCAATCGGCACTTCGGCGAGCGAGCCCGGTGCGAAAAGCTCGGTCCAATCCTTGTGCGCCAGCACCGCCAGCGCCGACGCCGCCATCTCCTCGCGCGCAGGGGCGGTAAATTCGCTTCCGGCTTTGGCCATCCAGCCGAGCGCGGCGCTGCGTCGTTCATCGGGCGCAACTTCGGGCAGACGTTCGAGAAGCCGATGCATCAGCACCCCGCGCCGTGCCGCCACACCGTCACCGGTTCCGGCAAACGGCGGATCGGCGGACAGGTCCTGCCCCAATGAACTGGGCGCGAGCGGGCGCGGCGGGCGCGGCTCGGCCGCAACGGGCCGCTCGAGCCATGGTGGCAGCAAAGCCAATTCGGTCGCGCTGCGTTCGGCCTCAGGCGGCTTGATCGTCGGCGCTGCGCCATGAACCCAGCGGTTGCCCCAGATTAAGTCGGTCTCCGGCTCGTCTACCGCGAATAGCGCCCGAAGCCGCGCATACCAGCTGTCCGGCGCAGGCACTTTCTCGCGCGGAGTGAGCGAGCCAGCAATAAACAGCGCCTCCTCCGCGCGGGTCATCGCCACGTAGAGCAGCCGCCAGTGCTCCTGCATCTCGGCAATCTTGGCCGCCGCATCCGCCTCGGCCAGCACTCCTGCCATGTCAGCGCTGGGCAGTGGGGGAATGGGAAGCAGCCGCTCGGGCTCGTTCACCGCCGCCATCGGATCAGGCAGCGTCAACGCGCGGCGACTGCCCGGACCATTCGGATTGTCCGCCGCATCGGCGAGGATCACGATGGGCGCCTGCAGGCCCTTGGAGCCGTGCACAGTCATCACCCGCACCTCATTAGCGGCCTTGCCGGCTTCGCGCTTGAGCTCGCCCTCACCCGCATCGAACCAGCGCAGGAAGGTGTGCAGGCTGGGCACCTCGGTTGCGGCGTAGGCCCCGGCGGCATTGAGCAATTCGTCGATCGGATCGCCGACTTCGCTGCCGAGCCGCGCCGCCAGCTTGCGCCGGCCCTGCCACGGTCCGGTCAGGATCCAATGGAGCAGCACTTGCGGTGGCTCGAAATCGGCCTGGCGCAGCAGGTCGAGCAGCAAGGCCAGCGCCGCACCGACCGGACCGCCGCCGCGCTGATCGAGCAGGTGCCGCCACAGCCGCACGCCCTTGGGCCGGTAGGCGTACTTGCGCAGATCCTCCTGGCTCCACCCGATCAGCGGCGAGGTCAGCAGGCAGGCGAGGTTGAGATCATCGAACGGCTGCGCAGCAAAGCGAAGCGCCGCCATCAGATCGCGCACGCCCAAGGGCGCAGCAAGCCGCAGCCGGTCAACCCCGGCAACTGGCACCCCGGCGGCGTGGAGCCGCGCCACGATCAGCCCGGCGAGCGCCTTGCGTTTGCGCACCAGCACCATCACATCGCCTGCCTTGGCGCGCCGCGCGGTGCCCGGCGGCTCGCCCTTGACCAGCGGGAAGCCTTCGCGAAGCCAAAGCGCGACCTGCCGCGCGATCTTGTCGGCTAGCTGCCGGTCGGTCGGGGCGAGCCAGGTCTCGCCACCTTCGTCGGCCCCATCACTTTCGGGTTCGCCGTCCGGATCAAGTTCGCCGCCCACGACCCGCCACAGCACCACCTGCCCAGGCCGTTCCTCGCCGACGTGGACCACGGTCTCTTCGCTCAAACCCAGCGAGACCGGACCGATCTGTTCAATCGCCATGTCCACGAATTCAAGCACTTGACGCGATGTCCTGAAGCTTTGCCCGAGGCCAAGGTCGCGCAAATCACGCACCCGGTTCTGCTGCAATTGGGCCGCACCTTCGGCGAGCTGAGCCATCTCGCGCCGCACCCGCTCGCGCGCCTTGGCGAAGTTTTCCGGGCTGGTGCCCTGGAAGCGGAAGATCGCCTGCTTGTAATCTCCCACCACGAACAAGGTGCGCAGCTTGTCGCCGTGCTGGCCAAGCCCGGAGAAGAAATCACCGGTCAGCGCCTCGATAATCTCCCATTGCGCCTGGTTGGTATCCTGCGCCTCATCGACCAGGATATGATCGAAGCGCCGGTCGAGCTTATAGCGGATCCATTCCGACAGCGCCGAAGTGCCAAGCAGCCCTGCCGCAAGCCGAATCTGGTCGTCGAAATCGATCAGTCCAGCCCGCCCCTTCGCTTCATCCCAGGCCAGCGCGAATTTGCGCCCCAGTTCAAGCGCCGGAGCGAGCCATTCGGCAAGTGCGAGCAGGGTCTGCCGTTCGCGCACCGCGAGGCTGGAGCCAAGCACTGCTTCGGCGGCCTGTTCGAAGTATTCCTCAAGCTTCGACAGACTTGCGACGCTGCGCACGGTATCCTTTTGGGTGAAGAGCACGGCGTGCAGAGCCGGAAGCGCCGCGAACCGTTGTTCAGGCGATGCTGCGAGCCAATCGGCGATCACCGCCGCGCCTTCCTGCCCGGTCTTGGCGCTCCACTGGCGGTAAGCCGAAAGGCAAAGCCGCAACGCATCGACATCGAACACATCGTCAGTGCAGAGCGCGGGCAAATCGTCCACACTGGCATCGCTCGGCAGGCCGATCAGCTGCTTGACCCGCGGCAGCATCGGCGGCTGCCTGCACCTCAAGACCTCAAGCGCCTTGGCGCAGCGCAGCAGCCAGGTCTCGACCGCGTCCGGACCGAGCCGCACCGAGAGGTCCTCGATAGCGCGCAAAGTGGCGACATCGTTGCTCGCTTGGGCCTGCAGCAGCAGATCGGCGAGCACTTCGCGCAGCAGCAGGTCGCGCTCGCGGTCCTCCATTGCTTTGGCGCCGGGCGTCAGCCCTGCTTCGAGCGGGTAGGCGGCGAGCAGCCACTGCGAGAAGGCGTGGATCGTATCGATCCGCAGCCCTCCGCCGGCGCAATCGAGCACTTCGGCGAACAGCCGCCGCGCTCTCGCCTGCGCATCTGGCGTGAAGTCCGCACCAATCGCCTTGAGGTCCGCCGCCAGCGCCTCAGGCCGCGCGCGCACCCAGCGGGCAAGCACGCCGTTGATGCGCGAAGCCATTTCGGCGGCCCCGGCCTTGGTGAAAGTCAGGCAGAGGATTTGCGACGGGCTGACCCCATCTTGCAACAGCAAGCGCAACACCCGCGCCGACAGGACTTGAGTCTTGCCCGTGCCGGCCGAGGCCGAGAGCCATACAACCTCTTCGGGATCGACCGCAGGATGCTGCTCGCGCGTAAGCGGAAAGAGCTTGTCGCCACCGCTCATGACTGCCCTTCCCCGCGCGCCTGCCACTCGTCGAGCCGCATCAACTGGTCGTAATCGTTGTAGCCGCCGATATCGGGATTGAGCCGCGCGGTGAAAGCCTCGTCGCCCTTGATCCAGCGATCGATCGCGTCGGTGAGATAGCCTGCGGTCAGATCGAGAAAGTCCTCGAAGGGGACGCCGGTTCGGCCCAGTTCTCCTGCAATCGGGCTGGTCCGCTTGCCGAATTGAGTCGCGCTCTTATCGCTCTTGGCGAGCGACCAGTATTCAAAAGCGGCCGCTTCTCCCGCTATTCCGGGGAACCCGCCCCGTTCGGCGATCAGGCCAAGCGTGCCAAGTTGCAATGCGAAGCCGGCCTCAACCATCGTATTCGACGGGGCCTGGCCGGTCTTGTAATCGACCACCGCAAGACGCCCGTCTGGCATACGGTCAAGCCGGTCGATTCGGCCGTGAACCATCACTCCGTCGAACGTGATCTGACCGTCGTATTCGCTTTTGACCGGCTGCCTGCCATCGGCAGCCAAGGCCGCAATTTCCGCGTCGATCCATTCAAGCCCGCGCTGGAGCCGCGGCCACCACAGCGAGCGGACCAGTGGGTGCGCTCGCATCTGCTCCAATTCCTCAGAGGCAATCGCCAGCAGTTCTCCGGCGCGACCGCCCGAACGGTGCCAGCGTTCGAGCACCTTATGGACCACCTGCCCCTTCCACGCCGCGGTCGGCTCGGCATCGAGCGGATCGAGCGATCGCAGGCGCAGAATTGCCGATGCATAGAACTGGTAGGGATCGCTGCGCAGCCGGTCGATCGCGGTGACCGCCAAGGCCACGTCGCGCTGCGCAGCGGTGGGACGCGGCTCGGGGCGCGGATAGGCTGGCGCTGGATTGGCCCGGTCGATCCGCCGCGCGAGCGCAATCGCCTCTACTTCGCGGTGATCCTTGGCCAATTCGCCGAGCATCGCCTCGACCCGCAGCACGAAGCGGCTGGGGATCACCGGCCCGCCTTCATCGCGCGCGGCCCAGCTTAGTACCACTTCAGGCGCGCCGAGCTGTCCGGCGAGGTCGTGCGCGGCAAGGCCAATGCGGTGATCCGCCCCCGGCACGCCGAGGGCGCGCAGGACTGCGGGCGGGAGCAGCGGTTCAGGCGACGGACTGCCCGGCCAGGTGCCCTCGGTCAGCCCGGCGCAGATCACCAGATCGGCACGGCTCATTCGCGCTTCGAGCAGACCGTAGATCGACAGGCGCGGATGCCCGCCCCAGGCGGGCCGCACCGCGACCCGGTCCATCGCCCCACGCAGGACTGCGGGGAGGTCTGCAGGCATGACCTTGGTGCCGATCTCCACTGCTGCGGTGCGCAGGTCCTCAAGCCATGCGGAAAGCTGGCGCCCGGCGGCACCACTCCACAGTGCTTCCCCGGCCAGTCCCTCAGCGGCGGCGGCAAAAGCTTGCAACGCCTCGCCGAGCGGGCGTTCGCCTTCCCACGCGAGCAAGGGTTCGAGCAGTGTCGCAACGCCCTGCCACCACTGCTGCAGCTCCGCCTTGTCCAGCCCGGAGACGATCTCTCCTATCGCGCCAAGCCCGGGCACCCGCCGCGGACCGCGCAGCGCCAGATCAAGCGCGCGGGCATGGTCGAGCCAGCCAGGCCGCCCATCCCCACCGCCGACCAGCGGGTGGACCAGCAGCGCGAGCAGCGGCACCGGCGCGGCCTGGGTGGCCAGCACCTCGGCCAGCAAAAGCAGCACGCGGCCCGGCGAAGTCTGCGGCAGCGGCACACCGGCGCTGTCGTCGGCAACGATGTCCCAGCGCCGAAGATGGGCAATGACCCGCGCGGCGAGACCGCGGTCAGGTGTCACCAGTGCGGCGCGGCGTTCGGGCACTTCCAGCGCCTCGCGCAGTAATATGGCAATGGCCTGCGCTTCTTCGCCCGGATGCGCGCTTTGCATCATGCGCACGCCCGACAGGCGACGCTCGCCTGCGGGCAGGTCAACCCACCGCGCGCTGGCGCTGGGCGGGAGAAACAGATTGGAGATCGCACGACTGCGCTCGGGCGGCGCGGCGGCCAGCCCCGCGCGGTGCCACGGATCGACCTCGCCGCGCGCCACACCCATCCGGTTGAGCAACAGCTTGAGGTGATACTGCGGATGGGTCGTCGCGTCGCTCGCCCCGATCGGAGGCTCGCCGTCCATGGCGGGAATCCCGGCCGAGCCAAGCGCATCCCAGACGTCATCCCCGAGCGACAGATCGAGATCGGGCAGGATCACCGCCGATTTCGGTAGACCAGCAATGACCTTGAGCAGCCGCGCCAATGCGGGCGAGGCGCTGGTCACCCCTGCGGCAACCACCGATCCGGCGGGCGCTTCGGCCAGCCAGCGTCGCGCTGCGTGATCAAACAGCAGGTTGCGCCGCACCGGGGCATCGACTTCGCCGCGCTCCGCCAGTTCAGCCTGCCAGCGCGCGAGCACGGTGGCGAAATCGCGGGTCGAATCAATCCAGTGGCGCGATTGTTCGCCGACGATTCCAGCGATGCGTTCCTCGATCAGGTTCTCGAATTCGATCCCCTCGATCGCAAGCCGGTCGATCGTCCGCCCGGTCTCAAACGCAAGCTGGAGCAGCCCTGCCGCCTTGGGGGCACGGTCGCCCATCACTTCGCTAAGCAATTGCGCGAGTCGCAGCCAGCGCCGGGTCGGATCGGCGGCGGAGGGTATCTCGGCCCCCGCGCCAAGCGGATCGAGCAGCGGGCCAAGCGTCTCGTCGAGATCGAGATCGCCCACCGCGGCCATGCGCGGCAGCAGCATGCCCGCACCAGAAGGCCGCACGAAAGCCTCGGTCACGGTGCGGATCGCGCGGCTGCTGGGCAGCAGGAGGGTCAGCCGCGCCAGTCCAAGATCGCGGTCGGCGTAGCGCGGGATCAGTCCGGCAACCAGTGCATCGGCAAAACCGCGGTGCGCCGCGATCGAATAGACCTGAAGGCGCTGCGGCTCAGCCACGCCCGATCCGGGCCTCGGTCATCCCGATCGCCTCGGGATAACCGACGTCAAACCAGTCGCCATCATGCACCAGCCCGAAGCAGCGCCCGGCCGCGATGGCGCGATCCCAGAACACATTGGTCGAGAATACGTCGCTCGGCGGATCGCAGACCACGCGCTTGGTCAGAAGCTGGATCCCGGTCCAGACGTAGGGACGCGCCCGTCTAGGCCCATCGCGGCTGAGACGGCCTTCGATATCAAGATCGAAATCGCCCTGGCCCTGCGTATTTCCGGCGTGCTCATACGCCACGACCAGCATCAACACGTCCATCTTTTCGGCATCCCAGGCTTGCGCCATGCGAACCAGCGCGTGCTCCTTGGTATCGGCAAACCAGTTATCGGCGTTGATACAGAAGAACGGGTCCGCGTCGATCAGCGGCAGCGCCTTGATCAACCCACCGCCGGTATCGCGCAGCAGCGCGCGTTCGTCCGAAATCGCGACGTCGAAATCGTCGGCATTTTCGGCGAGATGTGCTTCGATCTGTTCGGGAAAATAGTGGACGTTGACCACGATGCGGCCGATCCCGGCCTCGCGCAGCAGGTCAAGCACATGGTCGAGCAGCGTGGTCCCGGCGACCTTGACCAGGGGTTTGGGCTTTGTCGCGGTAAGCGGCATCATCCGCGTGCCTTTGCCGGCAGCCATGATCATCGCGGTGCCGGGCACGGTGGCTGCGATCACGGCTGCCAGGTCCCTCCGCCACTCTCGCGCAAGTGCTGCGGGATATTGGCCTTGAACCATTCCGCCACCGGAGCCAGCGCAGGGTGGGTCAAGTCACGTTCGAGCAGGCCCCAAACGCGCGGGATGTAATCGAGGTAACGCGGCTTGCCGTCGCGCTTCCACAGCCGCACGAAAATGCCGACGATCTTGGCGTTGCGCTGGGCGCCAAGCCGGGCGTAATCGCCAAGGAATTCGGTGCCCTCACCAGTCCGGCGAACATAGTGATCGAACATCTCGGCTTCGAGCTGGGGCGAGACGTCGCGGCGCGCGTCCTGCAGCAGCGACACCAGGTCATAAGCCTTGTGGCCAGCCAGCGCGTCTTGGAAATCGAGCAGACCTTGTTTCTCAAGATTGCCCAGCAACATAATGTTTTCGGCATGATAATCGCGCAGGACGCAGACCGCCTCGCGCTGCCGGGGGAGCAATTCACCCAAAGCCAGCTCCCAAGCGCGAACATAGCCGGGTTCGTCCACCGTTAGCCCTTGCGCCGGGCAATACCATTCGGTGAACAG
>JBJTLY010000028.1:0-12866 GCA_046063275.1 Novosphingobium sp. | reverse complement strand
GCCATCATCGGTAAATGAACCCGGCTCACGGTTTCGTTGATCGGCGGCAGAAAGGTAGTCCTCGCCGCGCTTCCCAGCGATTTCACTTAGGCGAGTTACCCACTCGTTTGGTTCGGGCCAGCCTGGGTTTGTTTTTTTCGTGCCAGTCATAGAGCTAGTTCACCAAGCGCCTTCACGGCTGCATCGCTGGCAAGGTGGCCATAGTGTCGTTCGATCATTTCGGCGCTGGTGCCCGATATTTGCGCGATTGTGAGCAAGGGCAGGCCAGCGCTCACAAGATCAGTAATGGTGCTGTGGCGCAACGTGTAGGCCGTAGCATCACCCGGCAGGCCAGCCGCCTTTACAGCCGCCGCAATTGGCAATTTCCAGCTATTCTTGTCCCAAGCCTTGCCATTGCCTCGCATGAATAGCGTTGCGGCTGGCAGCTTGTTTTTGGCCTGCGCAGTTAGCAGCGCCGTGGCCTCTGCAGGTAGCTGTATGCGCCGGGCCTTGCCTGTCTTGTCCTTGCCGATGGTGAGTTCAGCGGTGCGTCTGTCAAAATCGCCAACTTTCAACGCTGCCAGAGCGCCGGGCCGCAAGGGCAGCAAACAAAGCGCCCGTACGAAAGGCGCGGCCTCGGCATCGATCTTGGCAAGCAACTTGCGGCGCTGGTTGCGGTCAAGGTACAGAGTGCGCCGTCCGTCCGCATTGGGCACGGCCTTCAAGGCTTCCTGCCATGCCGCTTCGCTATTGGGAGCGCCGCGCGCCAGTACCTTGCTCAGAGCCGCCCGGAATGCAGCCATATCGCGGTTGACCGTTGATGCTGCCCGGTCCCGGACAATCGGCGCAGCTTTCTTGTGGCGGCTAACCAGCGCTGGCTTTTCCTCCAGCCGCTTGCGCCAGTCGGCAACATGGCGGCGGCGCAGCCTGTCCAGCTTCACCTTGGCAATGGGATCGTCATAAATATGGCGCTC
This sequence comes from Novosphingobium sp., assembly GCA_046063275.1. GTDB lineage: Bacteria > Pseudomonadota > Alphaproteobacteria > Sphingomonadales > Sphingomonadaceae > Novosphingobium. The sequence goes on along the minus strand of JBJTLY010000028.1, from coordinate 11,913 downwards.
AAAGCGCTTGCCCGCTTCGTCCCGACTCTTGGCATACTCCCGGCAGGCATCAGCAACCGTTTCGATCTTGGCGCGAACCTGCCCGCCCGTTTCCACCAGTTCAGCGAATGCCTCAGCCGCTTTCTTTGCCGCGCTGAATATCTCGTTTCCGGCAAGGGTGCCAAAGTCGCCAAGCGCCTTCAGCCGGTACTTGCCGCAGTCCTGATCATAGGCGCGGGCAATCCAGTTGCCCCCCTTGCCGCCAACCTTGGAGGGGCGAAAGCCGATAAAGCAGCCTGCCCGGAGCCGCTGCCAGTGCGGTTCGCGTACCGCCTTCAGCTTGTCCCGCTCGCCAACTTTGCTGAGGTCCAATGCCATAGCCAAATCGCCCTTTTCGTTCCGTACGGAATTTGTACGGAATACAATGCAGGACGAAATGGGATAGCGCAAGACGATTAAAGCTTAGTTTTCAGACGTTCTATCGTCCCGCCCCGTCCACGGCTGGAGGGGTTCCCTGCACTCCTAAGGCAGGGGTCACAGGTTCGAATCCTGTCGGGTGCACCAGTCCTTACAGACTAATCCCAGCCCTGCGCCAGGAACCGCTCGGCGCATCCCGCTAGCAGGGCCGCGCCGCGTGGCAGGGCGCTTTCGTCGACCATCATCCGCGGCGAATGGATCGAGGGGCACTTGTGGTGATCGACCCCTTCGTGCGCGACGCCGAGGAAGAACATCGCCCCCGGGATCTGTTCGAGCACGTAGGAGAAGTCTTCCGCGCCCATGATCGGCGCGTCGAGGCGGCGCCATGACGGCGGCCCGAACAGTTCGGTGGTGACCGCTTCGCCGAGATCGACCGCGCGCGGATCGCACAGGGTAACCGGGAAGCCGGCGATGATTTCGACCTTGGCCGAGGCTCCATGCGCTGCGGCGATGCCCTTGGCGAGCCGCTCCAGCCCTTCGTGCAGCTTGGCACGGTGGCGCGGCGAGAGCGAGCGCAGGGTACCGCTCAGCGCGCACGAATCGGGGATGATGTTGTGTGCGGTGCCGGCGTTGATCTGGGTGACCGAGGCGATCACCGGGTCGGCGGCGTTGAACTGGCGCGCAACATAGGTCTGCAGGGCGCTGACCACCTCGCAGGCGATCGGCACCGGATCGAGCGCATCGTGCGGCATCGCGCCGTGGCCGCCGCGCCCGTCGATCACAATCTCGAACTTGTCGGCCGAGGCCATCAGCGCCCCGGCGCGCCCCGCGACCAGCCCGTGCTGGGCATTGGGCATGATGTGGAGCGCGAAGGCGGCTTCGGGCAGCGGGTTCAGCAAGCCCTCTTCGAGCATGTGGCGTGCGCCGTGGAAGCCTTCCTCGCCCGGCTGGAACATGAAGCGGACTTCGCCCTTGAGGCTATCGGCGCGGGCGCAGAGCAGCCGCGCCGCGCCGACCAGCATCGCGGTGTGGGTATCATGCCCGCACGAATGCATGGTGCCGGGAATGGTCGAGGCGAAATCGAGCCCGGTTTCCTCGGCCATCGGCAGTGCGTCCATGTCGCCGCGCAGCAGTACCGTCCGCCCCGGCCCGGCGCCGCCTTTAAGCGTCGCGACGAGGCCGCTGGTGGTCTGCGCTTCGCGCCATTCGAGCGGCAGGTTGGCCAAGGCAGCGCGGACCTTGTCGCGGGTCTTGGGGGTATCGAGGCCCAATTCGGGCTCGGCGTGGATCGCACGGCGCAGGGCGACGATGTCGCCCGAAATTGCGCGGGCGTCTTCCAGCAGGGTTTCATGCAACATCAGGACTATGCTCCGATTCGCGAGGCAATGCGCTGAGCGGCAGCATTGTGCAGGCTGACCGAGAGCACAAGCAGCGCGTTGAGCACCAGCGACTGGTACAGCATGTACCACAGCGGAGTCCCGGCGAACATCGACAGGCCCAGTACGATCGCGCGCGGATTTGGGCCGAGGAACTTGCACAAGAGCAGGAGCGGCGGCGATTCGGCGCGGACCGCCTGGGCGATCTCGGCGAGCCGTGCGGGATCGTCCTGGGCGGCGGCGACTGCGGCATCGATCCGCAGCGCATGCGGGGTCATCCCGCTGGCAACCCCGATATAAAGCGAGACCAGCGACCCGGCCCAGCTCCGGCTGGTCGCCGAATCGCTCTTGGCGTGGCTGTTGCGCAGCCACGGGGTGCCATAGACCCAGTACTGGTACTGGCGGCGCTGCACTTCGACGTGATTCGATTGAACCGCATGGCTGATCCCCGCCGCTACCACCAAGGCCCAGGCATGCCAGCCCGCAAAGTAGTCGCCGTTCACCTGCAGCCACAAGGCCAGCAGCACATAGAGCACAATGTGACTGACATAGTCGCAGAGGCCGTCGACCATCTCGCCGATCGGGCTTGTCCGCCCGGTCAGCCGGGCGAGGTCCCCGTCGGCCCCATCGACCACGTGCCAGCTCATGTGCAAGGCCATGCCGAGTGCAGCGCAGAGCGGCCAGTCGAGCTGGGTATAGGCAACGCCCGCGGCAACGACGAACAGGGCTCCGATCACTGAGACGAAGTTGGGGGTGAGCGGAGTTCGGGCCAGAACGCGTGCCAGCTGCCAGGCGAGCGGATGATACAGGTAGTAGTTGAGCGGATCCTGCAGCTCACGTGGCCGCTCCGGGCGAACCGGCCCCGACTGCTGCCGCTGGGCGATGACGTTGTTCACGAACCCGATCCTTGCATCCATTGCCTTGCGGCCCCGACCGGCCCGGCAAGAGCCATAGAGGGCTTGATCCGGCAGGAACAGGGGTTGCTCACCGCAATCGCCAGCAACTCTTGCGAGCGGCCGTGCCACTGCGGATTTGCGCGCCGCAACTTTAGTGCTATGCTAGTAGGCCTGCATTGCGCAGGCACGTGCCGACGTGCGGCGCAAATCCGGTTCGGGTTTGCGGCAAAGTCGGCAACGGAGGCTGTCAGTCAGCGGGCATTAAGGCTCGCTCGTGCTTTCGGCAACCGGCTTGACCTGCGCCAAGATTCTTGCTTTTGGCGCGCTTTTTCTTGATGCGCCCACCTTTTCCGGGCGCGTGCATCGACGCTCGAAAGGGAATTACACATAATGAAGCCAATCAAGGTCGCCATGATCGGCGTCGGCAATTGCGCCAGTTCGCTGGTGCAAGGGGTTACCTATTACCGCCAGAACAATTCGGCGCAGGGCCTGATTCACGAAAAGATCGGTGGCTACGGCGCCGGTGACGTGGAATTCGTGCTCGGCATCGATGTCGACGCGCGCAAGGTCGGGCTCGACATTGCCGAAGCGATCTTCGCTGCTCCCAACAACACCAAGGTGTTCCAGCAGGACATCGCTCCGACCGGCGCCAAGGTGATCATGGGCAAGGTCTCGGACGGCGTTGCCGCGCACATGACCACCGTGGGTGACAAGGGCTTCATCGTCGCCAACGACACCGAAGCAAATGCCGCCGACATCATCAAGGCAATCAAGGATTCGGGCGCAGAAGTGCTGATCAACTTCCTCCCCGTCGGGTCGCAGGAAGCCACCGAATTCTACATGGAATGCGCGCTTGAAGCGGGCGTTGCGGTGGTCAACTGCATGCCGGTGTTCATCGCCAGCACCCCTGAATGGGAAGCCAAGTTCCGCGCCAAGAACCTGCCGATCGTGGGTGATGACATCAAGGCCCAGGTCGGTGCGACGATCGTTCACCGCGTGCTCTCCAGCCTGTTCGCCGCACGCGGCGTCACGGTGGAGCGGACCTATCAGCTCAACACCGGCGGCAACACCGATTTCATGAACATGCTCGACCGCCAGCGGCTGGGTTCGAAGAAGGAATCGAAGACCGAAGCCGTGCAGGCAATGCTTGCCCAGCGCCTCGCGGACGAAAACATCCACGTCGGCCCGTCGGACTACGTTCCTTGGCAGAAGGACAACAAGCTGTGCTTCCTGCGCCTCGAAGGGCTGCAGTGGGGCAATGTCCCGATGGAACTCGAACTGTGGCTTTCGGTTGAAGACAGCCCGAACTCGGCGGCCTGCGTCATGGACGCGATCCGCTGCGCCAAGGTCGCGCTTGAGCGCGGCGAAGGCGGGGCGCTGATCGGCCCGTCGGCCTACTTCTGCAAGCATCCGCCGCAGCAGTTCAACGACGATCTCGCCGCGCAGATGGTCGATGAATATATCTCGGACACCCCGCTCGCGGCTGAATAAGCCAAGAACGATGTTTTCAAGGAGCGGCGCCGGGTGACCGGCGCCGTTTCCATTTAAGGGACAGATCGATGGACGCCGTGATCATCGCCGCGGGTTTCGGCAGCCGGCTGCGCGAAATATCCGATTCGAAGCCGATGACTCCGGTAGCCGGGGTGCCATTGCTCGAACTCGGGGTGCGTCAGGCCAAGGCGGCAGGCGCGGAGCGGGTGATCGTGGTCACCGGGCATGAGGCAGAACGGCTTGAGGCGGCGCTGCCCGCGCTTGGTGCGCGTGCCGGTATTGCGGTTGAGGCCGCGCGGGTGGCCGACTGGTCGAAACCCAACGGCTGGTCGGTGCTCGCCGGGGCCGAGCGGACCAGCGGCGACTATCTGCTGATGATGTCCGACCACATTTTTTCAGCCCCGATCCTCGGCGGACTAGCCCGGCAGGGGGCTGCGGATCGCGGAGTGACTTTGGCGGTAGACATGCGGACCGACGATCCGCTGATCGATCCCGATGACGCGACCTGGGTGAGCCGTGACGAGCGCGGCTTCATCCGCGCGATCGGCAAGACGATCCCCGCTTACGATGCGGTCGATTGCGGCGCATTCCTCTGCACTGCTGAACTGGCTGAGGCGATTCGCGGCGCCATCGCCGCCGGACAGGCCGGGAGCCTGTCCGAAGGGATGCAGCGCCTTGCCGATATGGGCCGCGCGGCGACATGGGAGATCGGCGGGGCGTGGTGGCTCGACGTCGACGATCCGCGCGCGCACGCGCTGGCCGAGGAGCAGGCGCCGCAGAAGCTCGCCGGAGTTTATGCTGCAGCGCTCGGCAACTAGCCCCATTACAACTCGAGATTGCGGCCTTCGACGTAGTTGACGAAGCGCGCCATGATGACCGCGCGGGACAGCGCCCCATCAAGGACGAAACGGCGGCGTTCGGGCACTGCTCCGCTTTCGGGCCAGTCCTCAAGTTCAGCGCGGATCCGGTCGAAATCGAAGATGGTGGCCAATCGCGGCACCTTTGCCATCGCATCGAGTTCGCGGCGCAGACCCTCACGCTGGCGGCCAAGCTTGGCGTGCCAATCGGCATTGTGGACCGCGGTCCTGGCTTCGAGCCGCGCCGCTTCGGGCATCTTCCCGCGCAGTAATTCGCGCGCCAGCCACCGGTTCTGGCCGAGGTGCAGGAACATGTCGCTGGGCAGCCCGGCGCAAAATTCGAAAAATGGGCGATAAGCATAGGGATCGCGCTGATCGAGCCCGTGTATCTCCGAGAAACCCGCGTAAACGTCCGAAAATTCGCCCCAGGCGGTGTCATGCACTTCGCGCATTGCTGCGAACCGGTCGCGGAGCGGGAAGCGCAGATTCGGAAATCCGGCGAGTCTCGAGCGTTCGAAGGCCCCGGACTGGCGCGCGTAGTCATCCCGCAGCGGCGTTGCGAGGTGATACAGGTTGTCCACTCCGCGCAAGCGTCGCTGCTCGTGCCACAGTCGATCTGGCAGAAAAGGCAGAACTGCGAGCGCAAGGAACCGCCGCGCCATTGACCTGCCATCGCCTGACGCGCCGCGCAGCGCAGCAACGAGTTGCGGCCAGCGCATGCGCACCAGATATTCGCTGAAAGCCCAGCTTCCGTCGGCACTTGCAGTGATGTTGCCGAATTCGCCCAGGATCACCCGATCGCAACCATCCTTGCGCGCAGCGTCCCACAGGGCATGATAGCTGGCAACATTGGCGAGCCCCTGCGGCGCCCCGCCGGTGGTCAGAAACAGTTCGGCCAGGCGGCTGTCGAAGCCATCTTGCGCGTTGTCGAGGTAATGCGGGACGATGCGCGGATGCATCGCGCAGAAAGCTTCCACCAGCGGACGTTCATCGGTGATGCGCCCGGCATATTCGTATCGCTTCCAGTCGGGCTCGACGACATTGGTATAGGTGTTCAGCTGTTCCGCTTGTGGCAGGGCCTCAAGCGCCGAGACTGCAATGAGGGACGAATCGAGACCGCCCGAGAGCATGATCGCCGGGCGCTGGGACCCGGCAAGCGCAGCGCGGGTTGCTTCGCCGAACAGGGAGCGGGCCTGCTCGACGAGTTCGTTCCTTGAGGCACGCGGCAAGCGCGGCAGGGCTGCGATATCATAATAGCGCCGTGCGGATTGATGCTGCGGACCGATCGCGATCGTGCTGCCCAATGGGACCCTGCTTACCCCTTCGAACCAGCCGCGGGCTTCATCTGAGGCATTGAACACAGCCATGTTGGCAAGCTTGGCCTCGTCGAGCCGTCGCTCGACACCGGCGGCGAAGATTGCATGGTGCGAAGTGCTGGCTATGACCCTCTCGGCATCCGAGTAGTAATGGAGGGGCGGCGCGCGCAGCGGGCTGCGGGCCAGGCGAAGCGATTCGCTTTCTTCGTCGAGCGCGATTGCAGCGTATTCGCCGATCAGTTCGGTGTCCGCCCTCTCTCCCCAACTGAGCAACGCCGTGCCGTAAAGCGCTGCCAATGTCTGGGTGTCGCCAGGCGCAGGCGTGGGCATCCCCAGCCGGGTCGCCGCCGCACCGGCGTTGTCGAGATGACCGGCGAACAGCACCAAAAGCGGCCCGGCCCGAGCCGGATGCCAGCCGCGAGCCCGCCGCATATCGCCATGCGCAAGCAGTGCCGCCGCAAGGCAACGCGGGGTGCGGAATTCGCCAGAAACTTTCGGTGATGCTGCAGCGATGGCCGCAGACATACGTTCGCCCCGGGGCTCAGCCTCGGGGCGACGCAGCCATTCAAGCGCAATCACGATTCTCTCAGCCGACAGATAGGCGTGATTGCCCGTTGGCGAAGAATCAGGACTTGTTGTTGATGCCTTCCTTCAGACCGGCAACGGTCGGAGCGACATCCTCGATCTTGCCCAGCTTTACCAACTTGGGGCTTGTCCACACTGCAACTTTCGATTCGGGCATATTGTTCATGATCAGCTCCGCTAAATTCTCCGGCCTTATCCAGACCATAACACGCTTTTGCACTTGCGAACAGCAACTAGTGCCGATCGCCGAACCTGGCAAGCGGATGGAATGGCTGATCCAACGCTCCGATTACGACCGCGTTTCCGCTTTCGACCCAGGCATGGAGGTCGTCGATTGAGCCGCGCGCTATCGGGTCGAGCACCCCGATGACCAGCAGGCTCGGCAGGCGGCGACTGCGCAACATGGCATGAAGTGCCATTGCCCGCGGCAGGCATTTGGTCGTGAAGGGCAATCTGGTCGCAGCGCGATTGACCGCGCGCGCCAAGGTCAGTGCTGCTGGATCGGGCAGGGCGATCGACTTTGAAGGCTCGCACAATGGACCAAGGAGCTTGCGCCACCGCCGCAGCGGGACCGCCGAGACCAGAAAGCGTGCGAGCGTAAGCCGAAGCATGGCTTCGCCAACCGCAAGGCGCCAGGACCAGTCGGGGTGCGCTCGCTCACCCAAGCCGAATGAGGCCAGCCTGGTCCAGCTGGGTCAGGAACGCGTCAACCTCGTTCGCGATGGATTCTCCGGCGACGCCATATTGGTCCGCGACTTCGGCGATCAGCGCCGCGCGGTCGCGCGTGCCGTCAAGCAGCTCCCAGATCGCCCGCGCGGTCCCGCTGAGCGAAAAGAAATCGCCGCTGTCGAGGCTCATCACCACGGTCTCGGCATCGATAGTTGTTTCGCTGAAGCGGTCGGTCGCCTTGGTCAGCAAGCCATTCACAGTTGTTCCTCCCCAATCGCCAGCCCGAGCTCGCGTTCCGCCAGATCGAGCGAGGCAGCAAAGCCCGCACTGGAAAACGGCCGGACCAGTCGCGCCATGGTGACCATGCCGGCAAGCCGCGCCCGCAATGCGAACAACGCTGCACGGTCAGGGCGCTGCGCTTCGTGGTAGAGGTCCTGCGTGTAATGGTCGTCCTCCATCCGGACAAACCGCTCCGCGCCTTCGATTGCATGCCACTGAGGCGACGGGCCTTGCTCAAGGAAGACCAGTTGCGCCAGCGGCAACGGCTCGCCCACATCGCCGGCGGGCGGCGCGACATAGCTCTTGCCGGTATCGGCACCGACCGGCTGCTGCGCGGCAAGCCCGGTGAGATCCAGCGCCGCGCTGGTCAGCTTGAGCCGCTTGTGGCCCGGAAGGGCAATGACCCGTTCGGGATCGGACAGGTCAAGCAGGAGGGTGTCGTCGCAGAACATCGGCAGGCCGCGTTGGCCAAGTCCGGTAACCAGGGTGCTCTTGCCCGCACTCGGCGGGCCGGTGAAGGCGAAGACTTGTCCGCCTGAGGCGACCGCCGAGGCATGGATCGGGTAGAGCCCGTTAAGGCAGGCCACCGCTGCATAGACGCTGCCATTGAGCCACAGCACTTCTTCGTCCAGGTCGGCCTGATCGGGGCGCTCGATGGTGATTCCTGCGCCGGGAACGTAGTGGTACCCAAAGCCGCTGTCGCAGCGCAGCAGGAACTCCCCGTCGGCGATGATGCGGAACCCCGGCTCGACTTTCAGTCCGCCCAGTTCGCGCGGCACCAGGCCGTAACGCACGGCGGTTTCTCCGGCCATTTTGGCCATGGTTTCAAGGGGGGAGCGCGCGGCCGACATTGCCGCCGGGCTGTGGCATCTTGCCAGAAAGAGGTCAATCTTGGCCATAAGTGCAACCCCGCGGAGCACTGCGCGAGATGCAGTGTGGAAAACGCCCCGATCCGCGCTTGTTCCCCCAAGATGTGGTAGGTAAGCGCGGTTAACGGAGCCGTCTGACCCGCCATGGCCATACCCCTGATCTCGCCTTCGATTCTGTCCGCCGACTTTGCCCGTCTGGGCGAGGAAGTCCGCGCGATCGATGCGGCCGGGGCGGACTGGATTCATGTCGACGTGATGGACGGGCATTTCGTCCCCAACCTGACGATCGGCCCGGGGGTGGTGAAGGCGCTGCGCCCGCACACCGCCAAGCCGTTCGACGTCCACTTGATGATCGAACCGGTCGATCCGTTCCTTGAGGCGTTCGCCGCAGCGGGGGCGGATATCATTACTTTCCATCCCGAAGCCGGACCCCACGCGCACCGCACGGTCCAGGCGATCAAGGCGCTGGGCAAGAAGGCCGGAGTTTCGCTCAACCCGGCGACCCCGGCGAAAATGCTCGATTACCTGATCGACGATATCGACCTGGTGCTGGTGATGAGCGTCAATCCCGGGTTTGGCGGACAGAGCTTCATCCACAGCCAGCTGCGCAAGATCGAAGCGGTGCGCAAGATGATCGACAAGAGCGGCCGGGCGATTCACCTTGAGGTCGACGGCGGGGTCGATCACGACACTGCGGCGCAATGCGTCGCCGCCGGGGCCGACGTACTGGTTGCCGGTACCGCCAGCTTCAAGGGCGGTCCAGACAACTACGCGGCCAACATCGCCGCGCTCAAGGGCACGGGATGACATGGTCGATGCCGCCCTCCAGCAGCGCAGCGAGAGCACCGCGGACAACACGGCCATGCCGCTGGGCGCAGGCAATGAGGGCGGACTGGTGAGCGAGGCCATCGATACTCCGCCCCCGGGCGAGCTGGTCGAACCGGGCCGTGCGCTGGCGCTCGCCGATTTCGCGCCGCCAAGCCTGAACGCGGGCGAGCGGTTGATCCGCTTGGCCTACCGGCTGGGGGTTCCCGGCTCGACCCTTGCTGCGCCGTTCCGCAAACCGGCCAAGCCCAAGCTGCTCGCCACGGTCACCAACCCGCTGCCTGGTAACCGCGTTGCCGGGACGGCGCTGCGGGCCGGACATTTCCTGGTTCACGGGGTCAAATCGCCGATCGCGCAGATCGACTTCGCCGGCGCGGCGCGGCTTGCTCCGCCGCTCGAGCGGGTGGTGCACTCGTTCTCGTGGCTGGGCGATCTTGAAGCCTGCGCCCCGCGCGAAGCGGTCGCGCCGGTCGCCGAGCGCGTACTCAGCGCCTGGCTCGCGGCCAATCCGAAGTATCCCTCACGCCCCGGCAAGGGTCCGGCCTGGACTCTTGCCAATGCCGGTGCGCGCGAACTCAACTGGCTGGTTCATGCCCCGCTGATCTTGTCGAGCGGCAACAAGGTGCTGCGGGCCAAGGTGCTGGCAGCGCTGGGCGACACCGCGCGCTGGCTCGACAAGAACGTCGGCCGCGCCGAGGACTTGCTCGCCGAAGTCGCCGGCTGGTGCGGCATCGTCGCTGCGGGGCTGCTGCTGCCCGAAGGCAAGCCGCGCCGCCTGTTCGGCGAGGCCGGACTGATCCGCGCGCTGGGCGAACTGGTCGGCGACGATGGCGGGGTGCTCTCGCGCAGTCCGCTGGCGCAGATGGAAGCGATCGCGCTGCTCGTGCGTCTGCGCGCCTGCTATCAGGCGGTGCGGCGCGATCCGCCGCAAGCGCTCGAGACGATCATGGGCCTGCTGGTCCCGCCCTTGCTCGCGCTCACCCATGGTGATGGTTCGCTCGGTTCGTGGCAGGGCGGCTGGGCGGTCGACGGCGACGAGGTCGCCGCGCTGATCCAGGCGAGCGGGGTGCGGACCCGGCCGCTGCGTGATGTGCGCCAATGGGGGTATCAGCGGGTGGTCGCGCAGAAGGGCATCCTCCAGTTCGACGCCGCCCCGCCGCCGCTCGCCAAGCATACCCGTTCGGGCTGCGCGTCGACCCTGGCATTCGAATTCAGCCATGGCGGCCAGCGGATCGTGGTCAACTGCGGCGGCGCGGCTTGCGCCGGCGGGCTGATCCCGGTGCGGCTCGAGCAGGGGCTGCGCGCCAGCGCGGCGCATTCGACCCTGGTGATCGACGACGCGAATTCGACCGCGATCCTGATCAGCGGCAAGATCGGCGGCGGGGTGTCCGAGGTCGATCTCGACCGCCGCACGCTCCATGGCGAAAAGCAGGGCGGCGCGACCCGGCTCGAGGCGAGCCACAACGGCTATGTCGGGCGTTATGGCCTGACGCATCGCCGCATCCTGATCCTGCGCGACGACGGCACCGAACTGCGCGGCGAGGACCTGCTGGTTCCGGCGAAGGGCAAGGGCAAGGCCGGCAAGGTCGGCTACGCGATCCGCTTCCACCTCGGCTCGGGGGTTGAGGTTGGCTTGTCCGAAGACGGTCAGGGCGCAGGCATCGCCTTGCCCGACGGTTCATACTGGCAGTTCCGCCTCGGCGGCGGGGACGCCTCGGGCGGGCAAGTGAGCATCGAGGAAAGCATCTGGGCCGATGGCCAGGGGCGTCCGCAGCCGATTCAGCAGCTCGTCGTGCAGGGACTGGTTTCACGCGGCGGCGGCTCGTTCGCCTGGCTGCTCAAGAAAATGGGATAGAATTGACGTGAGCGACGTAACGATCCGCCGGGCACTGCTTTCGGTGTCCGACAAGACCGGGCTTGTCGAACTGGGCCAGGACCTCGCCAGGCGCGGGGTCGAACTGGTCTCGACCGGCGGCACCGCCAAGGCGCTGCGCGAAGCTGGGCTGGCGGTGAAGGACATTTCGGACCTCACCGGCTTTCCGGAGATGATGGACGGTCGGGTCAAGACGCTGCACCCCAAGGTCCACGGCGGGCTGCTGGCGGTGCGCGACAATCCCGAACATGCTGCGGCGATGGCCGAGCACGCGATCGGTGCGATCGACCTGGTCGTGGTCAACCTCTACCCGTTCGTCCAGACCGTGATGAAGGGCGCAGGCCGCGACGAGATCATCGAGAACATCGACATCGGCGGGCCGAGCATGGTCCGCTCGGCGGCGAAGAACCACGCCTATGTGACGATCCTGACCGATCCGGCGGACTACGGCGCGTTCCGCGCCGAATTGGAAACCCACGAC
>JBJTLY010000344.1:0-3178 GCA_046063275.1 Novosphingobium sp. | reverse complement strand
GGTGGCAACGATCTTCGGCCCGCTGGCCGCTGCCAACATCAACGTCGACATGATCATCCAGAACGTCGGGCGCGACAAGGGTGAGACCGACGTGACCTTTACCGTGCCGTCGGCAGACCTGCTGCGCGCCCAGACCCTGCTTGAAGCGCAGAAGCAGGCGATCGGCTACAACCGCATCATCACCGATGGCAAGGTCGCGAAGATCAGCGTCGTCGGTGTCGGCATGAAGAGCCACGCCGGGGTCGCCGCCACGATGTTCCGCAGCCTCGCCGATCGCGGGATCAACATCCAGGCGATCAGCACCTCCGAAATCAAGATCTCGGTGCTGATCGACGAGGATGAGACCGAACTCGCGGTGCGCGTGCTGCACTCGGCTTACGAACTCGACGCAGTCGAATAGTCGGCAGCAGGGGCGGGCGGACATGACCTCTCGATCCGCTGAACCGCCGCTTCCGCAGTTTCGCTTCCGCGATGGGCAGGTCTCGCTGTGGACCATGCTGCGCCATGGGGTGGGCGACGTGGGCTCGGTCATTCCTGCCGCAATCCTCGAACAGGACGCCGTGCAGCTTACCGGCCGCGGTGCGCCGCTGGTGGTTTCGACGCCGGAACTGGCACGCGAAGTGCTGATCGACCGCGCCGACCAGTTCGACCGCGACCGCTTCATCCGCCGCCTGTTTCGCCGTTCGTGGGGCAAAGGGCTCGCTGCCGCCGAAGGGGAGGACTGGCAGCGCCAGCGCCGCGCGGCGGTACCCTTCTTTACTCCCAAGGCGGTGCGGACGCGGTTGGCTGCCTTTGCCGCCGCAGCCGACGCGGTTCTGGACGAAGTGGAGGATGGCGAGACGGTCGATCTCGGCAAGCTTGCGGCGCGGATCGTCGCCCGGGTTGTGTTTGGCGTGTTGGTCGATGCCAGCGGCGCGGTCGATATAGATGCTGCCGCAGCCGACGTTTCCCCCTACATTCGCCGCATTGGCGGTTTCAGTCTCGTCGACCTGTTGCCGCTTCCCGAGCGCCTGATCGACCACCTGCATGGGATCGATGGTGACCCGGCAGTGCGGCGTCTCCGCGCGCTCGGCTCAACCCTCGCAGCGGCGCGCGGGCACGGTGATGCGCAGGATGATCTGATCGCGCTGCTCGAAGGTGTCGGCCCGGTCGAAGACAATATCCGCGGCCTGTTTCCCGCAGCGATGGACACCACGGTCAATGGCCTCGGCTGGGCGCTCTCGACGCTTGGCCTGCGTCCCGATTGGCAGGCGCGGGTGGCTGCGGAGGGACAGGCCCAAGCCGGCGCTTCTGCACTGGAGCAACTCCCGGCAACGCGCACGGTGGTGAGCGAAGTGCTGCGGCTTTACCCACCCGCCCCGCTGTTGGCGCGGAGTGCGGCGCGCGATATGGAACTGGCGGGACTACCGGTCAGGGCCGGGCAGACCGTGCTGGTCTGCGCTTATGCCATGCATCGGCACCGCAGGTATTGGGATAGTCCCGATCGCTTCGATCCTGACCGCTGGACGCAGGGGCCCGCCAATCCCGATGCCTACATGCCGTTCGGGACCGGCCCGCGGATGTGTCCGGCGGCGCATTTCGCACAAGCCGAGATGGCGGTCATTCTGGCGCAGATCGTGGCGCGTTTCAGGGTCGAGCCCAATGGACCCGACCCCGAAGTTTCGCTGCAGACAACGACGCGCGCCTTGGGGGGACTCAGCGCGCGCCTGCACCTGCGCGGCTAGGCGATATCAAACCGATCGGCGTTCATCACCTTGGTCCAGGCCGAAACGAAATCGCGCACGAACTTCTCTTCATGGCCGTTTTCGGCGTAGACCTCGGCAATCGCGCGCAGTTCCGAATTCGAACCGAACACCAGATCGACGCGGGTTGCGCGCCAGGTTTCGCCGCCGCTTGAACGGTCGGTCGCGACGAATTCCTCTTCGCTTGCGTCGCTCGGCTTCCATACGTTGGTCATACCGAGCAAGTTGACGAAGAAGTCATTCGTCAGCTGGCCCGGCCGCTTGGTGAAGCTGCCGTGCCCGCGTCCGCCGTGGTTGGCGCCGAGCACGCGCAGGCCGCCGATCAGCACGGTCAGTTCGGGTGCGGACAGGCCAAGCAGCGCTGCCTTGTCGAGCATGAGCTCCTCGGTCTTCACCCGCAGTTTCTTCGGCAGGTAGTTGCGGAAGGCATCGGCTTGCGGTTCGAGCGGAGCAAAGCTGTCGGCGTCGGTCTGGTCTTGCGTGGCATCGCCCCGGCCTGCGGTGAACGGCACCGGCACATTGAACCCGGCATCAGCGATCGCCTTTTCAAGGCCAACCACGCCGCCCAGCACGATCGCATCGGCCAGTGACAGCGCACCGCGCAGGCCGTTGAGCGTATCGAGCACCTTGGCCAGCTCGGCCGGCTCGTTGACGTCCCAGTCCTTCTGCGGAGCAAGCGCGATCCGCGCGCCGTTGGCGCCGCCGCGGTGGTCCGATTTGCGATAGGTGCTGGCCGAGGCCCAGGCGGTCTTGACCAACTGGCTAACGGTCAGGCCGCTGGCCGCAATCTTGGCCTTGACCGCCTCGATCTCACCCGGAGCGGGGACCATCGCGGCGGGGATCGGATCCTGCCAGATGAGGTCTTCGGCGGGAACTTCAGGGCCGAGGTAGCGAACCTTGGGGCCCATGTCGCGGTGACACAGCTTGAACCAGGCGCGGGCGAAAGCGTCCTTGAACGCTTCGTGATCGGCCCGGAACTTCTCCGAGATCACACGGAATTCGGGGTCCATCTTGAGCGCCATATCGGCGGTGGTCATCATCGTCGGCACGAGGATGTTGGGATCCCACGAAGCCGGAGCCATATCCTCCCTCTTCTGGTTCACCGGCTGCCACTGCTGCGCTCCGGCAGGCGAATGAACCAGCTCGTAATCATAGTCGAGCAGCAGGCGGAAGTAGTTCTCGCTCCACGTGGTGGGCGTGTTGACCCATGAACCTTCGATCCCGCTAGTCACGGTGTGCTCGCCGATCCCGCCGTGTTCGGCGCTGCTGGTCCAGCCGAAGCCCATCGCGGCGATGTCGCTGCCCGCCGGGGCTTTGCCGAGCAGCGAGGCATCGCCATTGCCGTGCGCCTTGCCAAAGGTATGTCCGCCCGCGGTGAGCGCGACGGTTTCTTCGTGGTTCATCGCCATGCGCTCGAAGGTCGCCTTGATGTCGCG
>JBJTLY010000343.1:0-5468 GCA_046063275.1 Novosphingobium sp. | reverse complement strand
TTCGGCACCGTAACCGGTCGCAAACGTCGCTGCGGCTGGTTCGACGCGGTACTGGTGCGTCAGTCCTGCGCCATTTCGGGCGTTACCGGCATTGCGCTGACCAAGCTCGACGTGCTCGACGGGTTCGAGACAGTGAAAATCTGCACCGGCTATCGCCTCCGTGGCCAGATCCTCGACTATTTCCCCAGCCACGCCGCCGATCAGGCCAATGTCGAGCCGATCTACGAAGAGATGCCCGGCTGGAGCGAAACCACCGCCGGCGCGCGGAGCTGGGCGGACCTTCCGGCGCAGGCGATCAAGTACATCCAACGTGTGCAGGAACTGATCGAGACGCCGGTGGCGCTGGTCTCGACCTCGCCCGAACGCGAAGACACGATCCTGGTGCGCGATCCGTTTGAGGATTGAGCAGCTACTTCCCCACCGTAAACCCGTACGGAATATACAAAAACACCTCAGTGTTGCTGACCTGCGCCCAGGCGATTTCGCGGTCGAGGCCGGTGACGGTTACCCCGTATTCGGGGCCGTAGAAGCTGCCCGCATGCTTGCTTGCCTCGGCGATGCGGCGGTAGATTTCATCGCGGTATTGTTCCGGGCCGATGATAGTCAGCGCCAGCGGCCCCTGCTGGTTGATCAGCGAGCGGCCCGTGGCCGGGACGGCTTTGACAAAGGTTGTGATGCGGTGCTGCGCATCGGCGATCGTGCCGGTCAGCTTGGTCTTGACCATCAGGTGGATCGTTGCGGTGTCACCATCGTCTTCGAAGGTTGGCGTGACCTTGCCGCTTTCGTTGTCGTCCTCATCGTCGCTGCTGCTGTTGTCATCATCGTCCTCGTCGTCGACCTTGTCATCAGGACCGGCAAGTCCGGGGAACAGCACCTTCCAGTTCTCGCGCGTCACCTCGGTCACTTCAAGCTGGCCGGTGACGAGGCTGAGCCCCTCCTTCCTGGCCCGGTCAAGCGCAGCGAGCAGCATCGCCTGCACCTCGCTGCGGCGCATCTCCGCCTCGCGCGAATCCGAGACGATCTCGATATGCCGCACCACCCCGTCGGCCGGACGGCGCAGGCCGGTTACCGGGCGTTTGTCGAGATAGGGCAGCTGCGTCATTACCGCAGGAAGCTTTTCGTTGCGGCGGCTTGCAGTAACGATGATCTCACCGCTCCCACCACCGCTGCTATCCCCATCCTGCGCCAGCATCGGACTGGCGACGAGCGCGAAGCCGAGGAGTGCGATTGCCTTCAGTGCTTTCATGGTTCCGCTCCGGGGCCGGTCACTTCGGGTTGATGGTGTAGCGATAGGGCACGAACAGGAAGACCTCAGTGCTGCTCACCTGGGTCCAGACCACCGGCTGGTCGGTGCCGGTTACGCCGAAGGTGAACTCGGGCCCGAAGATCGCCGCATTGTGCCGTGCGTCTTCCGCCACCAGTTTGAGCACCTGATCGCGGTACTGCTCAGGGTTGATGACGGTGAGCTGGATCAAACCCGGGGTTTCGAGCACCGCGCGGCCCGATTTCTTCAACGTCTTGAGAAACGCGAGCAGCTTCTTCTCCGTATCGGCGGCCGATCCGCTGAGCGGCATCCGGGCCATCACCGTTACCTTGCTGGTATCGACCCGGCCGCCGTATTCGTAATTCACATCCTCAGCGTTTTCGCGGGTCAACCGTTCCAGCCGAAAGTTGCCGAAGACCAGTTCGAACCCTGCCGCCTTCGCCTTGTCGATCGCGCCGGTGAGCACGGCCTGGATTTCCTGTTTCCGGGTGGCGTAGTCGCGCGAATCGGAGGTGACGGTAAAGGCCATGACCGCTGCGTCGGCGGTGCGGCGCAGACCGACCAGTGGCCGATCTTGTCGGTAGTACGGCGCGTTCTGGGGGTTCGCCGCAACCATGACTTCGCCCAGCGGCGGAGCAAAGCTTTCCTGCGCGAAGGTGGCCGTGCCAACCACCAGTAACGCTGCGGGAATGAACAGGGTTCGAATAGTCATGAGACGCCCCTCCTGATGGGATGTTCCACTATTACATGACGATTGGCAATCCATGGAATTGTTCTAGAATGCGGTGATGTTTCGTGCCCGACGACTTGTGACGGTTGCTGTGCTGGTCTTGCTCACCGGGGCTGCACAGGCTGCGCCGCCGCTGAAATATCCTGAAGTCGATCACATACTGGTCCGCAAGGCGGCGCGGACCATGACGCTGTACGGGTTGGATGGCTCGGTCACCGTGATCGACCATGTCCAATTGGGCGGAAATCCGGAGGGAGCGAAGCGCTTCGAGGGTGACCGGCGCACGCCCGAGGGGCGCTTCACGATCGACTATGGCAATCCGAACAGCGCCTATCATCTGGCGCTCCACATCTCCTATCCGCGCGCCGCAGACACCGCCTACGCCGCGGCGCGCGGGCGCAGCGCGGGCGGGCTGATCATGATCCACGGCCAGCCCAATGACTGGCCGGCCGGTCGCGTTCCGGGTGACTGGACCGACGGCTGCATTGCATTGTCCGATGAGCAGATCGAGGCCTTGTGGGAAGCGGTGCCGGATGGGACGGAAATTGCGATCGTACCCTAGGCGGAACAGATATTCTTGACTTGAACTTGGTTTGTTCTACTCCTGTTCATGAATTCAGGAGTCGGACGCAATGGCCCAAGCAAATTTCGCCTATCTTGCCGCACCGAACGATGCCGCCGGTCTGCCGCTTGCGCTATCGGTCTTTGCCGACCGCGTGCATCTGCGCGGACAGATCGGCGACGATGCCGAGGCTGCCGGGCTGCGGCTGATGCAAAGCGGAGAGATCGCCGAGCTGCTCACCGGCGATGCGCGGCCATTGGGCGATGTAGTGGTGGTCGATTGCCCGGGCAATGATGCAGCGGCGCTGGCTGGACTGGCCCGGCTGGATATTCGCGCGGCGCAAGCGGGATCGCAGATGGTTGTTTCGACCAGCCTTGCCGCGCTCGATGATGTGTTCGGCTGCCTTGATCAATCGGGCGCGCAGATCCTCGTTGATCCCAGCCGGGGCGAACGCGTGCTGGCGATCGGCCGCGCGCTGATCAATGCGGCGGGCAGCCGGGTGCGCGAATTGTCCGATGAGGACCGGCTGGCGCTGCTGCGTCTGACCGAACAGGTTGCGGAGATCGCCCAGCGGCTTGACCGGCTGGGTTCGCCGCCCGCGCTGGCACCAGAAGGCGATGCCAGCGCGTTTCGCTTCGAAAGCCCCAAGCCCGTGTTTCACGGCGAGGACAACGATCAGACCGATCGGCTGGTCCGCGCCGCCCGGCCGCCGCTGCCCGATCCGCGGCTGGTCCGGCGGATTATCCGCCAGCGGCAGCTGCGCGCACGGTTTTTCGATGGCGATCTGTTTGCCGATCCCGCCTGGGACATGCTGCTCGATTTGACCGCCGCGCGCGCCGAACATGCCCGCGTTTCGGTCACCAGCCTGTGCATCGCCAGCGGCGTGCCGCCGACCACCGCGCTGCGCTGGATCGGGCAGATGATTGAGAGCGGGCTGCTCGAGCGCGTCGAGGATGAAACCGATCGCCGCCGCGCTTTCATCACGCTGACCGACAAGGCAGCGGATACCATGGCGCGCTATTTTGCCGAGGTGGGTGCGCAGGCTTCGCGGCTGGTTTGATCTTCGCCCTCAGGGCAAATGCCTAGGTCCGCGTAAAGCCCCCGTTGCGTTAACCATGTTAGCGCCGAGCCATGGTTCGCATGGCGCGCATTTTCCTGGCGATCGTGGCGGCGCTGCTGGCATGCGGGCTGCTCGGCCCCGCCGCCGCGACGCAGCACAGCCCCGGCTGGTGGGATCCCGACGGGGTCGGTTCGGGCTCAGACTGGCATTACCGTGTTCCGGTGACCCTGCCGGGCGCGTCGAGCGTCAACAGCACCGCCAAGGTCGATATCGACTTTGCCGCCTTGATGATCCAGCTCGGCATTTCGGGTACCTTCGATGCCAATTCGGTGCGCGTGGTCCGCCCCGGCGGCACGATCGCCACGGTGCAGGAATACAACGACACGATTTACGCCGGGGCGACCGACGCCTCTTCGACGCGGGGCGAGGTCCGCTGGATCGTCGAGGACGGCGGTGCGCAGACCTATTACGTCTACTTCGATGTCACCGCGAACGGCGCCAAGAGCGCCAACCTGCAGACCCCGATCAACGGCAACTTCGAACATTCGAGCAGCGGCACCCAGCTGCCCTCGGGCTGGGCCAGCGCAACCAAATTGAACGCGAGCTACGATATGCAGGTCCGCCCCAGCGAAAGCGTGAGTGTCACCAGCGATGGCAATCCCGGGGACAACCCTACCACAACCGATGGCTCGCCTCTTACGGGCAGTTTTTCCTATTTGCTGGGCTCGCGCACCAACAACGAACCAACCACCGGCGCGCTCCAGCCCAACACCACTGTGCTCACGCGGACCATAGCGGTCCCTGCGTCCAATCCTGGAAACCTTTCGGTCAACTGGCGGGTCGAAGGGTGGGACGCGGAAAACTACGACAACCTCTACATAACGATCTCCAACGGAACGACGACGACCGTGGTCGGCAACGCGCTTGCAGCCTATACAACCAGCCCGACCAGCCCGAATATCGGTGGCGCAGTCTACAGCTCCACGGTCGCTGGTTATGGCCACTATAACGGTTACGATATGACCAGTGGCGGAACGCACAAGAACGGCATGACCTTGGCGCTGCATTCCGAACGCTGGTGGAACAAGTCGGTGTCGCTCAGCGCATTTGCCGGGCAGACGGTAACCCTGACTGTCGGCACCAACAGTTCCGAACTGTTCCGCACATGGTACCACGTTGACGATATCGAATGGTCGATGGTCAGCGGCACACTAGGAAATGCCGAGGGCTTCGGGGTTGCCGCAACCAGCCCATCGGGCTCGATGGCACCGGGGCAGGTGCTCACCGTCAAAGCGGTGGTCGATGCCAAACCCACCGCCGCGACCAATCCGGTCACCGCCGACATCGTCAACAACGCCGGGACGACGGTGGCGAGCGCGGTCAAGCTCTACAACGATGGCACCCACGGCGATGTGACCGCCAACGACGCAACCTGGACCAACAACGGTTCGGACGGGGCCAACCCGACTTACACGGTCCCGCTTTCAAGCGGCAGTTCGACCGGATGGATCGTTCGCGTCACCGCCAGGGATGCCAGCACCAGCACGCAAGGGCAGGCGGGCATGGTCCACCGCAACGGTCTGGGCACCACGCTGGTCTTCGCCAACTGGTGGAATATCGATGAGCAGACCTTCACAGTCGACGCCGCCAGCCTTGTGGTCACAAAGAGCATGACGCTGATATCGGACGGGGTGAACGCCACCAATTTCAAGGCAATCCCCGGCGCCCAGCTGCGGTTTTGCGTGACAATCAGCAATTCAGGGACGGCCACGGCAAGCAATATGGTCGCGACCGATACACTGCCCGCATCGCTGGCTTTTGTGCCTGGTTCGATGCTCAGCGGTATGGACTG
>JBJTLY010000342.1:0-4625 GCA_046063275.1 Novosphingobium sp. | reverse complement strand
TCGGACCCCTGCTGATCAGCCAGCTCCTTGACGAAGCCGTCATATTCCGGGTTTTTCTCGTCGACCTTGCCGGGGGTGACTTCGCTGACCGTCACGACATACCAGCCGTGGTTGCGGCCGCCCTGCATCAGGCGAACCTTGCCTTTGGCCATGGCGAACAGCATGCAGCGGGCGCGAGGCGTTCTTGCCCTGCTTCTGCAGGACCTGGCGGTCCATATCGACATGATCGACCGGGGGCACTGCAACACCGAGTGACGCCACCGCTACATCGATCGGCACGCCCTTTTCGACCTGGGCCTTGATCTTGTCAGCAGCCGCCTTGGCCGCGGCTTCACCCTTGGCAACCCGGGCATCTTCGGCAACCTGCGCGCGGATCGCGGTCAGCGGCGGCGGTGCCGCGGGTGCGATATTGCCGACGTCATAGATGATAAAAGTCTTGCCGGCCTCAACCTCAGCCAGTTGCGGCTGCCCGGCCCCGTCCATCTGGAAGGCAGCGGGGACCGCACGGGCCAGCTCGGCCGGGGCGGTGGCCCCGATCTGGCCGTAAACCATGCCGTTGGCGGTCAGCGGCGGCGTTTCCGTAACGGTGAGGTTTAGCTCCTTGGCGAGATCGCCGATGGTTGCGCCGTTGTCGATCTCGCCCTCGATCTTTTCGCCATAGCCTGCGATTTCGATCTTGCGCTTCTCGTCGCTTAGTTCCTTGACCAGTTCGGGCTTGGCCTGTTCGAGTGTCTTGCCAGGCGTCGTCGCGCGCGCGTCGATCCGCACGATCACCCAACCCAGCGGCGCCTTCAGCGGGCCGACGATCTTGCCGCCGGCCGAGAACACCGCATCGGCCACCTCGGGCGAGCTTTGCAGGACGTAGGCCTCCTTGGTCACGCTACCGAGCGGGGCAACGCTGTACCCCTTGGCCTGCGCTGCGGCTTCCAGCGTCTTGCCAGCGCTAACGGCGGCGAGGATATCCTTGCCCGCCGCCTCGCTGGGCACGACCAGCTGTGCGATCGTCCGCTTGTCAGCGGCAGCATACTTGGCCTTGTTCTCGTTGTAGCGGGCCGCAACTTCCGCATCGCTTGGTGCGGCAGCGCTCTTCACCGCCGCATCGGTAAAGGTAACATAGCGGATCGTGCGGCGCTCGGGCAGGGTGTAGTCACCCTTGTGTGCGTTGTACCAGGAGGTGATCTCGGCGTCAGTCGGGGCGGCAGCCGGGGCAAAGGCAGCAGGCGGCAACTGAACGATGGCGCCGCGGCGATGCTCGGTAATCACCGCGACATAGTGCGAGGCGACCTTGTGCGGCACCTTGAGCCCAATCGAGTTCGCAGCGGTGAGCAGTCGCGCCATCAGAATCTGCGATTGCTCGGTGCGAAATGCCTTATCGGTGTTTCCCTGGCCGGCGAGCATCGCGCGATAGAGTGCCGGATCGACCTTACCGTCAGGGGCCTGCAAATTAGGGAATTCCTTGCCGATCTCGCTGTCGATCAACCGATCGCCGATGTAGATCCCGTGCTTCTCGCCCCACTGCGTAACCGCGCGGCCGTCCATGGCATAGAGCAACACTTCGTTGAGGCCGTCTTTGGCCAGGAATTCCTTGACCGAAAGCGCCGGGTTGCGCTGGCGGAGCCGGCTCAGGATCGAACGGAACTGGTTGTCGAGATCGGTTTCGCTGATCTTTTCATCGCCGACCGTCGCGATGCGGCCGCCGCCGCCGAATCCGCCAAAGCTGGTTCCGGAAACACTGCCCAGCGCAAAGCCGACCCCGAGGATCGCCACGAAAGTCAGGGTGATGATGACCCCGATTTTGTTACCGAAGAAATTGCGAAAAAACTGAAGCATCGTGCCGATCGCCAGAAAAGATTGAGCCCGCGCATCGTTGCCAATGCGCCGTGTCGCCGCGCTTTAGGGGGCAATGTCGGTACAGGCAATGGGGGGAAGGGACTTGTGCAAGTGTCCCACCGGCTTGGCGCAAGCGCTTTGACAAGCAGTACCTCGCTCGCTTAACGGCGAGGCAACGCGGCCGCGGAGCCGCAATGCATGATCGCAACAGGGAAAATCAATGCCACACCGGCCCTACATCGTCGGCAATTGGAAGATGAACGGAACGCGTGCCTCATTCGCCGAAGCGCGGGCGATCGATCGCGGCGCGGCGCGTAATCCGGGGGTGCAGGTGGGGATTGCGCCGCCCGCGACGCTGCTTGCGCTGATGGCCGAAGCGGTCGAGACGGTCAGCTTGGGCGGCCAGGATTGCCACGAGAAGGCATCCGGTGCCTTCACCGGGGATATCTCCGCACCAATGCTCGCCGATGTTGGAGCGAGCTTCGTGATTGTCGGACATTCGGAGCGGCGCACCTTGCACGGAGAAGGCAACGCATTGGTCAAGGCCAAGGCCGAGGCCGCGCTCCACGCTGGGCTTGGCGTGATCGTATGCGTGGGTGAAACCGAAGCCGAGCGCGATGCCGGTAATGCCGAGAAGGTAGTCGGTGCGCAGCTCGATGGCTCGCTGCCCAATGAAGTCAGCTCGCCGGGACAGCTCACCGTTGCCTACGAACCCGTCTGGGCAATCGGGACTGGCCGGGTGCCTTCGGTCGATGACGTCAGCGCAATGCACAGCGCAATCCGTGCCAAACTGGAAGCACGTTTTGGCGCAGCTCATGCAGGGGTTCGCATCCTCTATGGCGGCTCGGTCAATGCCGCCAATGCGGCCGAGCTTCTCGCTTGCGCCGAAGTGGGCGGGGCGCTGGTCGGCGGGGCAAGCCTTACTGCTGACAGTTTCCTGACCATCGTATCGGCTGCCGCACCCGAGACCGACTGAGCCACCGCGCTGCGGCGCGCCGCCTTGCATAGTCGGCGCGGCGTGACTAGATGCGCGCCAAGCTAAATCTCATTTGGAATTCCCATGAACTGGTTCATTCTCCTGACCGTAGTCCAGGCAATCGTCGCCGCGATGCTCGTTGGCGTCATTCTGGTGCAAAAGTCGGAAGGCGGCGGTCTGGGAACGGGAGGCAGCCCGGCTGGCCTGATGTCGGCACGCGGCGCAGCGGATTTCATCACCCGGTTGACCGCGATCCTCGCGACGATCTTCGTGGTGCTCTCGATCATTCTCGCCGCACTGGCGGTGAAATCGAGCGGCAACCGCGAAATCGACAATTCGCTTAATCGTGTGGTGGCTCCGGTTGCTCCGCAGCAGTTGCCGGCCGATGCGCTGGGCGGTGCGGCGCAGAATGGCCTCGCACCCGGTGGTGCAGCCTCGGCTCCGGCCGGTACCGCAGCCCCTGCAGCCACGGCAACGCCGACCAAGAAACCCTGAATTCCGGCCACGGCAAGCGGACCTGCTGGTCGCTGATGCGGCCAGTCGGGTGTGCAGAGCTGTGGATTGCCACAATGGGCGCTTGCCCGCATCCCCTACTTGAGCTTAAGGCCCAACTCCCATGGCGCGGTTCATTTTCATTACCGGCGGCGTGGTCTCCTCGCTTGGCAAAGGTCTGATGGCGGCAAGCCTCGCAGCATTGCTGCAGGCGCGCGGCTACAAGGTACGGATTCGCAAGTTCGATCCCTATCTGAACGTCGATCCGGGGACGATGAGTCCGTACCAGCATGGTGAGGTCTATGTGACCGACGACGGGGCCGAGACCGATCTCGACCTGGGCCACTACGAACGCTTCACTGGGGTATCGGCACGGCAGGCGGACAACATCACCTCAGGCCGGATTTACCGCGACATCATCACCCGCGAACGCCGCGGCGATTATCTGGGCGCAACCGTGCAGGTGATCCCGCATGTCACCGACGCGATCAAGGAATTCGCCCAGGCTGACACTGACGGGCTCGATTTCGTGCTGTGCGAAATCGGTGGCACCGTCGGCGATATCGAAAGCCTGCCGTTCATCGAAGCGCTGCGCCAACTGCGCAACGAACTGGGCCGCGAGCAGACCTGCTCGGTTCACGTTACGCTGGTGCCCTATGTGGCCGCTGCGGGCGAGCTCAAGACCAAGCCGACCCAGCATTCGGTGCGCGAGCTGACCAGCCTGGGCGTCCAGCCCGACTTGCTGCTATGCCGCTGCGAGCATCCGCTACCCGAGAACGAGCGCAACAAGATCGCGTTGTTCTGCAACGTGCGTAAGGAAGCCGTAATCCCGGCGCTCGACGCCAGCAGTATCTACGCGGTGCCCTTGCAATACCATGCCGAGGGACTCGATGCCGAGGTGCTCCACCACTTCGGGCTGTCCACACCGGCGCCTGATCTGGCCCGGTGGGAGGATATCGTTGACCGGTACCAGAACCCCGAAGGCGAAGTGACGATCGGTGTGGTCGGCAAGTATGTCGGGCTGCCCGATGCCTACAAGTCGCTCAACGAGGCGCTGGTGCACGGGGGCATGGCCAATAGGGTCAAGGTCAACATCCGCTGGATCGACGCGGAACTGTTCGAAGCCGACGACAGCGAAATCGTTTCGCGGCTTGAACCGATGCACGGCATTCTGGTGCCGGGCGGCTTCGGCGTGCGCGGCAGCGAGGGCAAGATCGCCTCGGTCCGGTTCGCGCGTGAACGCAAGGTGCCGTTCCTTGGCATTTGCCTGGGCATGCAGATGGCCTGCATCGAAGGCGCGCGGAATACCGCCGGTATTGACGCGGCG
>JBJTLY010000341.1:0-5820 GCA_046063275.1 Novosphingobium sp. | reverse complement strand
CATCACCAACAAGCCCAAGCTCGGCAAGTTCGAAGGCCGTATCGAAGGCAGCTTCGGCGGCACCGCCGGCGGCGCCGCGAACGGTTCGTTCAACGCAATGGTCAACGTCCCGGTCATCGAGGGCAAGCTCGCCGTCCGGGCGGTTATCTATGAAGATCACCACGGCGGCTACATCGATAACAAGTTTTCGACCTTCACGCGTCGCACAACCGATCTTGGTTCCTATTATCTGAATTACACTGATCCAGTGACCCATGTGAACAACGGCAACCAGCTGACGCCGGCCCAGCAGACCAACAACGGCCTCTACAACAACAACGCCCAGGTCGAAAACAACTTCAACCCGGTGGACTACACCGGCGGCCGCGTTTCAGTCGATTGGCAGTTTGCCCCCGACTGGGACCTGCTGGTCTCGCAATCGTACCAGAAGCTGGAAACCAAGGGCACCTTTGCGACCCAGACCTATACCTACGATTATGCCCCGCTCACGGGTCTGTCATCGACCTTGTTCGTGCCGCAGTTCACCAAGGACGACTTTTCGAATACGGCGTGGACCCTCAAGGGCAAGCTGGGCGGTCTCGACCTGATCTACACCGGCGCTTACCTGACCCGCCACATCTCGCAGCAGGGTGACTATACCAACTACGCCCGTGCGACCTATGGTATCTTCTATCAGTGCACTGGCGGTGCCAACTATTACTTCGGCGCCGGCCAAGCACCGTTCTGCCATGAGCCTACCGGCTACTGGACCGACCAGGTTCGCAACACGCACGAAAGCCACGAATTCCGCATCAGCACCCCGGCGGACAAGAGAATTCGTCTGATCGTCGGTGGGTTCTACGAGAATTTCAAGATTCGGGACAACCAGGACTGGGATTACAAGTCCATTCCGCAGTGCACCGCGACGACCCTCAGCAGCGTCTGCCTGGGTCTCGTTGCTCCAGACCCGACTGCAACTCTCAACGTTCCCGGTCCCCGCGGTCCTGCGGTTGCCTTCGGTGAAGACACGCAGCGCGGCTACAAGCAGTACGCCGCCTTCGGCTCGCTCGATTTCGACATCCTGCCCAATCTGACGATCACGGCCGGCACGCGCTACTACAACTACAAGGAATTTGAGACCGGCTCAGTCTATTCCTCATTCGACTCTAGGTGCTATCAGGTTCTGGTCTGCGTGACGGGTTCGAATCTCGATAAACTTGGCCTCAAGTCCACCTACCACGGCTTCAAGAGCAAGGGCACGATCACCTGGAAGCCGAGCGAACACACGCTGATCTATGGTACGTTCAGCCAGGGCTTCCGTCCGGGCGCCTTCAACCGCGGGCCGTCGGCGCGCGTTCAAGATCCTGCCTTACCCTACATTAACGGCGCTGGCCAAGGCACCACGACCGTCACTTCGAAGAAGAACTTCCAGTTGCTGGTCCCGGCGGCTTACAGCCCCGATAACCTGACAAACTGGGAAGTGGGGCTGAAGACCGATCTGTTTGACCGGAAGGTGACCTTCAACGCCTCAGCCTATTACATGATCTGGGAAAACACGCAGATCGGCTTCTTCAATCCTGCCGCAGGGTTCGGCAATACCGCGTTTGCGACCAACGGGCCGACCTACCACATCAAGGGCGCCGAAATGCAGATCGTAGCCCGGCTTTCGGACGGGCTGACGATCCAGGGTTCGGCAACCTACAACGACAGCAAGCAATCAAATTCGCCTTGTTTCATCATCAACAATCCGACTGCGTCAGGCTTCGGCAAGTGCCTTACAAGCCGGTTCGGAGGCTTCAGTAGCCCCGGAGTTCCGATTGCCACTCCGGTGCAGAGCCCGTTCGGCAATGTCGGTGGCATCACGCCGTTCAGCCCGCATTTTCAGGGTAACCTGCGGATGCGCTATGAATTCGCTGGTCCGGGCGGGATGGACTGGTTCATCGCGGCTGGTGTGAACTATACCAGCTCGATGTTCAACGAGCCGGCGACCTACCCGTCGGGCGATGTTGCCGGCAACGGCAGCGTGCTTGGCCCCAACGGAATCATCGTCCCGGCCACGACCGTGCTGCGTTACAAGATGCCGGGCTATGCTCTCACCGATGCGCAGATCGGCTTCACCCGCGACAACTGGACCGTGACCATCTTCGGTGACAACCTGTTCAACAGCCACGCATCGACCTTCACCAACTCGGCGGAGTATATCAAGACTTCGACCGTGGTCCGTCCAATGACTTACGGTATCAAGATCAGCACCAAGATCTGATCGGATGGCGTTGGTTCGAATTGCAGGGGGTGGTGCGACAAGCACCGCCCCTTGTTTTTGCGTCGCTGCAAGTTTGACAAGCGCCCGGCCATTGCCGACGGATATTGCGTGATGACCGCCCAAGCCGAAATTGCCCGCGATATGTCTGCTCAACCGTCTTTGCCGCCTAGTCAATCTGCACTTGATGCGGAGTTGCTCGATTTGCACGCGCTTCAGGCCCAAGGCGAATACGCCGCCGTTGTTGACCGCGCCGGCCGCCTGCTTGAAGCGCACCCGGCAAATCGTGATCTCCTGCTGCTTGCCGCCCACTCGCTGCGCATGACGCAGCAGACCGACCTGGCGCTGGCCATGCTGGAGCGGCTGGCCCAGCATCACCCACGTTTCAGCCAGATGTTTCTCGAGCGCGGGCTGTGCCATGTCGCGCTGCGCGCTGCGCCCGCCGCAATCGCCGATCTGCGCACTGCGGTGACGATCAACCCAGCCCTGGCCATGGGCTGGCGCATGCTCGACGGGCTGCAACGCATGACCGGCGATCAGGCCGGCTCCGCGACGGCAGTGAAGCATGGCTCGCACCTCGCCAGCCTGCCGCCTCCGATCGTCCACGCCAAGGTGCTGTTCTACGATGGCGAGATCGACCAGTCCGAAGCGCTGATCCGCAAGTTCCTGCTTGAAGTCGGCGATCATCCCGAGGCGATGCGGCTGCTCGCGCAGATCGGCCAGGTGCGCAATGTGCTCGACGATGCCGAAACGCTTTATGCTGCGGTGCTGTCTTTGGTGCCCGAGCATAACGAGGCGCGGCACGAATATGTCCAGGTGCTGATCGGACGGCACAAGTTCCCCGAAGCCAGGGCGGCACTTGAGCCATTGCTCAAACTTGATCCGGCGCATCACGCCAACCGCATCCAGGCCGCGACCATCCAGGTCGGGCTGGGCGATTTCGCGGGGGTAATCCCCGAATATCGCGCGATGCTGGCCGAGACCCCCGGCAATTCTCCGCAAGCGCGGGTCCATCGCTCCGATCTCAACCTGTGGCTTGGCCATGCGCTCAAGACCGAGGGCAGGACCGATGAAGCGATCGAGGCCTACCTTGCAGCTACCGCTGACCGACCCGATTTCGGCGACGCCTGGTGGAGCCTCGCCAATCTCAAGACCTATCGCTTCGCGCCCGAATCGATCGCGGTGATGCGCGGACGGCTGGACGATCCCGCAACCGCAGAGACCGACCGGATCCATATCGCGTTCGCGCTGGGCAAAGCGCTTGAGGACGACGGCGACTATGCCGGATCGTGGGCGGCTTATGAGCAGGGCAACGCCATGCACCGCGCCGGCAATGACTTCATTCCTGAGGTTTTCGAAACCAACACGCGCGAACAGAAGCGCGTGTGCACAGCTGCCTTTTTCGCCGAACGGGCGGGCTGGGGACTTGATGACCCGGCGCCGATCTTCGTGCTCGGTCTGCCGCGGTCTGGCTCGACCTTGATCGAGCAGATCCTGGCCTCGCACAGCATGGTCGAAGGCACCCAGGAACTGCCCGATGTGCAGCGCATCGTGCACGAGTTGCAGGGCCGCGAGCTCAACTTCGATGAGCCCCGCTATCCCGGCGTGCTGCCCGAACTCGATGCGGAAGCCATCCACCGGTTCGGTGAGCAATACATTGCCGATACCAAGCCCAACCGGATCCTCGGGCGTCCCTATTTCATCGACAAGATGCCCAATAATTTCCGGCACATCGGGCTGATCCACCTGATCCTGCCCAATGCGAAAATTATCGATGCGCGGCGCGACGCGATGGCCTGCTGCTTCAGCAACTTCAAGCAGCTGTTCGCCCAAGGGCAGGAATTCACTTACGGGATCGAACACATCGCCCGCTACTACCGGACCTACGTCGAGCTGATGGACCACTGGGATGCGGTGCTGCCCGGCCGGGTCCTGCGAGTGCAGCACGAGCATGTTATCGATGATCTCGAAGGCAGCGTGCGGCGCATTCTCGATTATTGCGGCCTGCCCTTCGAGGCGGGCTGCATCGAGTTTCACAAGACCAAGCGCAGCGTCCGCACGCCGAGTTCAGAGCAAGTCCGTCAACCGATTTTCCGCGACGGGCTCGATCAGTGGAAGAATTTCAGCCCATGGCTGGAACCGCTGCGTGAATTTCTCGGGCCGGAACTGGCTACCGAGTGAGGGGAATGACAATGGCGAGCGTTGCACCAGTGAAAGTCGATGAGGTCTCTACTCTGGGCCAGCGCTGGTACGTGCTGTTCATCATGATGCTGGTCTACACCATCAGCATCGCGGACCGTTATGTACTGTCCACCCTGCTCGGCCCGATCAGCAAGGAGCTCCACCTCAGCGACAAGGGGGCGGCATCGCTGGGTATCCCCCTCGCGCTGTTTTACGTAACGATGGGCATACCCCTGTCGTGGCTGTGCGACCGGTCCAATCGCCGCACGCTGCTGGCCGCGGCGGTGGCGGTGTGGTCGCTGATGACCACGCTGACCGGCTATACCCGCGGCTATATCGACTTGCTGCTTGCCCGGATCGGCGTCGGCATCGGTGAGGCCGGGGGTACGCCCGCCTGCAACTCGATCATCGCCGACTATTTCCCGGCGGACCGTCGCTCGATGGCGATGACCGTCTTTGCTCTGGGCGCACCGATCGGTGCATGGCTCGGTTCGGATATCGCCGGGGCGGTCTCTACCGTGCACGGTTGGCGCGCAGCCTTTATGGTGCTGGGTATTCCCGGAATCGTGCTGGCGCTGATCATCATGGTCACGATCAAGGAGCCGCAGCGCGGCCGGCTCGATGCGGTCAGTGACGAGAAGACCCCGACCGTGATGGAAACTTTGAAGTTCCTCTGGTCACAAAAGGCTGCAGTCCACGCCATGGCCGGAAGCGGTCTGTCGGCGTTCTGGGGTTGGGGGCTGATGTGGTTCACCCCGCTGTTCCTGCAGCGCACCTACGGAATGGACGAAGGCGCCGCCGGTGGCCTGCTCGGCCAGATCTATCTGGTTGGCGGCATCGGTGCTTCGCTGGTAACGGCCTACGTTGTCGCGCGGCCGACTTACACCGACCCGCGCAAGATCGCCCGCCTGTTGGCCGCGGTGACCGCGCTTGCCACGATTCCCTCGTTTCTCGCCTATTGGACGCACGACCTCGGCTTCGCCAAGCTGATGTGGTGGTTGTTCATTCCGGCGATCTATTTCTACATCGGCCCGGCCTTCGCGCTCTGCCAGAATCTCGCGGCTCCGCGGATGCGGGCGATGGCGGTGGCGATCTCGTTGCTGATCGCCAACGTGCTCAACCTGATCGTGGCGCCGTGGATCGTCGGATCGCTCAGCGATTATTTTGCCGGCACCGGCCCGGCCAATGCGGATTCGCTGCGGCTCGCCCAGATGATCCTCGCGCCCTCGGGCCTATGGGCTGCTTTCCACTATTGGCGCGCCGAAAAGTACATCGTCGAAGACCAGAAGCGCGCGGTGGGTTATGTCTGAATTCGTCCTCCTCAAGTCCTACATCGACGGAAGCTGGGTCGCTCCCGCGACCTCGACTGCAACGATCGATGCGATCAATCCGGCGACCGA
>JBJTLY010000340.1:0-7436 GCA_046063275.1 Novosphingobium sp. | reverse complement strand
CTTCCTGCCGCCGGCCTTGCCCCGCATCGCCGCAACCAGCGAAGCCGGCGCCGACCGCGCGGCGGCGAGCGCAGACTACGCCTTCGTGATGAAAGAGCTTGGCCCCTGCCAGCGCAGCCGGCGCTAGGTCCAGGCACCGTTTGCGCCTTGCTCCTTGCGCCGGTGCTGCCTAAGGCGCGCGGGAATTTGAGGGGTAAGCATGACTGAGCCGCTGAAGATCGCACTTGCCGGGCTCGGCACCGTCGGGGTCGGGGTGATCCGCCTGATCGAGGCCAATGCCGAGCTGATCGCGCGCCGCGCCGGGCGTCCGCTGCAGGTCAGCGTGGTCAGCGCGCGCGACCGGAGCAAGGCGCGCGGGGTGGACCTTTCCGCCTACGCCTGGGAAGACGACATGGTGATCCTCGGCGAGCGCGAGGATGTCGATGTGGTGGTCGAAATGGTCGGCGGGTCGGATGGACCGGCGCTGGCGCTGGCCCGCACCACGATCGAGGCAGGCAAGGCGCTCGTCACCGCCAACAAGGCGATGATCGCGCACCACGGTCTCGAACTTGCCGCCAAGGCTGAGGACCAGAAAGTCGCATTGAAGTTCGAAGCTGCCGTTGCCGGCGGCATCCCGGTGATCAAGGCGCTGCGCGAAGGCACGGCGGCGAACCGGATCGAGCGCGTTTACGGGGTGCTCAACGGGACCTGCAACTACATCTTGACAGTGATGGAAGACACCGGGCGCGATTTCGCCGACGTGCTCGCCGAAGCGCAAGCCAAGGGTTATGCCGAAGCGGATCCAGCTTTCGATATCGAAGGTATCGATGCCGCGCACAAGCTTTCGATCCTTGCCGCGATCGCGTTCGGTTCGAAGGTCGATTTTGCCGCCGTCGCCACGACCGGCATCACCCGGGTCCGCGCTGCAGATATCGCTCAGGCGGGTGCATTGGGTTATGTCATTCGCCTGATCGGAACCGCAGATGCCGGAAGCGACGGCCTGTTCCAACGGGTCCAGCCCCATCTCGTGAATTGCGACCATCCGCTGGCCCATGTCGATGGCGCAACCAACGCAGTGGTGGCGGAAGGCAATTTCTCGGGACGGCTGCTGTTTCAGGGTGCTGGCGCGGGCGATGGCCCGACCGCCAGTGCGGTTGTGGCTGATCTCATCGACATCGCGCGCGGTGAAACCGGGCCAGCATTTTCGGTGCCGGTGGGCGAACTCGTATCATTGATGCCGGCTCCGACCGGGCATCGCCGAGGGCGTGCGTACCTGCGCTTCATGGTAGCCGACCGGCCCGGCGTGCTCGCCGAAATCACCGCCGCGCTGCGCGACGCCGGGGTCTCAATCGAAAGCATGATTCAAAAAGGCCGGGCCGAAACCACCAGCGAGGTGATGGTCGTCATGGTCACGCATGAAGGGCCCGAAAGCGCGGTAAGCGAGGCGGTGCGGCTGCTCGATGGTTCCCCAAGTCTCAGCGAACCGCCGCTGGTGCTGCATATTCTCGACAACTAGGGCGCGGTTGCGGTTCCGTTGGCGATGGCTTCGGCGTCGGACCCGGCGGGCGCCTGGGGCAGCTTGGTGACGTCAACATAGTAGATCGGCGTCGGCGCTCCGCCGAAGTTGCCTCTGCACACGCCGTCTGCGCCTCTCCGGCACTTGATCGAGGCGACGTCCGGCGCGCGCGGAATATTTCCGTCCAATGCCCGCCGGGCTGCGCGCGAATCAGGATCGGTTTCGGCGGTCGAGGGGATCCGCTGGTCCTCGCCATGATCTGCGCAGACCACGATTTCGTCGCCGGGTTTCGGGCGGCAGGCCGCGCGCGAATCCCGGACGCCGTAGACCGCGTGGGCAGTTTCGATCATCCCGGCGACTTTGCCGTCGGTCGCGGCGGCATCAGGTGTGGCGGTTTGCGCCGCGGCAGGCATGGCCATGGTCAGTGCCAACAGGGCCAGCCCCACGCGCCGCATCACAACTCCACTCGCCAGCCAAAGACGGCGACAGAGCGTGATGCGGGCTTAATCGCAAATGAACGCGGCGCGGATCAGAAAGTGTCGCGGGTGCCGCTGATCGCCTTTTCCTTCTCGTCCGCCACACTGGCGGCCAGGGTCACGGCTTTCTTGAGCTGCTCCGGCGACGCGCTGTCCGGCACCTTGAGGCTGAGCAACACGATGTTGCCCTCGATTTCGTAGGCGCCGATCTTGTAGTCGTTGTTGTTCTTGAGCAGTTCGATCGCCCGGGCACCGGCGATGCTGTCCGCATCGACCTTGGCGAGCGGCGCGAAGACGTTGCGAACCTGCATCCCGCCTGCAACGTCATAGGGCGCTCCGGAGACGAACACGATCTGGCTGCGCTTGTCCTCGGTGAAGGTGTAGGTGATCTTGAAATCACCGTCCTTGTCTACTTCGTACTTCTGGCCGACCGCATCGAGGCGGCGCTTGACCGAATTGTCTTCGGCTTGCGTCGTCACCGGGGCGATCAGCGCGAGAGCGCCTGCGGTCGTGAGGGCGAGGCGGGCGGAGATTTTCAGGAATTGCAACATTTGGTTTGTCCCCTGTCTTGATCTGCACGGACCGCTTAGACCGATTGATGCCACGAAACTTGGACATACTCGACACGCCGCGCGACCGGAGCTAAGCGCGCCGCAGCAGCCTTACATACCTATGCAGGAACACCAGCCCTCATGACCAAGCCCGACGCCACCCGTTCGATCGCTCCCAGCCAGGTTCTCGACCGGGTCCTTGTGCTCGAGATGGTGCGCGTCACCGAAGCAGCCGCAGTCGGCGCGGCCAAGCTGATCGGGCGGGGCGATGAAAAGGCCGCCGATCACGCTGCGGTCGAGGCAATGCGCGCCGCGCTTAACGAACTGGCGATGGACGGCACCGTGGTGATCGGGGAGGGTGAGCGCGACGAAGCGCCGATGCTCTTCATCGGCGAAAAGGTCGGCTCGGCGATTGGCACGGGACCGAAGATCGACATCGCGCTCGATCCGCTTGAGGGAACCACGCTCACCGCCAATGCCGGAGCCAACGCGCTCGCCGTGCTGGCCTGCGCCGAGGAAGGCAACCTCTTGAACGCGCCCGACGTTTATATGGACAAGCTCGCGGTCGGCCCCGGCTATCCCGAGGGGATCATCGATCTGGCCAAGAGTCCGAGCGAGAACGTGCGCGCAGTGGCTGCGGCCAAGGGTGTCGAACCCAGCGAAATTATCGTCTGCGTGCTCGATCGTCCGCGCCATACCGAGCTGATTGCCGAGCTGCGCGGGCTGGGCTGCGGCGTCGCACTAATCTCCGACGGCGATGTCGCCGGAGTGATCGCGGTGACCAACGATGAAACCAATATCGACCTCTACATGGGTTCGGGCGGCGCGCCCGAAGGCGTGCTTGCTGCCGCGGCGCTGCGCTGCGTCGGCGGGCAGTTCAACGGCCGCCTGCTGTTCCGCAACGACGATGAGCGGGGCCGAGCCCGCAAGTGGGGGATCACTGACCTCAACAAGATCTACAAGCTTGAGGAACTGGCCAAGTGCGACTGCATCTTTGCCGCGACCGGGGTGACCGATGGCTCGCTCCTGCGCGGGGTGAAGCGGCGCAAGGACGGGGTGATGACCACCAACAGCGTGGTGATGCGCGCCAGTTCGGGCACGGTGCGCTGGGTTTCGGGCGAACACCGCGGCAAAAGCTGAACTGCGGAATACCGCCTGTAACCCGGTTGCAATAAACCACTTCACCGTTAAGGCCAGCCGCACACCTCAATTTGCGGAAGGGCGAACGCAATGAAGCTGCTGACCGGCAATTCCAACCCGGCCTTGGCGCAGGCCATTGCCGACTATCTCGAACTGCCGCTGACCCAGGCCGATGTCCGGCGCTTCGCCGACGAGGAAGTCTTCGTCGAAATCCATGAGAACGTCCGCGGCGAGGACATGTTCGTGATCCAGTCAACCAGCTTCCCCGCGAACGACAACCTGATGGAACTGCTGATCTGCATCGATGCGCTGCGCCGCGCTTCGGCAACGCGGATCACCGCAGTGCTGCCATACTTCGGCTATGCCCGGCAGGACCGCAAACCCGGCCCGCGCACGCCGATTTCCGCCAAGCTGGTCGCCAACCTGATCACCACCGCCGGGGCCGACCGGGTACTCGCGGTTGACCTCCACGCCGGGCAGATCCAGGGCTTCTTCGATATCCCGACCGACAACCTTTACGCCGCGCCGGTGATGGCAGCGGACATCCTTGAGCGCAGCGGCGGGGAAAACCTGATGGTGGTCTCACCCGACGTCGGCGGTGTGGTCCGCGCCCGGGCGCTGGCCCGGCGCCTGTACAACGCCCCGCTGTCGATTGTCGACAAGCGCCGAGACAAGCCCGGCCAATCCGAAGTGCAGAACATCATCGGCGATGTGAAGGGCTGGGATTGCATCCTGATCGACGACATCATCGATTCGGGCGGGACGCTGTGCAACGCCGCGGCGGCGCTGATGGAGGCAGGTGCGAAAAGCGTCACCGCCTACCTCACCCACGGGGTGCTTTCAGGCACTGCGGTCGAACGGGTCAACGCCTCGGCGCTCAAGGAGCTGGTGATCACCGATTCGATCCAGCCGACTCAGGGTGCCGCGGCCTCCGACAAGATCCGCATTCTCTCGATCGCACCGCTGGTCGGCGAAGCAATCCGCCGCATCGCCGATGAGAGTTCGGTTTCCAGCCTGTTCGATTGATGAAGCTCGACGCCGAAATCGCACTGGCGCACCGTTTGGCCGATGCGGCACGTGCTGCGATCCTGCCTTACTATCGCAGCGAATCGGGGCGTGAGCGCAAAGCTGACAGATCGCCAGTGACGCTGGCCGACCGCGCCGCCGAAGAGGCGATGCGCCGGCTCATCAAGTCCGAATTCCCTCGCGATACGATCCAGGGCGAAGAGTTCGGGATCGAAGAGGGAAACTCGGGCCGGGCCTGGGTGCTCGATCCGATCGACGGGACTACCGCGTTCCTCGCCGGGCGGCCGATATTCGGCACGCTGATCGCATTGGTCGCGGATGGCTGGCCGGTGCTCGGGGTGATTGATCAGGCAGTGCTGGCTGAACGCTGGCTGGGAGTCACGGGGCAACCGACCTTGCTCAATGGCCAGTCGGTGCGGACCCGGCCCTGCGGATCTCTGATCGAAGCGGCGATTGCCACCACCGGGCCGCATTATTTCGACGACCATGATGGCGAGCACTTCATGGGTCTCGCCGCCAAGACCGATCACAAGCGGATGGTGATGGGCGGCGATTGCTACAACTACGCGATGCTCGCCTCAGGCCATCTCGACGTGGTCTGTGAGGCGAACCTCAAGCTCCACGATTTCGCCGCGCTGGTCCCGGTGGTCGAGGGCGCGGGCGGGGTGATGTGCGACTGGAACGGCAATCCGCTCCACGCTGGCAGCGATGGCCACGTGCTGGCGCTGGGCGATCCGGCGCGCGCCGAGGATGTGGTCGAGGCGCTAGCCTGCCATCACTGAAGCGCGGCTTTGACGAAATCGCCTGCGCGCTCGCCGATCATGATCGACGGCGCATTGGTGTTGCCCGAGACCAGCCGCGGCATGATCGAGGCATCGGCGACCCACAGACCCTCGATACCGCGCGCCTTGAGGGTCGGGTCGACCACTGCAGCTTCGTCCGAACCCATCCGGCAGGTGCCGACGGGGTGATAGATCGTGTCCGAGACTTCGCGGATGCGCGCCTCTAATGCAGCGTCGTTCTCGAAGTCGATCGGGAAGCGTTCTTTCGCACCCAGGTCGGAAAGCGGTGGGGTCGCGGCGATGCGGTGCATCAATCGGGCGCCGTCGCGCAGCAGGTGCAGGTCGCGCTCGTCAGAAAGGAAGTTGGGGTTGATCGATGGCGCGACCGAAGGATCGGGGCTCGCCAGTTTGACCCATCCGCGGCTTTCCGGACGGAGCACGCAGGCGTGGAGCGAGAAGCCGTGCGCCTTCAACTTGTCGCGCCCGTGGTTCTGGATGATCGCGCGGATAAAGTGATACTGGATGTCGGGCGCGGGCGCATCGGGGCGGATCGTCGCGAACCCGCCGCTCTCGGCAAAATTGGTGGTGAGCATGCCGGTGTGCTTGCGGCGGTATTCGATGAAGGCCTTGGCGAGCTGCCACACGCCGCGCAGTGAGCCGCCGAACAGGCCCATGTCATCGAGTTCGTAGCCGACCAGGTAATCGCAGTGATCTTGCAGGTCCGCGCCGACTGCTGGTTTGTCCAGAACGGTGTCGATGCCGTGCTGCTGCAGCTCCGCACCGGGGCCGATCCCAGACAGCATCAGGATCTGCGGGCTGCCGAATGCGCCGGCACTGAGCACCACGCCGCCGCGCGCGCGCAGCACTTGGCTCGCGCCGTTCATGCGGATCTGCACCCCGGTCGCGCGGCCTTCCTCGATCACGATCTTCTCGACCAGCGCGCCTTGCCGCACCGCCAAGTTCTTGTGACCCGCCAGCGGATCGATGAAGGCACGCGATGCGCTCCACCGCTCGCCATTGTGCTGGGTCACCTGATAGAGCCCGAAGCCTTCCTGCTTCGCGCCGTTGAAGTCGTCGTTGCGCGGCAATTGCAGTCTGGTCGCTGCTTCGACGAAAGCCTGCCCCACTGCGCTCGGCGCGATCTGGTTGCTAACGTGCAGGGGACCGCCCTTGCCATGCCAGGCGTCGGCCCCGTGGGCATTGTCTTCCTGCCGCTTGAACACCGGCAGGACATCCTGCCAGCCCCAGCCGGTGCAGCCCAGCGCGGCCCAGTTGTCATAGTCCCACGCGTTGCCGCGGATATAGACCATGCCGTTGATCGCGGAAGAGCCGCCCATGCCTTTGCCGCGCGGCTGGTAACCGACCCGGCCGTTCAGCCCGGCCATCGGTTCGGTATCGTACTTGAACATGCTTTTCTCGGGCATCAGCGCGAGCAGGCCGGGAGTGCGGGTGAACATGTGAGTATTGCCGCCACCCACCTCGAGCAGGCACACGCTGCGCTTGCCGTCGGCTGCCAGCCGCCCGGCGGCAGCACTGCCGGCGCTGCCCGCGCCGATCACGATGATGTCGAACTGTTCCATGCGCGCGTGCTCTCCGGGCTTCGGGAGCGGTCTAACCACGCGGTTAAGGCGGTCAAGTCAATCGGGCGGGGACTGCATCGCCTGCCAGCGCGCACGGATCGTGCCCGAACTGTCGCGGCTGCCGTCATGGCTCCAGCCGGGCTCGCGCAGCAGGTAGGACAGCTTGTACCGCCACGGCGCGGCCCGCATGTCGCGCGCGATCACGATCCATTCGTGGAACACCGACCAGACCATGTTGAAACTGCCGAGCTGCCTGACGATGCCGTAGTGAATACGGGTCCGCTCATCCTCGGTGGCGAAAGTGCCGAACAACTTGTCCCACACGATGAACACGCCGGCATAGTTGCGGTCGAGGTACTGCGGGTTGACCGCATGATGCACCCGGT
>JBJTLY010000339.1:0-22115 GCA_046063275.1 Novosphingobium sp. | reverse complement strand
GGCGGTTGGTCGTGCGCGGCGGCGCGGCGCGGGTTCCGGTCGCCACCTCTATACCGAAGCCTCGCCGCTCGATGCCGTGCCGTTCGAAGCCAAGGTCAAGCTGCTCGAAACCATCGATGCCGCCGCGCGCGCGCGCGATCCCCGCGTCGCGCAGGTTTCAGCGTCACTCTCCGGTTCGTGGTCGGTAGTCGAAATCGTCCGTGCCGACGGCTTTGTCGCCCACGACGTGCGGCCACTAGTCCGCCTCAACGTCTCGATCGTGGCCGAGCAGAACGGGCGACGCGAGACCGGATCCTTCGGCATAGGTGGACGCCGCCTCTACGACGACCTGTTCTCGCCCGATACGTGGAACCGTGCGATCGACGAGGCGCTGGCGCAGGCTTTGGTGAACCTTGAGAGCGTCGATGCACCTGCGGGCGAAATGACCGTGCTGCTTGGCCCCGGCTGGCCCGGGGTGCTGCTCCACGAAGCGGTCGGTCACGGGCTCGAGGGCGATTTCAACCGCAAGGGCACCAGCGCTTTCTCGGGCCGGATCGGCGAGCGGGTCGGCGCACCGGGCGTGACGGTTGTTGACGATGGCACGCTGCTGGGAGCGCAAGGTCAGGGCCGGCGTGGTTCGCTTTCGATCGACGATGAAGGCACGCCAACCCAGGAAAACGTGCTGATCGAAGACGGGATCCTCAAAGGCTACATGCAGGACCGGCTCAACGCCCGGTTGATGGGTGTGGCTGCCACCGGCAACGGGCGGCGTGAAAACTATGCCAGCGTGCCGATGCCGCGGATGACCAACACCTTCATGCGCGCGGGCAATGACAATCCGGCCGAGCTGCTCTCCCGCGTGAAGAGCGGCATCTTTGCCAAGAGCTTTGGCGGTGGGCAGGTCGATATCGTTTCGGGCAAATTCGTGTTCAGCTGCACCGAGGCCTACAAGATCGAGAATGGCAAGCTGGGCGCGCCGATCAAGGGCGCGACGCTGATTGGCGATGGGCCGACCGTGCTGACCAAAGTGATCGGCATCGGCGATGATCTGGCGCTCGACGAAGGCGTCGGGGTGTGCGGCAAGGGCGGGCAGAGCGTTCCCGCTGGCGTGGGCCAGCCGACTTTGTTGGTCGAAGGACTTACGGTCGGCGGGACCGCCTGATTTTCAGCGGCAGTTCAGGTAAGTGCTGTTATGCTGCGCAGTCTGAGGAGTCGAAACCATGCGCAAGATCGCCATCGCCATCACCGCAGCGGCCGCCCTGCTGGCCGGACCAGCGCTTGAAGCCCGCTCGAACCTGTCGCCGCAGCAGCGGCTCGACAAGCTGCTCGAAGGCCGCGTAGCGGGTAGGCCCGAACATTGCATTTCGCACTTCGACACTCGCGAGATGCAGGTGCTCGACAAGACTGCAATCGTCTACGGATGGGGCAACACCATCTGGGTCAACGTGCCCCGCAACGCGCAGGACCTCGACGATGACAACATTATGGTCACCCGCACCTCATCGAGCCAGCTGTGCGATCTCGACATCGTCACCACGCTCGATCGCACGTCGCAGATGTTCAACGGTTCGGTGAGTCTGGGCGAATTCGTGCCCTACCGCCGGGTTGCGCCAGCGCGCTGAACCAGCAAATTCCAGTCCCCTGCGAAACGCCGCGCGGAGTGATCCGGGCGGCGTTTTGCATTGCGCAACCAAGGCTTGACTCTTCGTGTCTGCAAATTTAGGGTCTTTGCCCTAGATCAGACAGATCAGGATACGGGAGAGAATCATGGCCACCGCTGCTACGCTGGAACGCACCGCTTCGCCGATCGCGCCGATCGACGTCAGCCGGCCCGAACTCTACGCCGAGGACCGGTGGCAGGACCTGTTCGCCAAGCTGCGCGCGCAGGTGCCGATCCAGTACGTGCCCGAAAGCGATTTTGGTCCATACTGGTCGGTCAGCACCTACAAGCCGATCGTCCAGATTGAGGCGCTGCCCAAGATTTTCTCGTCCGACTGGGAGAAGGGCGGCATCGCGATTTCGGGCGATCCCGCTCTGCTCCAAAAGTATAACATGCGCGAGCCGATGTTCATTGCGATGGACCCGCCGCATCACACCGCGCAGCGCCGCACGGTCGCGCCGAGCTTTGGCCCGAGCGAAGTCGCGGCGATGAAGGCGGAGTGCGCGGCACGCACCGGCGAAGTGCTCGATTCGCTCCCGATCGGCGAGGCCTTCGACTGGGTCCAGCGGGTTTCGATCGAGCTGACCACAGGCATGCTCGCCAAGCTGTTCGGCTATCCCTGGGAGCAGCGGCACCACCTGACCGAATGGTCGGACTTCGGCGGCGATGTCGAGCTGATCAAGAATCCTGATACGGTCGAAGTGCGGCTCGCCAAGATGCAGGAGATGGGCATGGCCTTCGCCGCATTGTGGCAGGAGCGGATGGCCAATCCGGGCAAGGACCTGATCTCGGTCATGCTGCAATCGGACGCGATGCGCGAAATGGCGCCCGAAGAATTCATCGGCAACCTGATCCTGCTGATCGTCGGCGGCAACGACACCACCCGCAACTCGATGTCAGCTTATGCCTACGGCCTGAACAAGTATCCCGAAGAGCGCGCCAAGCTGGAGGCCGATCCCTCGCTGATCCCCAATGCGGTGCAGGAACTGATCCGCTGGCAGACCCCGCTGTCGCACATGCGCCGCACCGTGGTGGAAGATACCGTGGTCGATGGGGTGCAGATGAAGGCGGGCGACAAGGTCGTGATGTGGTACCTCTCCGCCAACCGCGACGAGAGCGTGTTCGAGGATGGCGAGGCAATCCAGGTCGATCGCGCCAATGCCCGCCGTCACCTCTCGTTTGGCTATGGCATCCACCGCTGCGTCGGCGCGCGCGTCGCCGAACTACAGCTCGTCACCCTGCTGGAAGAAATGGGCAAGCGCCGCCTGCGCGCCAATGTACTGGCCGAACCGGTGCGCGTGCCGGCTTGCTTCGTCCATGGCTACAAGTCGCTGCAGGTCGAACTGACGCGCTACTGATGAAGACCCCCCAATGAAAACGAGGGACCGGATTGCCGAAACCGCGCGGGTTTTGTTCAACGAACAGGGCTACGGCGCGGTCAGCACCGCAGCGCTGGCGGCGGCCTGCGGCATCGCCGAGGGCAACCTGTGGTACCATTACAAGACCAAGCGGGCGCTGCTCGAAGCGATCGGCGAAGGCTTTGCCGCCGCGATCGAGGCGCGGCTGGCGCTGTCTCCCGGCGGCGATCCGGTAAGCGATTATGCCGCGCTGGTGGCGGCAATGATGGGCGAGTTCCGCGATTTCCGTTTCCTCTACCGTGACCAGCAGAGCTATGGCGAGCACGCCGAAGTGGTCCGCGCCCATGCCCCTGAATGGACCCGGCGAACCTTCGACCAGATCGAGATCTACCTCGCCGCGCTAGTCGATGCAGGCCAGCTCGACTGGCCGCGTGAGCGGTTGCGCGATCTGGCGGTCAACGCCACGATCATCCTGCGCTACGGTCTGGAGCATTACCGCGAGATGGGCGAGGCGACCGGCAGCGGTACCGGCTCGGTCCAGCGCACCCTGCGCCGCCACCTGACGCTGTTCGAACACCGTCTGGCCCCGTCCGCCGCCGAGCGGCTGCACCGGGCAATCGAGGCCATCGAAGCTCCGCTCGCCGCCTGACTTGCCCTGCCTGTGGCGGTGCTTATGGTAAGGCGAGACAGCCAGTGGAGAGACCCGCCATGACCACCGCCCAAGCCCCGATCGATTCGCCCTTCGGATACCGTTCGCGCGCCCGCGAGGTCGTGGCCGGGATCGATCTTGCGGGTAAGGTTGCGCTGGTTACCGGCGGTTATTCTGGGCTCGGCACCGAGACGGTGCGCGCACTGGCCGAAGCCGGGGCCAAGGTGATCGTCGGAGCGCGGCGGCCTGATGCAGCACTGAGCGATCTTGCGGGAATCGATGGCGATATAACGATCTTGCCGCTCGACCTGTCAAACCCCGCCTCAATCGATGCGTTCGCCGCGCAGGTCGCCGCGCACACTGACCGGATCGACATCCAGATCAACAATGCTGCGGTCATGGCCAACCCGCTGACCCGCGATGCGCGCGGCTATGAAAGCCAGTTCGCGACCAACCATCTCGGCCATTTCCAGCTTACCGCGCGGCTCTGGCCGCTGCTCGCGAAAGGCGGGCACGCGCGGGTGGTGTCGGTCTCGTCGATTGGCCACATGCGGGGCGGGCTCGATCTCGGCGATCCCAATTTCGAGAGCCGCGAATACAACAAGTGGACCGCTTATGGTCAGGCGAAGAGCGCCAACGCGCTGTTTGCGCGCCATCTTGACCAGCTTGGCGCGCCACACGGGGTGCGCGCCTTCTCGGTTCACCCGGGCGGGATCGCGACCCCGCTGCAACGCCACCTGACCCGCGAGGAGCAGATCGCGATGGGCTGGATGGACGAGGCTGGGACGATCAACGAGCGCTTCAAGTCGACCGAAGAGGGCGCTGCCACCAGCGTTTGGTGTGCGGTCTCGCCGCTACTCGAAAGCGAGGGCGGGGTTTATTGCGAGGATTGCAACATCGCCGCCGCCGTGCCTGCGGACTGGCCCGAATTCTCGGGTGCCCGCCCGCACATCCAGGATGCCGCGCTGGCCGAGGCATTGTGGGCAAAGTCGGAAGAACTGACCGGTGTGAGCTTCCGGCCTTAGTTCGCCGGTTTCAGCTCGATCTGCTCGAGCCAGACCTGACCCGAACGCGGCGCGGCGGCGAAGGTCAGCCGGTGTAGCGGGCAGGTGCCACGGGCCTCGACCAGCGCATTCCACAGCCCGCTCGCGCGATCGAGACTGGCCTCGGCCCAGACCGGCGGTTCACCTTGGCAGGCGAGGCCGGCCAGCAGATGATCGCTGGCCTGCCCCTGCGGGCTTCCGGTTCGCCAGATCAGCACATAGCGTCCGGGTGCGAGCACCAGGTTTTGCGCGATTACGGGGCGCGTAACATCGGCCAGGCCGTCGATCACCAGACGCTTGCCGTGGCCATTTCCGGCGGGAAGGATCGACAGCGCCAGTTCGCTGTTGCCGATCAGCTCCCAGCTGAAGGCGCTCGGCCGCGCGGTGATGTCAAGCGTGGCAAGCTGGCCATCGCTGACCAGCCCGCTGCCCGCCTCGAGACAATGCTGGCGCCACAGCGCGGATCCGGCGGTGGCCTTGCCTACCACTGCCAGCCGACTTGCGAGCGGCGCGATCCGGTCGCAGCCGAGCACGATGCCGCTACGCGCCGCTTGGCCCAGCACGTCGGCGCGCTGCAATCCGGCATCTGCGGGAAGGCTTTCGACATCTCCCGCGTAGAAACCCAGCCAGACCGGATTCGCGCGCATCCGCGCGATCATCGCGGCTTGACCTGCAGGATTGCGCTCCATCGGATCGGTTAGCTGGCGCTGGCGCAGCAGTTCGGGCTGCTGGCGCAGCAATGCATCGAGACGCAGCGCAGCGAGGTCATATTTCCCGGCCGTCAGCGCCTGGCCCATCCAATAGCTCTGGGTA
This sequence comes from Novosphingobium sp., assembly GCA_046063275.1. Lineage (GTDB taxonomy): Bacteria > Pseudomonadota > Alphaproteobacteria > Sphingomonadales > Sphingomonadaceae > Novosphingobium. The sequence goes on along the minus strand of JBJTLY010000339.1, from coordinate 16,613 downwards.
ATCGGCACCCGCCAGCCAAGCTGCCCGGCGACCCGGAAGGCGCGGTCAGCCAGCGGGCGATTGCCTGAGGCGAATTTTCCCGCGCCGAACAGCGCGGTGCTTTGGGGATCGGTGGGGGCATCGCGGATTGCAACCTCGCCGATCTTTGCCGCGGCGACGGCCTTGCCGTTTGCCAGCGCATCCGCGCCCAGTGTGCGCAGGGCTTCTGACGCGAATAGCGAGGGAACCCTCGCCGCCAGCGCCGGATTGTCTTTGCTCAGACGATCTGCGGCACTGCCCGCAGCCATTGCTGCGTAGGCGAGAAGGCCGAAACCGGTCAGGATGCGTGCAGATGTGGAGAGCGGCGCGATGCGCACCCTCAGTCCTTCGCCTCAACCGTCTCGTACTGGTAGTACTGGTGCCCGTAATATTCGGAGTGGCGGTTGGCCGACTTCAGCGGATCGAACTTGGTCAGCACCGCGCCAAGCAGCACCGGCCGCATCGCGCGCAGGCGGCGCAAGGCTGATTTCAGCGCGCCGCGGCGGCTGCGATCGGCTTCGACAACGATGATTACCCCGTCGACCAACGCCGACATCAAGGGCGCGTCGGCCAGACCAAGGATCGGCGGGCTGTCCACCACAATTACATCGTAACGTTGCGCTGCGCCTTGCAGCAGCTCTTCCATCCGTGCGGTCGACAGGAGTTCGGTCGGGCTGGGCGGAATCGGACCCGCGGGCAGCACGCCGAGATTGGCCTGCGATGAAGCCAGGGTCATCGATTCGAGCGAGTCGGTCGAGGTCAGCAGGGTCGACAGGCCGCGCTTGTTCGATACGTTCATCCGGCTGTGCAGCGAAGGCCGGCGCATGTCGGCATCGATCAGCAGAACCCTGCGGCCCATCCGCGCAAACCCGGTGGCGATTGCCATGCTGGTGGTGGTCTTGCCCTCTGCCGCCTGCGCGCTGGTGATCAGCATGATCTGCGGCAGGCCCTGCGAAGTCGAGTATAGCAGGGATCCGCGCAGCGAATTGTAGGCCTCGGACATTGCCGACTTGGGATCCGCCAGAGCGAGCTCGGGCGAACCTTCGATCGTCTTGGGCACCACGCCGAGCAGCGGCAGGCCAAGCTTGCCCTCGATGTCTTCCGGAACCCGGATCGCATCGTCGAACTGGTCGCGTAAGAAGACCAGCAGGGTGGCAAGGCCCAGCCCGAAGATCAGCCCGAGCAGCAGGTTCTTGAGCAGATTGGGTGAAGACGGTGCCTTGGGCACTTCGGCATTGTCGATGATTGCGATGTTGCTGAGGCTGACCCCGGCCATGGCGTTAAGCGTCTTGAAGCGTTCGAGCAGGCCGTCATAGAGCTGGCGATTGGTATCGGCCTCGCGCGCGAGCAGGTTGTATTGCACCGACTTGTCCTGTTCCGACAGGGTCAGAGACTTGAGCTGGTCCACTTTCCCGCTCAGCGCTTTTTCGGTTGCGGAAGCGCTGAGATAATCCTGACGGACCGAATTGCGCACGTTGCCGGCCACCGAGTTCAACTGCTGATTGATCGCCCCCAGCTGTGCTTCCTTGGCCTTGACCGAGGGGTAGTCTTCGAGATGGCGCGCACGATCCTGGCTGAGATCGGCTTCGAGCGAAGCGCGCTGGGACAGAAGCGTGACGACGGTCGGATTGGCCAGCACCACCGGCGAGCTCAGCAGCGGACCCGTGGAGACCGCATGCCAGCGACCTTCGGCTTCGATCCGCCGCGCGGTCGCTTCGTTCGCGGCCTGGTTGAGCTGCTGCATGCTCGACGAAGTGACCGAACTGCCGCGGTCGGTGCGGGTCGATCCGTCAGCGGCCTGGGTGATGCTGCTGCCGGTATTGATCAGCCCGTTCTCACGCGCGTAGGTGTTGACCGCGCGCTCCGACGCTTCAAGCTTGACCTTGGCCTGATCGAGCTGATCCTGCAGGAAGTTCCGGGCATAGGACGAGCTGTCGTACTTCTGTTGCAGGTTGTAGCGAATGAACTCGTCCGCATAGGCATTGGCGATCTGGGCGGAGAGATCGGCATCCGCGGAAACATAGGAAATAGCAACGATGCGCGAATTGCGCGGCAAGTTGACGCTGAGATTGCCTTCGAGCAGCGCGATGGCGGTATCGCGCTGCACATCCGCCGGGGTTCCAGCGGGTGCCGGTTCGATGCTCTGGGCGCGGGCCAGGCGCGGATTTCCGATCAGGTTCAGCTTCTGGGCAACGCGCAGCGCCAGTCCGCGGCTTTGCAACACATCGACCTGGGTCTTCAGGAAGCGATCGACATCGTAGGTGAAATCGCCGGTCTCGGCCGGGTCATCTTCCTTGGACCCCAGCACCCGTCCGCTCGAATTGCTGATCTGGATGCTCGATGATGCGGTAAACCGCTTGGTCTGGAGCAAGGTCGAAACCAGCGCGACCCCCAGCGCCGCTGTCACGATCAACAAGATGAGCCACAGGTTCGACTGGACCGCGGCCACTACCTGACGAAAGTCGAATCCCTTGGGCGCCAGGGCGCGGGCATCGAAATCGTCGTGCAGATCGTAAGCGGACGGTCCGTGCAAAGGGGCGCCGCTGGCAGACACTGGGGTGGACACGGGCAGGCTTCCCTTCGCTCGGCGCTTACTTGAAGACGTAGAACAGGTTGAACAACGGAACCGCCTGGAGGAATTGCTTCCAGGTATTTTTGAGACCCGATCGGCCGACTACTATCGTGTCCCCGGCCAGGATGATCGGATCGGCTGCACGCCCTTCGCGGATATCGCCGATGTTGAAGCGCGCGCCCAGGCGCTGCCCAGCCTGAGCGCGGAATATCATGACCTCATCGAGCTTGGCCGTGTCGGTCGTGCTCTTGGCCTGGGCAATCGCGCTGAGCAGCGTGGTGCCGGGGGCCGCTTCGAAAATGCCGGGTTCGCGCACGTCGCCCTCAACCGCGAAGGTCATGCGCCTGCGCTCGGCCACACCCACCGACACCTGCGGGCTGCGGATATAGCGCGCGCCCAGCCGCTGGGTCAGATCGTCGCGAACTTCGCTTGAAGTGCGACCGGCGACCAGCACTTCGCCGGCTAGCGGAACTTGGATCGCGCCTTTGCCGTCGACAATGTAGGCGTCGGACGTCAGTTCCGGTTCGCCCATCACGCGGATCGACAGGTGATCGCCAGTGCGAATGATGTCATCGCCCAGAATGTCGCCTTTGCCGCTCATCGTGGCATAAGCCGCTTCGCCCACGGGAAGCGGGATGGGGCGGCCGCCTGCGCAGCCGCTTACCGCAAATGCGGACAAAGCCAGTGCCATCAGGGCCCAGAACCTGAACATGGTTACCTCGTCTTTCCTGCACCGAGCGCACTGCTGGCGGCTTCACCGTTCTGCCGCGGGCTCAGCAAGAGCCCTGCGCAGACCGCGCCGAGACAGGCCAATGCCATGGAACGAAACGGATAATCAACCAGCGAATGCAACGCCAGGATAGCAAGCGAGGCGGCAGCGAAGACGGACATCGCGGCGGGAACACCGGAATCTTCCTTAAGTCTTTGCCGCAAGGCCCGGATCAGCAGCCAGGATATCGCGGAAAGCGCCGTCATTCCAACAAGGCCAGCTTCAATGGTCAGCTCGAGGAAATCATTGTGAGCGCGGTTGGGAAGCGAGGGCCAGATCGATTCGATCCGTTCGTCGGCAATAAATGCCGGCACGAAATCGCCCATCCCGACGCCAAAGGGGAAGTATTTCTGCGCGATGAAAGCGCCATCGACCCACAGCTGCGGGCGAAGTTCGTCACCGAAATCGAATCGCGCCAAGACGCTACCGAGCACGGGATTGTCGCGCACGATCATCAGGCCCAAGATGAGCAGCGCGGCCAATATCGCTGCCGCGTAGCCCAGTCGGCGCGGCGTAAGACGGATCCATGGACGAAGGATCCACAGCCCCGCGGCAAGTGCGATCGGCATCAGAAAGATTCCCATGCGCGAAGCGGTGAGAACCACACCCAGAGCAATTACCGCGCAGACTGCACCGGCGATCCCCAGGATCGTGGCAGCCCGGTTCGGCAGCACCCGGCGTTCGACCAGGTCGACCAGCAGCAGCGGAACGGCAATCAGTCCGATCAGCAGCATATCGGCGGTACTGTTGTGGTTGGCTTGAAACCCGACCAGCATGGGGACGGTCACGCCATAAAGATGGAACGGACTGTCGTTGCCGGCCGAGAGCTGGAGCGCGCCGAGCAGCATGGTGGCGAGTGTCATCACTGCGATCGAACGGAACAGCCATAGCCGATCGCGCCGGCCCAGCGCGCTGGTCATCAGCAGCATCAGCAAGGGAGGACCGAGCGAAAGCAGTGCGGCAAGCGTCCGGCTGGGCGCAAGCGACAACGGGCGCCAGCTGTCTTCCGCGCCGATCAGGGCAAGCGCCTTCACCTGAAGATCGCGGCCCGGCAAGGCCTGCCAGATAAAAGGAGGCAGCGGGATCAACTGGATCAGCGGGATCGCCGCCACCAGGCCGGCAATGATCCATGCCGGGCGCGGGATGCGTTGCCAGTCAAGCGGAGGGAGCGAGAAGGAAAGCACGAAGAGCGCGAGCAGAGCGGCGGCGAGTTCGAGAATGAGTTCAGGGAAAGGGGCTGGCGATCCGCCGCCGCCGAGCGCAATTGCGAGCGCCAGATATCCCGCAGCCAGAATGGCCCCAGGCTGCGCGCTGCCCGCGCCAGGTCTCATGATGGAACGCTCGCTCAGGCTACCCCCGCCTTGAAATGCCACTGGCTGCATATGAAACTGCGGGCAATGGACTGGCCATTGCCCGCAGCAAATACACTAGCGGTAAAAAGCAGCGAAGGATCGCTTAGCCGCGGCTGTTCGATCCCAGCGCAACGGCCAGACCGGCAGCACCGACCACGCCGACGACGACAGGGATAATCACGCCGCTACCGCCGCCCGAAGTGGCAGCTTCGCTCACCGTCTTGCCGACAGTCGGCGAATCGGCGCAGGTGCGATCGCGCAGGATACCGGTGACAACGCCTTCGGCATTACCGTTGGCGCCAACCGGACCGGTGGTCACGGTGCAGACACAGCTGTTGTCTTCGAGGACCGACTTGGTGGTGTTCACCGTGCCGCTATCACCGGTGCGAACTACGTCCACCCGGCACTGGCCGCCAGCACCTTCACCATCGGCAACGACCGTGGTCTGCATAGGCATGGCTTCAAACGAACGGACACCCGACGTACCAGCGATGCCAGCCCCGACGAGGGCCACCGACGCAGCGGCAGCGAGCAGTTGGGAAGTCACGAGGGCATCTCCTAAGGATATTTACGGGCCAAGTACCACAAGGTCTGCGAATGAGTCTAGCGGCAATCGCTTCAAAAGCCGTTATATTCAGGGCGTTGCATTTCTGCTGCACCGCACCACAGGATTCCAATCCGCTGGGCTCATGAAGGTTCCCGAAAATCCTTGTTCACCAGATATTTTGAGCATTTTGGTGCGCATTTCAGAAGGCGCGATCGTGCACCAGCACGGCCAGTGTGCCGAAGACAATCTGGAGATCGCGCTGAAGTGACCACCCATCGAGATATTCGAGATCAGCGTCGAGCCGATCGGTGAGGTCCATTTCGCTCGCCGTGGCACCGCGAAACCCGCGAATCTGAGCAAGACCGGTCAGCCCGGGTTTGAGAGCGTGGCGCTCCCAATATCGTTCATCGACTTCCCAGAACAACTTGTCCCCGGCCTGTGACCCGAGTGCATGGGGGCGCGGTCCAACGATCGACATCTCGCCCTTCAAGACATTGAACAGCTGCGGCAGCTCATCGATGCTGGTGCGGCGAATGAATTTCCCCACCCGGGTAATTCGCGCGTCTTCGCGCTCGGTTGAATTGTGCCCGTCGCGGTCGGTCCGGCCAATGGCCATCGAGCGGAATTTGTACATCTGGAAAAACCGGTTGGCCCGGCCGACGCGGCGCTGGATGAACAGGACGGGGCTGCCGTCTTCAAGCAGGATTGCCGCCGCAACCATTATCAGCAGGGGGCTGAGGACGAGCAGTGCAGAACCGGCCAAAACCGTGTCGAACAGCCGCTTGGCAACCCGCGCGCGCATGCCCAGAGGACCAATCGAAACCCGCAGGAAGCCGTGGCCGGCCACCACCCTTGCGCCGTGCGCGCCAAGTTCGGCGACGGTTTCGTCAACCACCTCGCCATTGACGCTGGTTCCCTTGAGCAGCCTGGCCCAGGCGGCACGGCGTTCGGGCGGGCAGGTCACCACCACCCGGTCGATCGCGCGCAGGACGGTGCCGATCCGATTGAGCGCCTGCGGGTCGTTAAGGTCCGGAATCAGGCGCAGCTGTGCGGCATTGGCCAGAATTGCGCCAGAAAGTTCGATCCGTGGGCCGCCGTCATCGATCAGCAGCTCGTTGATGATCCGCGTGCCGCAGCGCCATTTGACGAAGGCCCGCATCTGCAGCCGCATCCAGCAGAGTATGACCGCCGAAAGCACGGTGCCAGCGGTGAACAGCACGCGAGAAAATGCCGCGCTGCTCTTCGTGTAATAGGCGATGAAGACCACGGCTGCGGCCGAAATGCCGAGCGCGCTCATCGCGCGGAGCATGCCCGCTTGCGATGACTGCAACGTGGCGAGCGAATAGGCGCCGTTGTAGAGTGCGATGGTCAGGAAAACCGGCAGCAGCAGTTGCGCCAGCAAAGCGGCCTGGGCCAGTCCGGCGAAATTCAGGTAGACGAAGCCGACGAGACAGAACGCACTGAAAATGGCCAGGATGTCTCCCACCATCAACGCCAGATAGGCTTGCAACCGGCGGCGTTCGAGCGGCTGGGCCCGGCTGATCTCGGGGCCGGTTTCGCTCGAAAAATGCGCGGCTGAGGCCGCAGCCGAAGAATCAGACGAGCTCATCAGGCAGCGACCACTCCACCTGGGCACGATTGGTGCCACATGCGTGCTTCCATGCCCAAGCTAGTCTGTTTCGACAAGGTCGCCATTGCTAGCCGCGCTGCGCGGCGAAGCGGGCGATGTCGGCCAGACCCTGCGCAAGCAGCAGTTCTGCCGTCTGGCTGTTACCAAGGAGCGAGCGGTGCAGTGCGGTGAGCCGCGCGACCAGCCGGGCGAGGCGTTTGCCGCGCCAGCGCTTGAGCTGATCGGTCAAGTCGCGACGGTCCTTCCAGAACACCCGGCGCGCCTGGACCTCGGCATCCATCAGCTCATGCACATCGCCGCGCGGACCAAGCTTCGCGGCAAGCTGGGCGAGCTGCGCGGCACGGCGTTCGAAGGCGAGCAGCAGGCCGACCGGATTGAGCCCCTGTTCGCGCAGGCGGCGCAGTTCGCCCGCCAGCTTGCCCAGTTCGCCGCCCAGTACGACATTGACCAGTTCGCTGAAGCCATCGTCTTCGCATCGCGCACCGATCGCATCGAGCGCTGCCGCATCGGCTCGGCGCGGCGCGGCGGGCGAGGCATCGAGATAGAGCGCGAGCTTGGTTACTTCGGACTGGGCAAGACGAATATCCAGCGCAGCCCCGCGCGCGATCCGTTCGGCGAGGTCGCCGCCGAGCTGAACTCCGGCGGCATCGCCCATATCGCGCACCGTCCCGGTCACGCTCCTGAGGTCGGGCGGATAGAACATCGCCACCAGTGCATCGGGGCGCGGGGCGAGCAATTTGGCGGTGCGCGATTTGTCGGTGGCGCTGGTGGCGACGATCAGCACCGGGCAGGCTTCGCCCGCTCCGTCCAGCAGGTTGGCGACCGCATCGTGCGCCTCATCCCCGCTGGCGCGGACCCAGATGTGGCGCTTGTCACCGAACAGCGAGATCGAGCGCGCTTCGTCGCCGAGCCGGACCGGGTCCTTGCGCAGATCGCCGCCGCTCAGATCGATCCGCTCGCCCGGATCGGGTAGCAGCCCGGCGATAATATGCGCGGCTTCGTTCGCCCCGGCTTCGTCGGGCCCGCAGAAGAAGAACACCGATGCCGCGCGCGCGGCCTTGGCCGCCTGACCCTTGAAGTCCTTCTGGCTCGCCTTCACTTGGCGGAAAGGTCGCCGCTGCGCAGCTTGAGCGCCACGCGCACGACGATGCGGTCGGCGACTTCCTTGGAGAGGTTTTCCAGCGCGGTCTGTTCGGCGGCGATGGTCGCGTACTCGCTGCTGACCACGTCGATGCCCGCGTCGGATCCGGCGGTCTCGTCGAGCACGATCTTGCCGCTGGCGAGGTCAACCAGCTGATAGCGCGCGCGCAGGGTGCGGCGTTCGCGCGCCACGGTATCGTCGCTCAGCAGACCAAGCCCTTCGAGTTTGTCGTCAAGCCGGACATCGAGCCGGTAACGCGCGGCGCTGCTCTTGCCGCTGCCCAGCCGGTCAACCAGCGCATTGCGCATCAGCCAGCCTGACTTGCCCTCGATCGGAGACACGTCGACCGCTGACAGCCCCTGCGCAACCGTCCCGCCCGCGCCGCCCGCGTACATCGGGTGAAGCCCGCAAGCGCTGAGCAACAGCAGCAAAGGCAGCGCCAGCCGCCTCATGCGACGAGATTGACCAGCCGGTCGGGCACCACGATCACCTTCTTGATTGCCTTGCCATCAAGGGCACGCTGCACCTTGTCCGAGGCGAGGGCAAGCGCTTCAAGTTCTTCCCGCGGCAGGCCTTTGGCGACGGTGATGGTATCGCGCAGCTTGCCCAGCACCTGGATCGCGACGGTGACCTCGTCCTCGACCAGTAGTGCCGGATCATGCGCCGGCCAGGCGGCATCGGCGATCAGACCGCCCTGGCCGATGGCCGCCCAGGCTTCTTCGGCAAGGTGCGGCATCATCGGCGCGGCGAGCAGCAACAGCACGCGGATCGCGGCTGAACGGCTGGCTGATGGCGCGGCCTTTTCGGTCGCGCTGGTCAGTTCGTAAATCCGCGCCACCGCCTTGTTGAAGCTCAGCGATTCGATATCTGAAGCGGCAGCGGCGATGGCCTGATCGCGTTTGCGGTCGAGCGCTTTGTCCTCGCCAGTTGCGGCAGGGTCGTACTGCCCGGCGAGCCGCCACAAGCGCTGGACAAACCGTGCGCAGCCTTCGATTCCCGCCTCGGACCACGGCAGGTCGCGTTCGGGCGGGCTGTCGGAGAGCACGAACCAGCGCACCGCGTCGGCGCCGTAGCGGGTTATGATGTCGTCGGGGTCGACCACATTCTTCTTCGACTTCGACATCTTCTCGACGCGGCCAATCTTAACTGGTCTGCCAGAAGATATCTCGGTGGCCTGATCGCTTTCGCGCCGGACCTCGGAAGGCGAAAGCCATCTCATGAGCGCCTTGGTTGGCGCCCCGATGGCTTTTTCTTCGTCTGTACGCTCGTCTGACAACGGATCCAAAATTCGGTAGGTCTCGTGCGTCACCATGCCTTGCGTGAACAGGCTGGCGAACGGCTCCTTGACATCGATCATCCCGATGTGGGCGAGCGCGCGGGTCCAGAAGCGGGCGTAAAGCAAGTGCAGGATCGCGTGCTCGATCCCGCCGATGTACTGTTCGACCGGCAGCCATTTCCTGACCACTTCGGGATCGAACGGGCGGTCGGCCGGCTGGCTGGCGAAGCGCAGGAAGTACCAGCTCGAATCCACGAAGGTGTCGAGCGTGTCGGTCTCGCGCGTCGCCGGCTGGTTGCAGCCGGGGCAGGCTACGTGCTTCCATGTCGGGTGGCGTTCGAGCGGGTTGCCCGGGGTCTTGAAGTCGACGTCTTCGGGCAGCACCACCGGGAGCTGATCCTTGGGGACCGGGACCACGCCGCAGTGCTCGCAGTGGATGAACGGGATCGGCGTGCCCCAGTACCGCTGGCGAGAAACCCCCCAATCGCGCAGCCGCCAGACGGTGCGGCCCTGGCCCCAGCCCTTGGCCTCGGAGCGGGCGATCACTGCAGCCTTGGCGGCGTCCACGCTCATCCCGTCGAGGAAGTCCGAATTGACGCAGACCCCGTCAACCGGATCGGCCTCATCGAGGGGCTTGTCAGCCTCGGCGGCGCTGGCCGCGATTACCCGCGTAATCGGCAGGTCATACTTGCGGGCAAAATCGAAATCGCGCTGGTCGTGGCCCGGAACGCCCATGATCGCACCGGTGCCGTATTCGATCAGCACGAAGTTGGCGATGTAGACCGGCAACGCCTTGTGAGTGAAGGGATGCAGCGCGGTCAGTCCGGTGTCGAAGCCGAGCTTCTCCATCGTTTCCATTTCGGCCGCGGTGGTCCCGCCCTGCTTGCACAGCGCGATGAATTCCGCCGCCGCAGGATTGTCCGCCGCCACTTCCTGCGCCACCGCATGGTCTGCCGCAACCGCCACGAAGCTCGCGCCGAAAATGGTGTCGGGACGGGTCGAATAGACCGGCAGTTCCTCGCCGTTCGACAGATCGAACGAGAATTCCAGGCCCTGGCTCTTGCCGATCCAGTTCTCCTGCATCAACCGGACCTTGTCGGGCCAGGTGTCGAGGCTGCCGAGCCCGCCCAGCAGCTCCTCGGCGAAATCGGTGATCTTCAAAAACCACTGGCTCAATTTGCGCTTCTCGACCAGCGCGCCCGAACGCCAGCCGCGCCCGTCGATCACTTGTTCGTTGGCCAGCACGGTCATGTCGACCGGATCCCAGTTGACCGCCGATTCTTTGCGGTAAACGAGGCCGGCGGCGTAGAGTTCGAGGAACAGCGCCTGTTCGTGCCCGTAATATTCGGCATCGCAGGTGGCGAATTCGCGGGTCCAGTCGAACGCGAAGCCGAGCCGCTTGAGCTGCGCCTTCATGTTGGCGATGTTGGCGCGGGTCCAACCGCCGGGGTGGACGCCCTGTTCCATCGCCGCATTTTCGGCCGGCATCCCGAACGCGTCCCAGCCCATGGGGTGGAGCACTTCGTGGCCCTGCATCCGCTTGTAGCGCGCCAGCACGTCGCCCATCGTGTAATTGCGGACGTGGCCGACGTGGATCTTGCCCGACGGATAGGGAAACATTTCGAGCACGTAGGAGCGCGGCTTGGCGCTCGCATCATCGGCGCGGAAGGTCTGCTGCTGCTCCCACAGCTGCTGCCAGCGGCCATCGGCGCTGGCGGAATCAAAGCGTTCGCTGGTCATGGGCACCCTCTAGCCGCTTGGCGCGGCTTGTCGAGTGGGCAGGAAACGGGGCTTACTTGACCCCGGAAGCCTGGCGGCGGAGGTCGCGGGCGCGGGTCAGGATCACGTCTTCGAGCTTCTGCACCGTAGCCGCCTGAACCGGGGCATCGACCCACACGCCGTTCGCATTGGTCTGGCGGCTGGCGGCAACCCGCAGCGCGTCGGCGCGGAGGTCCTGGTCGAGGATGGTCACGGTAACCTTCATCCGCTCGTTCGGGTTGTTGGGGTTGATGTACCAGTCGGTGACGATCACCCCGCCATTGCTGTCGGTCTGAAGCAGCGGCATGAAGCTTACCGCTTCAAGGCTGGCGCGCCACAGGTACGAATTGACCCCGATCGTGGTCACCCGCGAAGCCGCAAGGTCAGCCTTGGGGCGCTTGCCGCCGTGGCTGCAGGCTGCCAGCGAAACTGCGGCAAGAGCGACGAGCCCGGCGCGGCCGAGAAGGCGGAAAGTGCTGGCGCGGGCTGAGTTGGAGGCAATCATTGGGTTTGTCCGGGTCCTGTCGCTCGAAAATGGGCGGCGTGCCTGCACGCGCCGAGCCTCTATAACCGAGGCGGGCGGAGCGGCAAGCCCTGCAGCGGCTCTTTGCCCGTCTTGGCGGTGAATGCCTGCTGAATGATCGCTTGCAACGCTTGGGTTCAGGCTAAATTCAGGCCCACAAGTCCATTCGCGGCTTGCCAAGATGGAGCCAAGTGCGCGATCATGCGTTATCCTCAGGCATTTGGAGTCGGACAGGGGCAATGACCCAGCTGATAGCATCGAAGCGCAAGCGCGGCGGCACGACCGCGGCCCTGCTGCTGTGCGGTGCGGTCAGCGTCCTGGCCCTGCCCAGCGCGGTGCTCGCTTTCGCCAGCCGTTATGACCTGCCGCAGTCGGGAACGGCCAATGCCGCAGCCAGCAGCGGCTTTGTGCCGGCAGAGGTCGATCCGCGGCTTGCCCGGTCAATCACGGTGCGCGCGCTCGCCAAGGGGCGTTCGTTCCGCTTCACCCCGGCAGCCGTGCCCAACGGCATGGACCGTTCGGTGGTTACTGTGGCGGTACGCCTTAACGGCAACGGTACGACTTCGCTGGCGCTGCGCAATCCGGAGTCGACCGATGCCGCCGGCTCGCCGCTGCGCATTGCTCCCACCGCTTACAGTCTGGGTGCAGCGCGCGGCTACAAGAGCTTCGCGCAAAGCGCGGCACCGGCTGCACCCATTCGCCAGCTCGATGCACCTGACCTCGCCAGTTACCAGCCCAAGCCAGGCGTCGCGCCAAGCAGCTCGCGCTTTGCCCCGTCAATCGCGCTCGACGAACGCGAAAAAACCGGACGCAGCCCGCGCACTTTCGAACAGTCCGACCAACAGGTCGATGTGGGTGGCAGCTACCGCGTGACTCGCAACCTCAATGTCACCGCCGGGGTGCGCTATTCCTCTGACCGTGACCGGCTGCGGCCGCTGACCGACGGTCGGCAGGACAGCCAGGCAGTCTACGTCGGGACGCAGTTCCGCTTCTGAACCGCCAGCCGCGTGCACGGCGATGTAACTGGGCCGCCGCTTTGACCGAACCTTTACGTATGCGGCATGCTTGCGTCCCTGCGCGGGACAAGTATTCATGCTCGCATGCCGTAACGGCAAGTCGAATTGGGAAGGGCTGAACTATGGCGCGCGTGGCAATCGTAACAGGTGGAACCAGGGGCATCGGACAGGCGATCTGCCTGCGGCTGAAGAAGCAGGGCCACACGGTCATCGCCAACTACGGCGGTAACGAAGAAAAAGCCCGGGCCTTCTCTGCCGCCAACGACATTCCCGCGATCCGCTGGGACGTGGGCGATCACGAAGCCTGCATCCACAACTGCAACGATATCGCCGCGCAATATGGCCCCGTCGACATTGTCATCAACAACGCCGGCATCACCCGTGACGGCGTGCTCCACAAGATGAGCTTCGAAGACTGGAACGAGGTGATGCGAATCAACCTCGGCGGCTGCTTCAACATGGCCAAGGCGACCTTTCCGGGCATGCGCGAACGCGGCTGGGGCCGGATCGTCAACATCGGCTCGATCAACGGGCAGGCAGGCCAATACGGCCAGGTCAACTATGCGGCTGCGAAGAGCGGCATCCACGGTTTCACCAAGGCGCTGGCCCAGGAAGGCGCGAAGTACGGGGTGACTGTGAACGCGATCGCCCCGGGCTATATCGATACCGACATGGTCGCCGCGGTGCCGCCGCCGGTGCTCGAAAAGATCATCGCCAAGATCCCGGTCGGTCGCCTCGGCCAGGCCGAGGAAATCGCCCGCACGGTGGCCTTCCTCACCTCCGAAAACGGCGGCTTCGTGACCGGCTCGACGATGAGCGTCAACGGCGGCCAGCATATGTATTGACGATGGCAGGCAGGTAACGCAGGCGTTCGCTTAGCGAACGGCAAGTTAGCTGCCGGTGCCGTAAGGCAGCCATCGGCTCGGCCAGCGGGGCGGCGGACGTCGAGTCCGCCGAACCCGTCTGACGTCATGGCGGCGGCTTTGCCGTCGCCCCTCTCGACTTCATTCGACGTAGATCCCGGACACCTTCCAGGCGCCGTCTTCGTGCACCAGAGTGAGAAGCTCGATGCCCTCGGGCTTGTTGGCGTATGTCGCGCGGAACTTGACCACGACGTTGCCTGCGGGTGGTGCCGGTGTTTCCTCGGCCGAAATCAACTCACGGCTGCGCGCTGCGCCGAACTTGCCGTGAACGCCGAGCGCCGCCTTCGTCCAGCCGTCGAGCGTGTTACTGGTGCGGAATGCATTCGTGGTGAGGTCGTAGCTCGCCTTCCAATCCTTGGCATCGACCAGTTCGAGCCAGTTGCGCGCGGCAGCGACCGCTTCGGTTTCGGCGGGGCTCTGCGCCGACGCGGCTGCGGCAGCGACGACAGGTTGAGCGACTGGACCAGCTCCGCTCAGCGAGGTCAGTGCGGCAAGGGTAAGGGCAAACAGCATGGCAATTCCTCCGATAGTCCAGCCCGGACGCCAGGCAACGGCGACCATGGGTGGCTGGTGCGAAACCCGTGCACCGGACGCGGGCTCCTCCGCATCCCCCAAAGCCTCGTCCCCAAGCAATTGGGGGGTCATCGCCTCAACCTCGCGCAATTGCCGCGCGGCTTCGCGGCTGCTCGAAGTTTCCATCTTGCGCCGCGCATCGCGCAGCCGTTCGTTGACCGTGTGCACCGAAAGCCCAAGATGCCGGGCCATGCTCTTGGCGTCATAGCCGCTGAGCAGCAGCCGCAGCGTCTGCTTCTCCTTCTCGCTCAGCGCCTGATAGCCGATACTCATGCCGCCCAGTCTAGGTGGCGCACGAAATCGCGACCACCCCAAATTATTCGTAGGTAGAGCGTGCTTGCTGGCGTTACATCGCGCGATGACCACGCCCTATCACCCACCGGTCAAGCGCTCAATCGAGATTGCCGGGCACAAGACCTCGATCAGTCTCGAACCGCTGTACTGGGCTTTGCTCAAGCAGGCGGCAGAGGCCGAGGCGTTGCCTTTGAACGCACTGGTCGCGCGGATCGATGCGGAGCGGATTCTGGCACCCACGCCACCGGGTCTGGCTGGAGCGGTGCGGCTGTGGCTGGTGGGCTGGCTCGCCGCGCGTCTCGGCTGAGCCCGCCGCGCTGAGGCAACCATTCGCCGCGCGAAGCGTTGTTGGCCTGACCTCTTACTGTCAGACCAACTCAAGGAGAAACCCTATGCGTAATCTTTTGCTGGCGCTTGGCGCCGCCGCAATGGTCGTTCCGCTGTCCGCCCCGCTTCCCGTGGTCGGCGCGGCGCAGGCCGATGCCAAGACCAAGCGTTATCACAGCCGCGCCTATTACCGCAGCTGCCGCCATTCGTCAGGAACCGCTGGCCTGATCGCCGGCGGCGCAACCGGCGCGGTGGTTGGATCGAAGGTAATCGGCGGCGGTATCCTGGGTACCGCAGCCGGTGCAGTCGGCGGGGCCTTCGCGGGCCGCGCGATCGACCGCACGATCTCGGCCAAAAAGCGCTGCCGCAACTATAGCCGTTAATTCGAGATGACCTTCGCGCTTGCCGGGCCTGCGCCGCCTCAGCGGTACCAGCCCGGCGGGACGCGCAGGGGCGCGGCGAGTGCAGCATTGGTCGCCGAGGCCCTGCTCGCCGCGCTTTTGCTATATGGACTGGCCGGACCTGTGGGAAGATTGCCGCAGCTTCCGGCCAGTCTCGTATCCATCGCGCTCGACCATCCTCCGCCGCCTGAGCCGCACCTGAAGGCCAGCGCATCGGCTGACAACGGCCGCGCCGCGCCGCCTTCGCTCAAGGCCGAGGCGGCGGCGGTGAAGCGGCCCGAACAGATCATCGTCCCGCCCACTCCAATTCCCGCAGCAATTGTCCCGGCCCAATCGGTCGGGATCAAGGCCGGCGCCGCCGTCCAGCCCGGCCCGGGCAGCGGTGCATTCGGCCTCGGCAACGGCACCGGGTCGGGCAATGGCGGCAATGGCCCCGGCGCGGGCAGCGGTGACGGGGACGGCGGCGGGAGCGACGCCGAATGGACCGGCGGAAAGATCAAGAACAGCGACTATCCCAAAGCGGTGCGCGAGGCGCATATCAGCGGCACCACCGAAACCCTGGTCTCAGTCGGCGCCAACGGCCGCCCGAACGCCTGCCGCGTCACCCGCACCAGTGGCAGCCGCGAACTCGACACCGCCACCTGCACGCTGATCATGTAGCGCTTCAAGTTCAAACCCGCGCGCAATGCCGCGGGGCAGGTAATCGATTCGCGGATCGAATACGAACAGGAATGGGACGCCCCACCGCCGCCTCCGCCAGATCCGGGCGAGCGTTAGTCCCCGCCAACCCGCTCGATCTGCGCGCCAACCAGCGCGAGCTTTTCTTCGAGCCGCTCATACCCCCGGTCGAGGTGATAGAGGCGGTGGACCTGGGTCTCACCTTCCGCGGCCAGCCCGGCGATCACCAGGCTCATCGAAGCCCGCAGGTCGGTGGCCATCACTTCGGCACCGGTCAGTTTCTCGACCCCGTGGACGATCGCGGTGCGGCCCTTGGTTTCGATATGCGCGCCCATGCGGTTGAGTTCGGGGACGTGCATGTAGCGGTTTTCGAAGATCGTCTCGGTCAGCACCGACGAGCCTTGCGCGAGGCACAGCATAGCCATCAGCTGCGCCTGCATGTCGGTGGCGAAACCGGGGTAAGGGGCGGTTGAAAGCGTGACGGCCTTGAGCTTGCCGTCGGACGCGATCTGGATGCCGTCCGATTTGGGCTCGACGTGGACCCCGGCATCGCGCAGCGCCTGCAGGGTTGCATCCATTTCCTCGGCCACCGCGTGCTTCAGGAACACCTCGCCGCCAGTGATTGCTGCGGCGCAGGCATATGAACCTGCCTCGATCCGGTCGCTCATCACTCGGTAAGTTGCGCCGTGGAGGCGGGGGACGCCGTGGATCGTCACGTCGGAGCTGCCGATCCCCTCGATCTGCGCGCCCATCGCGACCAGCAGCTGGCAGAGGTCAACAATCTCCGGCTCGCGCGCGGCGTTGTGGAGCACCGA
>JBJTLY010000338.1:0-23129 GCA_046063275.1 Novosphingobium sp. | reverse complement strand
ACGCTCATTCATTTCCACCAGCGGCTGCGCAAAGGCGAGTGCGAAGGGTTGAAGCAAACCGTCCAGCGGGGTTCCGGGAAAGAGCGTGGCGTCGGGATGGCGCGGCTGGTCGACTGCCCCGGGGAAGGCCATCAGCAGGCCGACCGAGTCGAACATGAAGTCCGGGCCAAGCAGTGATTTCGCGATTCGCTCGACCGGTTCGGGCAGCAGCAGCTGCCGGTCGGCCATGGCGTGCTCGATCACCGTGCCCATGGTGTGGCGCCCTTCGTAGGGCCCGTAGTTCCGGGTCCGGTCGGGCCGGGCATAGCCAGGGTAGGCACCCGCCAACTCTTCGCGGCAGGCTTGGTAACGCGCCGGATCGCCAAGATCGTCGAGCACGACCACGCCTTCGCGGCGCAGGATGGCTTCGGCCCGGTCAAGCGCTTCGGCGTGGTCCACCCCCGCCGCAAACGACACGCGCATTTCGGAATCATCCGGGGCGAGGCGCAGGCCGGGATCGAGATCGACGCCCTTCATCCGCTGCACAGCTCCATGACCGCACGAATCTCGCCCGCATTCACGGTGAGCGAAAAGCCCTTGAGGATCGGCTTGTCAGCGACCGTGGCGGAGAGGTTATTGATCTGGAGCATCATCAAATACTCAACTTTAGTAACGTCGCATCGTTCAGGTCGTCACATTCGTAAGTAGCCAAGAACGGGGTAAATCGAATCATGCGTGCACGTCCCGGACACTTTTGCGCGATCCAAGAGTCAGCTTTTCGGATTTTGTTCGAAGGCAAATCAACTAAAGTCACCGTTCGCTTCCCGAGAATCCAGTGTTGAGAGTGCGACGTCCGGCTTCATGCCTTTCACGCATAAGTTCGTTGTGTGCGGCTCCAGCCATCAGCCCGCCAGACCCAGACATGAACGACTCAAGCGCTTGGCGTTCCTCGTCAAACTGAGGATCGATTTCGTAAAGGTATTCTCTCAGGCCATTGAGTTGCTCAAACAACGCGTCAAATTTTTGGTGCAGCTTTGCCAGCCGCTCATTCAAATACCAGCCTGTCGCGAACCATAGCGCGATGGCAATTCCAATTGCCGTTCCCGTACTCAGCGGCATCACCCCACACTCCCCTCAAGCGAAATCCCCAGCAGTTTCTGCGCCTCGACCGCGAACTCCATCGGCAGCTGTTGCAGCACTTCCTTGGCGAAGCCGTTGACGATCAGCGCGACCGCCTCCTCCTGCCCGAGCCCGCGCTGCATCGCGTAGAACAGCTGGTCGTCGGAGATCTTGCTGGTGGTCGCCTCGTGCTCGATCTGCGCCGAGGGATTGCGGACCTCAATGTAGGGCACGGTGTGCGCGCCGCAGTCGGGGCCGAGCAGCAGCGAATCGCACTGAGTGAAATTGCGCACACCCTCGGCGTTCGCGGCGACGCGGACGAGGCCGCGGTAGGTGTTGTTGCTCCGCCCGGCCGAGATGCCCTTCGAAATGATCGTCGAACGGCTGCCCTTGCCGTTGTGGATCATCTTGGTGCCGGTATCGGCCTGCTGGAAATTGTTGGTCACCGCGACCGAGTAGAACTCGCCGACCGAATCCTCACCGTTGAGCACGCAGCTGGGATACTTCCACGTCACCGCCGAGCCGGTCTCGACCTGGGTCCAACTGACCTTGCTGCGCTTGCCCTGGCACAGCGCGCGCTTGGTGACGAAATTGTAGATCCCGCCCTTGCCCTGCGCGTCGCCGGGGTACCAGTTCTGCACGGTCGAATACTTGATCTCGGCATCGTCCAGCGCGACCAGTTCGACCACCGCGGCGTGCAGCTGGTTTTCATCACGCATTGGCGCGGTGCAGCCTTCGAGGTAGCTGACGTAGCTGCCCTTCTCGGCGATGATCAGCGTGCGTTCGAACTGGCCGGTGTTCTCGGCGTTGATGCGGAAATAGGTGCTGAGCTCCATCGGGCAGCGCACGCCCTCGGGAATGTAGACGAAGGTCCCGTCGGAAAAGACCGCGCAGTTGAGCGCGGCGAAGAAGTTGTCATGCTGGGGGACGACCTTGCCCAGCCACTTTTTCACCAGCTCGGGATATTCGCGCACCGCTTCGGAGATCGACAGGAAGATCACCCCGGCACGCTTGAGCTCCTCGCGGAAAGTGGTGGCGACCGAAACCGAATCGAACACCGCGTCGACCGCGACCTTGCGCGCGCCTTCGACCCCGGCGAGCACCTTCTGCTCCTCCAAGGGAATGCCGAGCTTTTCGTAAACCCGCAGGATCTCGGGATCGACCTCGTCGAGGCTGCCGAGCTTGGGCTTGGCGCGCGGCGCGGCGTAGTAATAGGCGTCCTGATAATCGATCGGCGCGATATTGAGCTTGGCCCAGTCGGGCATCGGCATGGTCTGCCACAGCGCAAAGGCCTTCAATCGCCAGTCGAGCATCCACTGCGGCTCGTTCTTCTTGGCGCTGATGAACCGGACGGTGTCTTCGCTCAAACCCTTGGGGGCGAAGTCGGTCTCGATCTCGGCCGACCAGCCGTGTTCGTAATCGGCGACCTTGGCGGCAGCATCGTGCGCGGCCTGATCCTTGAGGGCGGCGTTATCGGTCATTTGGCAAGCCCAGAATAAGTTGCCCGCGCAGAGACCGCAGAGGACGCAGAGAAGAGAAGGGCGCCGCAGGCATTTTCAATAGCGACAAGGTTGTCGTAACGGGCGGCCAAATCCGAAAGCGGCTTCGCCGCAAGCGATTCTGCTCCGCGCCCTCTGCGATCTCTGCGTGAGCAAATCATCACGCCACCTCGGCCAGCCGGGTCAGCGGCACATCGGCGAGCGCGCCGCGCATCGCCGCATTCACCACGCCCCAGTGCGGGCGGACGGTGCAGGCGCTTTCAAGGCCGCAGTCATGCTTGCCCTTGTCGGTGCACGCGGTGAGCGCAATCGGGCCTTCGACCGCCTCGACAATATCGGCGAGGCTGATCGCGGCGGCGGGCCGCGCGAGCTGGAGTCCACCGCCAGACCCGCGCGAACTCCGCAGCAAGCCGGCGGCGGTGAGCAAGCTAACGACCTTTTGTACGGTCGGGACCGGCAACCCCGTCTCTTCTGCGAGTTGCGCCGCCGAAACGCGCACCATCCCGCAATGGCGCGCGGCGGCGCTCATCGTGACGACGGCATAGTCGGCCATGCTCGAGAGGCGCATAGGGCAAGATCCCAAATCGGACTGATTCGTTCCGGTTTGCAGATAGGAGCGCCAGGTCGCCTTGGCAATGGCCGCGAGGGCGCCGCAGCCGCATAAAAGAAGCGGCCCAACGGCAGGTGCCGGTAGGCCGCTTTGGAAGTTAAGAGCCCGGAGCGAATCGCTGCGGGTCCTTCGGGTCGCAATGCTGGGATAGGGGGCCATCCGCGATTCGAATTGTAGGAATCCGCCACTCTGCAATTTGGATTGTCCTGCCCATACCGCTGTTGCAGACCGGTAAGTTGACCTTGCTTCGTCCAACGGGCTTACGGACCGACTTGACGATAAGTGGATCGTGACTCTTGCAAATCCTGTGAAAATGATTCAAGGGCCGCTTGACTCTTAGGAGTTACGCATTCCGCCCGGATTCCGGGCGGAAACGATTCTTAGGCGGGTTTCGACGAATGCTTGGCAACTGATGTCAGTCTACAGGCTCTTCATCCGACCAATCCTTTTTTGGTTCGATCCAGAACGAGTGCATGGTTGGACGCTCAAGCTTGTCCCTTTGATCGCGATGCTCTTGCGTTTGCGAGCTCGACCAAGCTCGACAAAGCTGCGTTTGTCGATTGCAGGACTAAATTTTGATTCCCCAGTTGGCCTAGCTGCTGGATTCGACAAAGATGCTCTTTGTTTCAGTCACATGTATGACTTCGGATTTTCATCAGTCGAGGTCGGCACGCTGACTCCACTTCCTCAGTTAGGAAATGATGAGAAGCGGATTTTTCGGATCAAGCGCAATAGGGCAATCATCAACCGGATGGGTTTCCCGAATTTTGGAATTGATGCTGCGGTCCAGCGCCTTCGCAAATCTACGCTTCGTGGGGGTCCCCTTGGCGTAAACGTCGGAGCAAACAAGGACAGCCTAGACCGAGCAGCAGACTATGTCTTAGGTTACCGCAAAGTGGCGAAATACGCCGACTATGTAACAGTTAACGTTTCGTCCCCCAATACTCCCGGACTTAGAAATCTGGAAAGTGGTGATGGCCTGCGCGCTCTTATTTCGCTCCTTGACGCGGAAATTGAGCGAATCCGGGTTCCCATTTTTATCAAGGTTTCGCCGGATTTGGACCCCCAGCAAATCGATGAAGTGTGTTCGATTATCCGAAGTTCGAAGGTCTCTGCATTGATCGTTGGTAATACGACGACTACGCGCCCCAAAACCCTTGCCCCACAAGACGCGGCCCATTCCGGAGGCTTGTCTGGAGAACCTCTTGCTGAGCTTAGTAAGCTCAGCTTGCAGAGGTTTTACGCAAATCTTGGCCCGGACGTGCCGATCATCAGCGTCGGTGGCATCGCAACTGCCCAAGACGTGTTTGAACGCGTCACCCTTGGAGCCAGCATGGTGCAAATTTATACCGGGCTTATCTACGAAGGTCCGAACATGGTCCGTAAGATCAATTCTGAGTTAGTCGGCATTCTTGAAGCCAAAGGATATCCCGACCTTGCTTCGGCATTGGGAACGAACTCATCAAGCAAGACTGTCGTGGTAAGGCCCGCACCGATCGAAGGCGTGCACATTGCGGAACATGCCTTGGTCGCCTAGCGTTTAGGCCATGCTCAACCGCCTTGCCCTGATCCTCGCCCCGCTGGCCCTGGCCGGCTGCACTGCCGCCCAGACTGTTTCGGCCCCTTCGCCCAGCACCCAGCTTTACGCCAAGGGCATGGTCAGCGCCGCCGACCCGCGCGCGGCGGCCGCCGGGACGGCTATGCTGGCGCAAGACGGCAGCGCCACCGACGCGGCGATCGCCACCATGCTCGCGCTGACTGTGGTCGAGCCGCAAAGCTCGGGCATCGGCGGCGGCGGGCTCTATGTCGAAACCAATGCCCGCGGCGAGGTCGAGACGATCGACGGCCGCGAAAAGGCACCTGCCGCCGCCGGGCCCCAATGGTTTTTCAAGGACGGCAAGGTGATGAGCTTTGGCGAAGCCGTGCCGGGCGGGACCAGCGTCGGCGTGCCGGGCAACATCGCGCTGGCGGCCAAGGCCCACGCGGCGCACGGCCGCCTGCCCTGGGCCGCGCTGTTCGCCCCCGCGATCAAGCTGGCGCGGAGCGGCTTTGTGGTTACCCCGCGGCTCTACGGAATGCTGAAAGCCAGCAGCCAGACCGCCGCCTTCACGCCAGAGGGGCGCGCGCTCTATTACGGCGCTGACGGCCAGCCGCTTCCGGTCGGGACAGTGATCCGCAACCCGGACCTCGCCAATACGCTGGAGATGATTGCGCGGCAGGGTCCCAAATCGTTCTATGGCGGCGGTAATGCCCGCGCGATCGTGGCCCGGGTAACCACCGCGCCGCGTAACCCCGAGCCGATGACGACAAGCGATCTGGGCGCGTACCAGGCCAAGGACCGCGCCCCGGTCTGCGCCAAGTATCGCGCATACCGGATCTGCGGCATGGGCCCGCCCAGCTCGGGCGCGACCACCGTGCTTGCCACTTTGGGCCAGCTCGAACGCTTCGACCTCCACGCGCTTGGCCAGTCGTCGCCGACCGCGTGGCATCTGATCGCCGAGAGCGAGCGGCTCGCCTATGCCGATCGCGCGCGCTATTCGGCCGATGCCGATTTCGTCACCGTCCCGGTCGCGGGCATGGTCGATCCCGCTTACCTCGCCAAGCGCTCGGCCTTGATCGACCCGGCCAAGACCATGGCCAGCGTCAGCGCGGGCACCCCGCCGGGCGCGGAAGGTCTCAGCCGCGCCGACGCACCCTTCGCCCCCGAATACGGCACCTCGCACATCGCGGTGGTCGACCGGCAGGGCAATGCAGTGACCTATACCTCGACCATCGAGAGCCCGTTCGGGTCGGGACTGATGGTCGGCGGCTATTTCCTCAACAACGAGCTCACCGATTTCGACATGCAGCCGGAACTGAACGGCCGGATGGTCGCCAACCGGGTGGAGAGCGGCAAACGCCCGCGCAGCTCGATGTCGCCGACCCTGGTGTTCGGGCCCGATGGCAAGCTGGTGCTGGTCGTGGGCGCGGCGGGCGGGGTGACGATCCCGGCGCAAGTGATCCGGGCGGTGATCGGCGTGCTCGACTGGAACCTCACCCCGCAGCAAGCGCTGGCCTTGCCGGTGATCTTTGCCCCCGGGATCGACACGGTGTTCGTCGAACAGGGCAGCAGCCTTGAGGCGATGATCCCGGCGCTCAAGGCGCTCGGTCATGCCGAAGTGCAGGCGCGCGGGCTGCCCTTGAAGGCCAATGCGATCCAGATTTCGAACGGCCAATTGCTCGGGGGGGCCGATCCGCGCAGCGAGGGCGCGGCGATCAGCGAGTAGCGCTTGCCGCCTCCGCCCCGCCGCCTTAGGCTGGCGCGGGGAATTGGATGAGTTGCGAAAGGGGCGCAAGCAGCGTGACGGATATTTCTGACCTCGCCACTACGAACAATGTGGTCGAGCTGTTCCTGCGCCGGGCCGATGCCCGCGGCGGCGCCCCGTTCCTGTGGGCCAAGCAGGGCGGCAACTGGCAGCCTCTGACATGGGCTGAGGTTGCTGCACGGGTCTGCAATCTGGCGCAATCGCTGGTCGCGCTGGGGCTGAACAAGGGCGACCGGGTGCTGCTGGTTTCGGAAAACCGGCCCGAATGGCTGATCGCCGATTTCGCGATCATGGCGGCGGGCTGCATCACCGTTCCGGCCTATGTCACCAACACCGAGCGCGATCATCTGCATGTGCTCGATAATTCGGGCGCGGCGGCGGTGATCGTCGCCAATGACAAGCTCGCCAAACCGCTGCTCCAGGCGGTGGTGCGCGGCGGCTCTGTGCGCCACGTGATCGGGATCGAGCCGCTGCGGATCGCGCAGGCGAGCAACTTCGAATATCACGAATGGGCCGGAATGGTGGCGGGTGATGCCGCAGCGACGCGCGGCGCAGTCGAAGCGCGGATCGCCGGGATCGGACGGGCCGACACCGCCTGCATCATCTACACCAGCGGCACCGGGGGATCCCCGCGCGGCGTGCTCCAGCACCACGGCGCGCTGCTGTGCAATGTCGATGGCGCGGCGCGCATCCTCGCCGAGGATTTCGGAATCGGCGAGGAGGAAGCGTTCCTTTCGTTCCTGCCGCTGAGCCATGCCTACGAGCACACCGGCGGGCAGATGCTGCCGATCGGGGTGGGCGCGCAGATCTATTATTCCGAAGGGCTCGAAAAGCTCGCCTCGAACATCGAGGAAGTGCGCCCGACGATCATGGTGGTGGTGCCGCGATTGTTCGAAGTGCTGCGCGCGCGGATCATGAAGCAGATCGAGAAACAGGGGAAGCTGCCCAATTACCTGATGGACCGCGCGCTCGCCATCGGCACGCTCAAGGCGCAAGGCAAGCGCCGCCTGCGCGACAAGCCGATGGACCTGATCATCGAGAAGGCGCTGCGCCCGAAGATCCGCGCTCGCTTCGGCGGACGATTGAAGGCGATGGTTTCGGGCGGGGCTCCGCTCAACCCCGATATCGGGGTGTTCTTCGATTCGATGGGGCTGACCATGCTCCAGGGCTATGGCCAGACCGAGGCCGGGCCGGTGATCGCCTGCAACCGGCCCAAGGCGGGCCTCAAGATGGATACCGTCGGCCCGCCGATGCACGGGGTCGAGCTTCGCATCGCCGAGGATGGCGAGATCCTGGTGCGCGGCGAACTGGTCATGCACGGCTACTGGCAGAACCCCGACGAGACCGCCAAGGCGCTGCAAAATGGGTGGCTGCACACCGGCGATATCGGCCATATCGACGCAGCCGGACGGCTGATGATCACCGACCGCAAGAAGGACATGATCATCAACGACAAGGGCGACAATGTCTCGCCCCAGAAGATCGAGGGCATGCTCACGCTGCAGAACGAGGTCGCCCAGGCCATGGTCTATGGCGACCGCCGCCCGCACATCGTCGGGCTGATCGTGCCCGATGCCGAATGGGCGCTCGACTGGGCGCGGGCCAACGGCGAAAAGTTCGATCTGAAGGCGCTGCAGGGCCTCCCCGCGTTCCGCAGCGCGGTGCGCGGTGCGATCGACCGGGTCAATCAGGACCTCTCGGTGATCGAAAAGGTCCGCCAGTTCGCCTTCGCCGACGAGGCCTTCACCATCGAGAACGAGGAGATGACCCCGAGCCTCAAGATCCGCCGGCACAAGCTCAAGGAACGCTACGGTGACCGGCTCGACGGGCTCTACCGGGGCTGATGACCGGGGCGCCCATGCTTGCCGGGATCAAGGTCATTGACCTGACCAGCGTGGTCTTCGGACCCTATTGCACCCAGATCCTCGCCGATCTCGGCGCCGAGGTGATCAAGGTCGAAACCCCCGGGGTGGGCGATCCGTTCCGCTGGTCGGCCAAGGCTCCGGCTTCGCCCAACATGGCGCCGGGGTTCATGGCGCTCAATCGGAGCAAGCGCTCGATCGCGCTCGATCTGAAACTTGAGGCGGACCTAGCGGTACTGCATTGCCTGCTCGCCGAGGCCGACCTGTTCGTGGTCAACGTGCGCGGCAAGGCGCTGGAGCGGCTCGGGCTCGATCATGCGGCGCTAAGCGCGCGCTATCCGCGCCTTATCTACCTGCACTGCGTCGGCTTCGGGCAGGACGGGCCCTATGCCGATCTCCAGGCCTATGACGACGTGATCCAGGCGGCGACCGGCACCGCCACGCTGTTGCCGCGGGTCGATGGCGATCCGCGCCCGCGCTATCTGCCCTCGCTGGTTGCCGACAAGGTCGCCGGGCTGCACGCCGCCTACGCCGCGCTGGCCGCGCTGTTCCACCGCGAACGCAGCGAAGAGGCGCAGCTGGTCGAAGTGCCGATGTTCGAAGCCTTCGCGAGCTTCATGATGCTTGAGCACCTCGGCGGGCAGACTTTCGATCCGCCGGTGGGGCCGGTTGGCTATGCCCGCCAGCTCGATCCGGTGCGTCAGCCCTTCCCCACGGCGGATGGCC
Organism: Novosphingobium sp.; assembly: GCA_046063275.1. GTDB lineage: Bacteria > Pseudomonadota > Alphaproteobacteria > Sphingomonadales > Sphingomonadaceae > Novosphingobium. Next base: position 14,029 of record JBJTLY010000338.1, on the reverse strand, counting down.
ACATCAGCATCGTCCTGTACAATTTCGATGCCTGGGACCGGATTTTTGCCTTGCTCGGCGATCCCGCTTTCATCGCCCAGGAGCGCTTCGCCGATGCCAGCGGGCGGGCGCGGCATCAGGCCGAACTCTACGTTCACCTGGCTGAGCTTACCCCGCATTTTGCCACCGCCGACCTGCTTGAGCGGTGCCACGCAGCCCAGCTTCCAGCCCAGCCGGTGCGCGATCTGTCAGAGGTTCTGGATGACCCGCACCTGGCCGCAACCGGGTTCTTCAAGCGCCGGATCCATCCGAGCGAGGGCGCCTATTTCGAGCAGGCCGCGCCGGTGCGCTTCGCTGGCACCGTGCCAGCCGAGGGGCGCATGCCCCCCATCCTCGATGCCGATGGTACGGCGATCCGCGCCGAACTCGCTGCGCGGAAGAGTGAGACTTAAGCAGGCGCAAAAAAGCCGGGCGCGGCGATGGTCCACATCCGCCGGCCCGGCCCTTTTTGCAGTAAACTGCAGATGATTACATCTTGGCTTCGCTCGAAGCGCCAGCTGCATCTTCGCTCGAAGCGGCAGTGGCTTCAGTCGAAGCGCCGCCCATGGCGTCTGCAGCGGCAGTCGCGGTGTCGGTAGCAGCCGGAGCTTCGTCCTTCTTGCCGCAAGCCGAGAGCGAGAGCGAGGCGGCAGTGAGAGCTGCGAACAGAACGATCTTCTTCATGTGGTGATCCCCTTGGATAAACTTAAATGCGTAAACCGATGCTGCGCCAACGGACGCTGCGCGCCGATGTCTGCACGTTGGCGATGCAATCGTCTATTTGAAAAATCGATCTGTCCACTATTGCGCGGATAAGACAGGATTTTTTCTGATTCGGACGCGCAGAATCGCGGCGTTTTGCATGTGGAATGCCCCGGCCGCTCGCATTGCAGGGCGTTCCGGCCCGTTTGCGGCGGCCAAAACGGGGACTCAGCAAGGCGTCTTCACGCCATCTGCACAGTCACATCAAGCAGCTTCCTTGGCCACCCACTCGGGGTAAAAACTCGGCTCGCGCGCCGACCAACCGGGTGCGGTTGCGGCAGCTTCGCTGATCGACTGGAGCAGGTGCTTGCGGCGTTCGGGCCGGATCTGCGGGAGCGCCGCGGCGGCGCAGAAGGCGCTCGGCAGAAACGGCCGAACCTCGGCGCCAAGCAGGCGCTCATACAGGAAGCGGAAGGATGAGAAGCAGGTCAGGCGGTCCTGGGCGAGGTCAAAAGCCGCAATGCGCAGCAGCTTGCCCATATATTCCTCGATCGCATCGAACGAGCTGTCCACCGGGACTTTGCCGCGCAGCGCCTTGAGATCCTGGTAAACCACATACTGGCTGCGGATCGATGCGGTTTCCTGGGCATCGCGCGCCCACAGCTTGAACGCGTCCTGCCGCCCCAGCCCGACATCGAGGCTGCGCTTGATGTAGCGCTGCTCACAGGCTGAGAAGCCTGCGAATTCGCGAAGCTCTGCGATGGTCAGCGATGCGGAGGTTGTATTCGCCATGAAATGCCCCTGTCTGGTCTGGAGCACTTCACCCGAATATGGTTATGATCCCGTTAACCACGATGGCGAATGTCGCGTTGCAGCGGGGCTATGGAACTCTACCTGGCCGCTGCGGCTGATCGCTTGACTCGTGCTCGCGGCGGGCGGATTCCCTTTGCATGGCCGGACACGATCCCCGCACGCTTGAATTCTATGCCAAAAAAGCGCCGGATTACCATGCCCGCAGTCAAAGCGGGATCAACTGCGATCTTCCGCGTTTTCTCGATTTTCTTCCGGCCGCAGCTTCAATCCTCGAGCTAGGGTGTGGCGGTGGCCGGGACGCCGCCTACATGGAAAGCAGGGGATTCGTGGTGGAGCCTACCGACGGCGTGCCGCAAATGGCGGCGCTGGCGGAACGGCGCCTTGGCCGCACGGTCAAAGTAATGCGATTTGCTGATTTGGCAGCGATTGAAACGTTTGATGCGGTCTATGCCAGCTATTCCTTGCTTCACGTCCCGCGCAGCGGACTGGCCAATATCCTTTCCCGGATCTGGCGTGCTCTCAAACCCGGTGGTTGGCATATGGCGACCTACAAGAGCGGTGGCATGGAAGGACGCGATAGCCTCGATCGCTATTTCAACTATCCCTCACCCGAGCAGGCCGAGGCCTTCTACAGAAAAGCTGGTGACTGGCAGCTGCTTGAGCTCACCCAAGGTGAGGGCGCGGGTTACGACGGGCGAATCTCGCCCTGGGTCAACGTAATCGCGCGCAAAGCTGGCTAGATCAGCCCCGCCAGCGGGCTCGAAGGATCGGCGTATTTGCGCGTCGCCATGCGGCCCGAAAGATAGGCGTCGCGTCCCGCCTCGACCGCCAGCTTCATCGCCCGGGCCATGCGCAGCGGGTCCTTGGCCTCGGCGATCGCGGTGTTCATCAGCACCCCGTCACAACCAAGCTCCATCGCCACGGCTGCGTCGCTGGCCGTGCCCACGCCCGCATCGACCAGCACCGGCACGCTGGCGCCTTCGACGATCAAGCGGATCGTCACCCGGTTCTGGATACCGAGGCCCGAACCGATCGGCGCGCCGAGCGGCATGACCGCCACCGCGCCTGCCTCTTCGAGCTGCTTCGCCGCGATCGGATCGTCGACGCAGTAGACCATCGGCAGGAAGCCTTCGCCGGCGAGCACTTCGCAGGCTTTCAGCGTCTCGCGCATATCGGGATAAAGCGTGCGCGCTTCGCCCAGCACCTCGAGCTTGACCAGATCCCAGCCCCCGGCTTCGCGCGCCAGCCGCAGGGTGCGGATCGCGTCTTCGGCGGTAAAGCAACCCGCGGTGTTGGGCAGGTAGGTGATTTTCTTCGGATCGATGAAGTCGGTCAGCATCGGTGCCTTGGGGTCCGATACATTGACCCGCCGCACTGCAACCGTCACGATCTCCGCCCCGGAGGCCGCAACCGCCGCCGCGTTCTGGGCGAAATCCTTGTACTTGCCGGTGCCGACAATCAGCCGCGAAGTGAAGGTCCGTCCGGCGACGGTCCAGGTATCGGCGGGGGTCTGATCGTCTTGTCCGCCGCCCACAAAATGCACGATCTCGAACACGTCCCCGCTTGCCAGTGCATGGTCGCCTAGCGTCGAGCGCGGCACGATCACACCGTTTCGCTCAACCGCGACCTTGGCCGGATCGAGTTCAAGGCTGCGCACGAGGTCGGCGATGGAGCCGGCGGGCGCGAGGCGCGGTTCGCCGTTGACGGTGAGGGAAAGCGGATCGGTCATCGTAGGATCGCAGATAGCGATCAGTAGCCGCGGCGCAAGTTCCGCAGATGCGCCCAGGCGAGCAGTGCGACCCCGAGAATGGTCAGCACGGCTTCGGCGGTGCCGTGGCCGACAAACAGCGCGAGCGCCATGAAACCCACTCCTGCGGCTCCGACCTGCAAGGGAACCGGATCGCCGTGACGGATCATGCCCAGCACCAGAGTGACCGAACCCACTGCGATTGCCAGCGCAAGTCCGTAGCGGTGAATCTCCGGCGCGAGCAGCACGCCGCCGCCCAGGCCAAGCCCGGCAACCAGCAGCAAGCCCGCAAGGCAGTGTACCGCGCAGAGCCCGGAGAGGATCACCCCCATCTGGTCGAGTCGGCCTCGAATCGAATGAATTGCCTGTCGCATTGCGGCGCTCATGTATGTGATGGTGTAACGTCTAGCAAGGGCGAACACGGACTTTGGTGCATCGCCCTTGCGCTTTGCCGGGCTTGGCAGCAGAGCGCGCGCCATGCGAATCGCGGAACCCATTGGATCGTTCAAGGTATCGAAGACGCTGGTCTGGTGGCTCTGGTCAGTCGCCGCGCTGGTGGTCACGATGGTGGTCGTGGGGGGCATTACCCGGCTGACCGAATCAGGCCTGTCGATCACCGAATGGCAACCGATCACTGGCGCACTTCCTCCTTTGACCGAGGCACAGTGGCAGACGCAGTTCACGGCTTATCAGAAAATCCCCCAATATACCGAGGTCAACGGCCCAGCCGGGATGAGCCTCGAGGCTTACAAGCACATCTTCTTCTGGGAGTGGTTTCACCGCCTGCTCGGCCGACTGGTCGGCCTTGCCTATGGCCTGCCGCTCGCCTGGTTCTGGCTCACCGGCAAGGTCCCGGCCCGCTTTCGGATGCGCTTGGTGGCAATTCTGGCGCTGGGCGGACTGCAGGGGCTGGTCGGATGGTGGATGGTGTCCTCGGGCCTTACGCACGACGTCAAGGTCAGCCACCTGCGCCTCGCAACGCATCTTGCGCTGGCCTTGACCACACTGGCGGCGCTGGTGTGGACCGCGCTCGATCTGAGGCTTTATGCGGCCACCGGCAGGTCGGCACGGATTTCGCGGCTTGGCGGCCTCGCACTCGCCGCACTGGCGCTGCAGCTGGTTTACGGCGCGCTCCTCGCCGGATTGCGGGCTGGTCCTGTTGCGGGGGGCGGGTGGCTCAATTGGGAGGCATGGCCGCTGATGCAGGGGCAGTTTTTTCCGGCGGGGATCGATTGGTCGCAAGGACCCGTCCATGCGCTGCTCTACGACCCGTTCCTGGTGCATTTCGTCCATCGCTGGTGGGCGTGGCTGGTCGTAGTGGTGCTGATCGTGGTCGCGCGGCGCCTTCGTACGGCGCACCGCAAGGCTTCGATCGTGCTGCACAGCATGTTTGGCACGCAGGTTCTGCTCGGCATTGCCACGGTCATGAGCGGTGTAGCGATCTGGATCGCCGCGCTGCACCAGCTGACCGGAGCGCTCCTGCTGATCACCACCACCTGGTGCGCGCATTTGCTGGGGAGTGGGAATCGTTCGAAAGAGTCTGCCTGATCAGCCCAGCCGTTCGCGCGAATTGCTTTCTTCATGCGCCAACCAAATGTAAGGCATTCAGGAGAAATACTTGACGAAAGCGCAGCGTGCTGCGCCAATACAGGTGATTCCGCGGATCAAGCCGGACTTGATCCAGTGCGGAAAGGGGTAAGGCTTTGAACGTTAGCATGCCGATCAGATTCAGCTGCGCTAGCGGCCGTCATCACGGCGGGTCTTCGCTCAATCCCATGATTCGGGCCGGATCGTGAAGTCTTCGCTTGTCCTTCTGGCCGGTATGACGGCTCTTGCCCCGCTTGCCGGGGCCCGTCTGGAAACGCCGGCCTTGGCTCACAGCCCGGCAGGATTTGCCCCGCCCAGCGCTCCCATGGTTCTAAGCCGAACGGTGATTCGCGATCTGTCAGACGGGAAGCAGATAATCGTCAAACGCAGCTTCAAGGTGCAGTTTGTTGCGTCGGGCAATGGCTATACGCTGACCGGTGCGCCGCTGGGGGTCACGGTCGACGTACCCCCAGTGCTCAAGGGGCTCGCCGACCTTGAGCGGCAGCGCAGTGAGCCCGGGCCCTTCCCGCTCGTGGTCGACAGCCGCGGCCTGATCAAAGCCGAATCGGTCGGTTCAACTGACCGCCAGACGCACGAAAGTGCCAGCCGGATGGGGAGCAACATGCTCCAGGCAGCGCCGATCGCAGATCAGACCAAGCAAGAAACCATTCAGCTTCTCATCAATATGGCCAGCGATCCGCGCAGTTCGCCATGGCCGGTCGACTTATTCAGCGCCAAGGATGCCGAGCGCCATCTGCATCGCAGCGTCACGCTGGCCGATGGCAGCGCGGGCGAGGTCGATGTGGTGCTGCGGGTGGAAAAGTGGCTGCCCTGCGGCATGCCAGCCCTGTTTGAGCGGGTGATTACGACCGACCTTTCCGGCTCTCACCGCGTGTCGCGTGAAGTGTGGAGCCTTGAGCCGCTCGCCGGCAATTGATTCGATTGCATCTTTGAGGTATCATTTTACCTCTCGCGAAACCCGCTGCAAACCTTGACTTGTTCGGCTGTTTCCACGAATGGGCCGCTTCCACGCGCGCTGCTGCATTGCGAATCGGCGCGGGTCACAGGGTTCAACCCGATAGTTTCAAGGAAAGGCTGGCCATGAAGGCGCTCAGCAAGGTCACCCGGTCGATCAAACCGGCCGAGGTGGAAAAGAAATGGCATCTGATCGATGCCGATGGTCTGGTGGTCGGACGGCTCGCCGTCGTTATCGCCAATCACCTGCGCGGCAAGCACAAGCCAAGCTTCACCCCGCACGTCGATTGCGGCGATCACGTCGTCGTGATCAACGCCGACAAGGTGAAGTTCACCGGCAACAAGCTCAAGCTGAAGGCCTATTACAAGCACACCGGTTATGCCGGCGGCATCAAGGAAGTGACCGCAGACAAGGTTCTGGCCGGCCGCTTCCCTGAGCGCGTGCTCGAAAAGGCAGTTGAGCGCATGATCCCGCGCGGGCCGCTCGGCCGCGACCAGATGCGCGCGCTGCATCTCTATGCCGGGACGGAGCATCCGCACGGCGGAACCCAGCCCGAAGTGCTCGACGTTGCGGCGATGAGCCGCAAGAACAAGGTGGGTGCATAATGTCCGAGAATACCGTCACCGATCTCGCCGATCTCGGCGAAATTGCCGAAGTCCCTGTCGCTCCGCCGGTCTCGACGATGCCGCTGCGCGACAAGCAGATCGATGCCCAGGGCCGCGCCTATGCTACCGGCCGCCGCAAGGACGCGGTCGCCCGCGTTTGGATCAAGCCCGGCTCGGGCAAGGTTGTGGTCAATGGCCGCGACCAGGACGTCTACTTCGCCCGTCCGACCCTGCGCCTGGTGCTGAACCAGCCGTTCCAGGTCGCCGAGCGTGAAGGCCAGTACGACGTGATCGCCACCGTCAAGGGCGGCGGCCTGTCGGGTCAGGCTGGCGCGGTCAAGCACGGCATTTCGCAGGCGCTGACCCGCTTCGAACCGGCGCTGCGCGGCGTGGTCAAGGCTGCCGGGTTCCTGACCCGCGACAGCCGCGCAGTCGAACGCAAGAAGTACGGCAAGGCCAAGGCCCGCAAGAGCTTCCAGTTCTCGAAGCGCTAAGCTTCGGCAGATCTGTCGTTACAGCAAGAGGGCGGTCCGCACGGGCCGCCCTTTTCGCATGGATTCAGTGCACCGGCGGATCGACATCCGGGACCGCCCCGATCGGGGCGACCGGCTCTCCCTGCGCGCGCGGCGGCATTGCGTCCTCGGGGATCGTTCCGATCTGCATCTGGCTTGATGGAACATCGGCGAAATTGCGCACGACGACGTCGATCGATCGCTCCGTTACAGTGAGTTCGTTGAAGCTCGCCGGGGTCGAGCGGATGCGCCTCGACAAAGTCCCCGCGCCGATCATGCGGAGCGGCCCGTTCGCGGTTTCGGCGACGAGATCGAACGGATCGTGGACATGGCCGGTGAGCACAGCATCGACCCCGCGCCCGGCAAGTGCCGCCATCGCCGCACTGCCGCCGATCGTCAGCCGCTTGCCCCCCGGACTGCGTTCAAGCAGCGGGTGGTGCGCTGTCACCAGCACGCGATTGCCCTTGGGCACGCGGTCGATCGCGGCCAGCGTCTCGGCGAGCGCGCGGCGGCTGACCAGGCCTTCGGACCACGGCCAGCGCCACTGCGCCTTGACCGAAGTGAGCAACGGCACCACCGAAATGCCCGGGAGATCGAGCGGCCTTTCGAGCAGCTCCTGCAATTCGAGGAAGCGCCGGTAAGGATCGGTAAAGCGCTCCCACGGGTTGAAGTAGGGCATATCGTGATTGCCGACCTCGACCGTTACCGGCACATCCAGCGCTCCGATCCAGTCACGCGCTGCGGCAAATTCGCGGTGACGGGCACGCATCGTCAAATCGCCGGTAATCAGCACCGCAGCGGGCGTTTGCCGCGCAATGGCGGCTTTGACCGCAGCAAGCGCCGCGCGATCTTCCAGACCGAAATGGATATCGCTGAGATGGAACAGCGTGAGCGGATCAGCCATTCGGTCTGGTTAGCGCCCCGCCATCGCCTTGGCACGCGAAAGATAGGTCCGTCCGATCCGCACCATCGAGCCGTCATCGAGTTCGGCCGACCAGACGCCCAGTCCGTCATGGCGCAGCCCGGTGATGCGGTCACGGCGCAGGATGGTCGAACGATGCAAACGGATGAACTGACGCGGGTCGAGCCGTGCCTCCAGCCCCGATACGGTCTGCAGCAGGAGGTAGCTGCGGCCTGCCCCGGAATGTCCGGCGACATGCAGCCGCACATAATCGCGTTCAGCGTCGATCCGCTCGACATCGGAGGCCGCCACCCGGAGCAATTCGCTGCGGTAGGGCACCCAGAACTCGCTGAGCCACTGCGGTTCGCCCCGGGCACGGACGTTGCGCCTGGCCACCGCGCGCGCCACCGATCGTTCGAGCCGGTCGGGAGTCACCGGCTTCAGAACGTAATCGAACGCGTCGAGATCGAAGGCTTCGACCGCGAAGTTCTCATGCGCAGTGACGAAGATCACCGCCGGGGCGAGCTCGCGCCGGGTCAGCGCCCGTGCGACCGCCATGCCGTCAAGCTCGGGCATGGTAATGTCGAGAAGAACGAGGTCGGGTGCGAGGTCCGAGATTGCCGCCAGTGCTGCCGCACCATCGCGCGCGGTGCCGACCACGCGCAACCCTGCGATCCCGGCACAAATCAGTTCCAACCGTTCAAGCGCGAGCGGCTCGTCATCGACGATCAACGTCGCCAGTTGCTCGCCTTGAACCTCAACCATCGATATCGAGCGGCATCCGGATGACCGAGCTCCAGCCGCCTCCGGCCTTGGGGCCCGCAGTCAGGCTGGCCGCTTCGCCGTAGCGCGCTTCAAGCCGGTCGCGGACGTTGGCCAGCCCAATGCCGAAGCCGTGCTTGTCGCCCTTGCTCGACGTCGGTCCATCGTCGAGCACTTCCAGAACGAGCTGACCAGCTTCCTCGCGCGCGGCGATGGATAGGGTAACCGGCTTGGCGGTGGCGGCCACGGCATAGCGCACCGCATTCTCGACCAGGGGTTGCAGGATCAGCCCTGGCACACTGGCCTGCTCGAGGCTTGCCGGAATATCGAACTCGGTCTTGAGCCGGGCGGGAAAACGCACGGCCTCAATCTCGAGGTAAGAGCGCTGCAGGCCAACCTCGGCTTCAAGTGCGATGTCGCCGGTGGGATCTTCCGCCAGACTGCGCCGATAGAACCCCGAAAGCGACTGGATCATCTTTTCGGCCGCGGCATCCTTGCCGGTCATCACCAATGCCGAGAGTGAATTCAAGGTATTGAACAGGAAGTGCGGGTTGACCTGATAGCGCAGCGAGCGCAGCTCGGCGGCCTTGGCGGCGCGGCGATATTCGCCTTCGCGCCGCTCGGCCGCACGGGCCTGTTCGGCGTTGACCATCGCAAAGTACAGCGCCGCCCAGGCGAGCAGCAGGAAGTAGCGCCCGATCGCGATATCGGTCAGCTGGCGCCACAGCCCCTGTTCGGCAAACTTTTCCTGCAGCCGGGCGAGTTGCTGGCGGCTTAATTGCGGCGGGTCGGGAATGTCGACCAGCACGTTGCCAGCGGTATCGTGGCGAATCTGGAGGTCGCTGGGGTTACGTTCCTGCTTGAAATTTCGCTGGTCGATGCCCGAAAAGACCTGGGTGTTGATCAACGCCAGGGCCAATGCTGCCGGAACCATCAACACCGCAGCAATCGTCATGCGCAGTCCGACCCGGCGATTGTCGAACAGCCGCAGGATCGACCAGACCATGACCGTAACCGCAATCCCGGCCAGCGTGACCAAGCTGCGCAGGCCCAGCATCTCGGCAAAATACGTGCGGTCGATCAGCACAGAGCGCAGGGTGATCAGCCCGAGGTAGCAGAGCCACAGCCCTACAATCGAAGCGAGCACGGTGCGGGTCGGCACGCGCCCGGGCGGGGGAGTCATCTCGTCCATGGTCAGTTCTGCATCTGCCGCACCCGGCCAGCCGTGACCAGAGGCTTGGTCGAGGCGACTCTAGCGTTGGTCGAGGAAACCGCGGACCTTGCCATCAGCCGGGCAGCAGGTGTTCGCGCGCGATCTTCTCTTTCCACACCAGCGGGGCGAGCTGGTGGACATTGTTACCCTCGCTGTCGACCGCGACGGTGACCGGCATGTCTTCGACGGTGAATTCGTAGATCGCCTCCATCCCGAGATCTTCGAACGCCACCACCTTGGCCTCGCGGATTGCCCGGCTGACCAAATAGGCGGCGCCGCCGACTGCCATGAGATAGGCAACCTTGTGCTTGGCGATCTCGGTAACGGCGCCCTGGCCGCGCTCGGCCTTGCCGATCATTGCCAGCAGGCCAAGTTCGAGCATCATGTCGGTGAACTTGTCCATCCGCGTGGCGGTGGTCGGCCCGGCGGGTCCGACGACCTCGCCAATCACCGGATCGACCGGGCCGACGTAATAGATCGCACGGCCCCTGAAATCGACCGGTAGCTCCTCGCCCTTGGCCAGCATGTCCTGGATGCGCTTGTGCGCGGCGTCGCGTCCGGTCAGCATCTTGCCATTGAGCAGCAGCCGGTCGCCTTGCTTCCAGCTGCACACTTCGGCTTGAGTCAGATTGTCGAGATCGACCCGCTTGGCCGCCGCGTCAGGCTGCCAGTGCACATCGGGCCATTGATCCAGCTTGGGGGTTTCGAGAAACACCGGACCCGACCCGTCGAGCGTGAAATGCGCGTGGCGGGTGGCGGCGCAATTGGGGATCATCCCCACCGGTTTGCCCGCGGCGTGGCAGGGCGCATCGAGGATCTTGACGTCGAGAATGGTCGAGAGCCCGCCCAGCCCCTGCGCGCCGATGCCCAGCGCGTTGACCCGGTCGAAGATCTCGATCCGCATCGCCTCGATATCGGTTTGCGCGCCGCGCTGCTTGAGTTGGGCCATATCGATCGGCTCCATCAGCGCCTGCTTGGCCAGCTGCATGCAATGTTCTGCGGTGCCGCCGATGCCGATCCCGAGCATCCCCGGCGGGCACCAGCCGGCGCCCATCTGCGGCAGCATTTCCTCGACCCAGTCCTGCACCGAATCGCTGGGATTCATCATCTTGAACTTCGACTTGTTTTCGCTCCCGCCGCCCTTGGCCGCGACATCGATCCCCACCGTGCGGCCCGGGACCATGGTCACGTGGACCACGGCGGGGGTGTTGTCGCGGGTGTTGCGGCGCGTGAAGGCGGGATCGGCAAGCACCGAGGCACGCAGTTTGTTGTCGGGGTTGAGGTAGGCCTTGCGCACCCCCTCATCGATCACCTCTTGCAGGCTTCGAGCCGATTCAAGACGGCACTCCTTGCCCCATTCGACCAGCACGTTGACGATCCCGGTGTCCTGACAGATCGGCCGGTGCCCTTCGGCGCACATCCGGCTGTTGGTCAGGATCTGCGCGATCGCATCCTTGGCTGCAGGGCCCTGTTCGGCCTCGTAGGCCGCACCCAGCGCACGGATGTAGTCCATCGGGTGATAATAGCTGATGTACTGCAGCGCGTCGGCCACGCTTTCGATCAGGTCCGCCTCGCGAATCGTCACCATTTCGGCCACGGGTCTAACTCCTTGTTGGGCGCGGTTTCCGTTCCCATAGGCCGATGCCGCCCCGCCCGTCAAAGCGCTTGGCGCGACCAAAGCCAGCGGTTATGAGGCAAGCGATTGCCTGGCTGTTTTAGTTGTGTAATACAGCACGCAAGAAGGGCCCTGTTGAATGACCGTCATCGCTGCTGATTCCACCACAACATCCACCGCTCGACGCGCGATGATCGACAGCCAGCTGCGCGTCAGCGGGGTGAATCACGAGCGCGTGCTCGCGGCGATGAGCACCGTGGCGCGCGAAGACTTTGTCCCGGCCGAAGCCCGCGGCCATGCCTATATCGACCGTGCCATCCCGCTCGGCCCCGGCCGCGCGCTCGCCGCGCCGCTGGTCCAGGGGCTGATGCTGAGCGAAGCCATGCCAGAGCCGGGTGAGCGCGTGCTGGTGGTCACAGCGGGTTCGGGATACCTGTCGGCCTTGGTCGAGACGATGGGGGCGTTGGTCGATAGCATTGACGCCGCCGACGCAGGCAAGGTTAAGCGCGGCGCGGCCGGCTTTGACCTGATCCTGATCGACGGCGCGATCGAGCAGCTGCCCGAGGAGCTGGCGGCAGCGCTCGCCGAAGGCGGCCGGGTGGTAACCGGTCTGGTGCTGCGCGGGGTGACCCGGCTCGCCAGCGGACGCAAGATTGGCGGAGCCGTGCAGCTGCTCCCGCTCGCCGAAGTGGGAATACCGGTGCTGGGCGAATTTGCCCGGACCAAGACTTGGAGTTTCTAGGCTTATGCTCGGATTGAAGGTTTCGCGGCTGGCGCGCGGTATGCTGCTGGCCGGTGCGGCTTCGCTGGTTGCCGGCCCGGCGTTCGCCGACGAGCTGCGCGATGCACTGGCCTTGGCCTACCAGTCCAACCCGACGCTGCAGTCGGCCCGCGCCCAGCAGCGCGCGACCGATGAAACCGTGCCGATTGCCAGGTCTGCCGGACTGCCGTCGCTGTCGGGGACGGTGACCTACACCGAGTTCGTCAAGACCAGTTCGAACTCGTTCACCTCGCCCGCGCGAGCGCTCGACGCCAACAGCACGCTGGGCGTGCCGCTCTACAGCGGCGGAGCGGTCAAGAACTCGGTGCGCGCCGCGGAGACCCGGGTCGGAGCCGGACAGGCCGACTTGCGCGGGGTCGAAAGCGGGGTGTTTTCGCAGGTCGTCGCGGCCTATATGGATGTGATCCTTGCGCAAGAAGTGGTCCGGCTCAACCAGTCCAACGTCAAACAGCTTTCGGTCAACCTGCAGGCGACCAAGGACCGCTTCGAAATCGGTGACCTGACCCGGACCGACGTTGCCCAATCGGATGCACGGCTGGCAGTGTCCCGCGGCCAGCTGCGCAGTGCCGAGGCCAATCTGATCGCGGCGCGCGAACGTTACATTCAGGTGGTCGGCAAGGCTCCGGTGGACCTGCGGTCCCCGCCGCCATTGGCTGGATTGCCGGGTAACTCGGAGGAAGCCGTCGCGATCGCGCTCGATCACAACCCCGACCTGCTTGCTGCACGGCAACGCTCCAAGGCGGCAGGTTACGACGTCCGGGTTGCCAGCGCCGGAAAGCTGCCCAAGGTCAGCGTCTTCGTCGGCGGTGACTACACGGACTATCTAGGAACCCTCGGCGGATCGGTACCTGGCCAGTTCACCCAGAAATCGACCACCGCGCAGGCCGGGGTGCGCGCATCGATCCCGATCTTCCAGGGTGGTTTGCCCGCCGCGCAGCGCCGCGCCGCGCAGGCCCGTGAAGACGCCACGATGGAAACCGAAGTCGGGGTCGAACGCGCGGTGGTGGCCAATGTCCGTTCGGCCTATGCGCAGTGGCAGGCCGCGCAGTCGCTGATCGGCTCGTCGCAGACCGCCGTGGATGCGGCCTCGCTCAGCCTTGAGGGTGTGCGCGCCGAAAATACGGTCGGCAATCGCACCATCCTCGACATCCTCAACGCCGAGCAGGAACTGCTTTCGGCGCAGGTCCAGCTCGCCACCGCGCGGCGCAATGCCTACGTTGCCGGGTTCAACCTGCTGGCCGCAATGGGCAAGGCCGAAGCGCGCGATCTCGGGCTCGACGGCGGCACACTTTATGACCCCGAAGTCAATTATGAACGGGTTCGCGGCAAGATCTGGGATTGGAGCAACGATCCCGATCCGACCACCGAATCCACGCGCACCGTTGACACACCCGCGCAGACCGGTTCAGTAACCCCTTGATGATTCTGTCCCGCTGCGGGACAGGGCGGCTTGGAGTTGGGGGCGATGCGCCAGGCAGGTGAACCTTCGGTCGAGGAAATCCTCGAATCGATCAAGAAAGTGATCGCGCGCGACAATCGCGCCGGTGCGGCTGAGGAGCGGCGTGAGCGCGAAGAGCGCGGCGTGGCCGAAGAGGTCGCGCCTGCTGGAATCGAAGACGTTCTCGATCTTGCCGGAATGGGCGAATACGTCGAGGCTGACGAAGCCGCCGAAGATATTGCGCATGCCCAAGCCGACGAGGCCGAGGATGACGCACTGGTCGGCACCGAGACCGTCAGCTCGATCAGCGAATCGCTCGCCGCCTTGGCGATGATGGCCCAGCCACCCGCCGCGCCACA
>JBJTLY010000337.1:0-6836 GCA_046063275.1 Novosphingobium sp. | reverse complement strand
CATCACCAAGCATCGCGGTGCGCGCAAGGCCAAGGGCAACTATTATGCCCCTTCGCCAGCGCAGGGTCGGTCAACACCACGATCAATGCGCTGCAAAAGCTGTTCCTGCTGCGCTCATGCACTGACAGTTTCATGGCCCGGCGCGATCGGCCGTGCCTGCTTTATCAGATCAAGCGGTGTTCGGCGCCCTGCGTCGGGCGGATCGATGCGGCGGGCTATGACGAACTGGTGCGCCAGGCCAAGGATTTCCTCGGCGGCAAGAGCAGCGCCGTTCAGCGCGAGATCGAGGCGCAGATGCAGGTTGCTGCCGAAGCGCTCGATTTCGAAAGCGCGGCCCTGCTGCGCGACCGGCTGCGCGCGGCAACCTTCATCCAGGGTAGCCAGGCGATCAACGCCGAAGGGCTGGGCAGCGCCGATATCTTCGCTGCCGCTTGCAGAAACGGCCAGCACGGTATCCAGGCCTTCTTCATCCGCGGCGGGCAGAACTGGGGCCACCGCGCCTTCTTCCCCAGCCATACCGAGGGACTTAACGAGGAGGAGGTGCTGACCAGCTTTCTCGCGCAATTCTATGAGGAAGTGCCGCCGCCGCGCACCATCCTGCTCGACCGCAAGCTGCCCGAGGCCGAGCTGCTGGCTGAGGCACTGAGCGGCGCGGCGGGCGGCAAGGTCGAGATCGCGGTGCCACAGCGCGGCGACCGACTGCGGCTGGTCCAGCAGGCAAGCCGCAACGCGGTCGAGGCGCTCGACCGGCGGCTGGCCGAGAGCGGGACCAAGAGCCGGCTCAACCGCGAGCTCGCCGAATTCCTCGAACTGGCCGAGCCGCCGAGCCGCATCGAGGTTTACGACAACAGCCACATCCAGGGCACCAATGCGCTCGGCGCGATGATCGTTGCCGGGCCCGACGGGTTCATCAAGGGCCAGTACCGCAAGTGGAACATCAAGACCGCGCAGACCAATGACGATTTCGGGATGATGCGCGAGGTCTTCGGCCGCCGCTTCGCCCGCGCGCAGGAGGAAGACCCCGATCGCGACGGCGGGATGTGGCCCGATCTGGTGCTGATCGACGGCGGCAAAGGCCAGATGTCGGCGGTCAAGGACGCGCTTGAGGAACTAGGGATCGAGGATGTGCCGTTGATCGCCATCGCCAAGGGCCCCGGCCACGGGCGCGAGGGACGCGAGGTGTTCCACTTCCCCGACGGGCGCGAAAAAATGCTCCCCGAAAACGCGCCGCTGCTGTTCCACCTCCAGCGCCTGCGCGACGAAGTCCACCGCTTCGCCATCGGCGCGCACCGCGACAAGCGCAGCCGCGCAATCACCGCTTCACCGCTCGATGAAATCCCGGGGATCGGCCCAGCGCGGAAGCGCGCGATGCTGCTGCACTCCGGCACCGCAAGCAAAGTCCGCGCGGCGAGCCTTGAGGACCTGCAACGCGCGCCCGGGGTGAGCGCTGCGGTCGCGCAGACAGTCTACGACTTCTACCATCCGGGCGGATAAGCGCGATTGACAGCACCGGGGTGGCAGGCTCAACTTGGCTTGGTCGCGCAAAGGGGGAGAACGCCGATGAAATCTCTTTTCGCAATTGCCTTGGCGCTGGTCGCCACGCCGCTGCTGGCCGATGCGCAGACCGACGCGCTGACCAAGCCGATCGACCAGTTCATCAGAGGCTTCAACAAGGGCGACACCAAGTCTGCCTTTGCCGCCTACGCGCCGGGCAGTGTTTCGATTACCGACGAGTTTGCCCCGCATGTCTGGACCGGCCCGAAAGCTCCGCAAGCCTGGGCGGCGCGGTATGATGTTCATGCCAAGGCCACCGGGGTAACCGACGGCATTGTCACCTGGTCGGCCCCGACGCGTGTCGAGGTCGAAGGCAGTGTGGCCTACGTGATCGTGCCGACACTCTACACTTACAAGGAAGAGGGCAAAGCCACGCGTGAGGAAGGGCAGATGACCTTCGTGCTGACCAAAATCGGAAAGGCATGGAAAATCCGCGCCTGGACCTGGTCGGGCGTCCCACCGCATCCGGCGGGGTGAGCTCCCCTAGTCGTCGCCAGATCGGGCTCAGGTAATCCAGCTGCTGGTCGTATCGAACTGCCATTGTCCATTGACCAATCGCAGAACGAACGTACCTCCGGTCCAGCCCAGTGACCACTTTACGTAGCCGCGATTGTGGGCGCGATTGAACACGATTGGCGGCAATTCGAGCGTGCGGAAGTCAGGCGTCAACGGCGCCATGCGCACAAGATCGGCCTGATCGTAAACGATCATCAGCCGGCTTGGCTTGAGGCATTTGAAATCGTCGCGCTTGCCGGTCAGGAAGATCGGCTGGTCGGTTGCCGCGCCAGCACCGCGCCAGCCTGTCATGAGCTCGCCGCTGCGGCGGTCCACCGGCTCCACAATCGCCTGGCTGCTTCGTCCGGTCATCCGGTTGAGCAAGGCAATCAAGGCAAGCTGTTCGGGGGCGGGCGCTGCGGTGCATTGCGCCGGGTCATCGCTGCCAACAACGAACGGGGTAGCGGTCGCCCCAGGCGCTTGATCGAGCAGCAGGTGGTGCGCGGCAAGGTCGGTCAGGCCGTCGTTATCGGTATCCTGCTTCAGGCGGGCGAGCGGAATCGTCAGGACGCGGTTCTTGGCCGTGCGGCGGCTCCGCAGCCCTACGGGTGGGTAGGTGATCGAGGCAGTGTCAATCTCCGCGACGTCCACCGCCACGCGCAGCGTATCGCCGTCAATCAGCGGCAAGGGCGAGGCGGCAGCGACGACATAGGGGAAACGATCGGCCAGCCCGGTGTACAGCGGCTTCTGCCAATGTTTCCCGGCATCATCCGAAACATGGACCCAATACCCGCCCTGGGAAACTTCTCCACTCGGATCGTAAGTCTGCGAGACACTGATCGCGACCGCACGCTTTCCGGAGCGCTCTGCGCGAACGAGCTCGAATCCCTCGGGCAATGGCGCGAGGCCGCGCAGACTTTGTGACGTCGCCGCGCCGAGAAAGTTCGCAGGCAGGGGCCTTTCGTCAAAGTCCGGCGGTATCGCGGCTATGGTGTCGCGGCGATAGCGCGGTTCGGCCTTGCTGGGCTGGTCGAGCTCGCCAAGCAACTTTGTCCGGATAACAGCGAATTCCGGGATGATGCGCTCGAACGTGGCAACCGCGCCTTTGTCTTCGGGTTTGCCTGAAGACGTTTCGGAGAAATCATACTCGCGTTGCCTGTTGGCGCAGATTCCCGGAAACGTGTCCCCCGGGAACGCGCGGCAAAGGATTTGGTCGCTGGAGCCGCCTTGCCCAAAGATGGACCCAGACAATGTGGTTTCCGCAATCGGGTAGGGATCCGCGCTCGGATCGTTGAGCAGATGATCGACTATCAGTGCGCCCATTGGCAATTTGTCGGAGTTCCCGCAAGTATCGGCGGTCTTTCCATGGCTTTGATAGGTGCAGTCGACCGCCCGCCGCGCTTGCTCGAGGCCAGGCAGGGTGGCGAGCAGGCGTCGGGCTTCATCGTCACGCGAGGCGAGCGTCAAGGCTTCGACAAATTGCAGGATCGGTGCGTGGGGGAGCGAGAAGTCGTCTCTGGCTTCGTTCGAACCAACGCGGGCTTCGCCTTCGAACGACATTGTAATGCCGTCGATTACGGCTTCGAATCCGGATTGCCGCTGCGGGCTCAATACTGATCCGCGCAAATCATTGGGTAGAGAATCGAACAAGCCAAGCGCCTGCGTGCCCAGGCCATTTTCGAATAGCTCGGTGAAGTAACGCTGCCACAGTATCGTCGCGACTCTGGCGCGGTCCTGCTCGCGCACGTGGCTCAGCGTTTCCGGCCGGGTAAGCCAGGCGTACAGCGGCAAGGTGTCGCGTGGCGGCAGGTCGCCCCATTCCGCCGCCCTGATCAGTGCGGGCATCGAACGATCGCCCGCCAGTGCAGCGGCGCGAGCAAAGTTGCTTGAGCATGACAGTGCTGCGGCAGCTATATAGCCATCGACGGCAGGATCGGTCGAGCCATCGACCAGGGCTGCGAAATCGCCCGGTGTGCAGTCGTCATCGACTTCATCGAGAGCTTCGGCGATAAGTGCGGTAAGCAGGCGATTGCTGCGGGTCAAATGTGCCAAATCGAGCAACTCGGCATGAATCGGCGCGATGACTGCGGGTTTGGAACCATAGCCATGGGCCTTGGCCATGACCCACGCTTGGGCTGCGCGCCGCAGGGTCGCGCTGGGTATGCCATGCCGCTTTGCAACTGCGTCCACGGCAACCGCAAAAGGCTTGTTCTTGAGTTCGGCGATGAGCTCATCACTCAGCACCCCTATGCCCATATCGCGGTAGCTGAGATAGCTGCTGCTCGCAGCCTCTTCGATTTCTGCCTTGTTGGGAGATGGCGGGGCCGCCGACAGCGCGGTTGGGGCGGCAGCAAGAAGCAGTCCGTATATCAGGCGCATAACGACTCCCCGTCAAATGATACATTATCACATGAACATTCGGGGGTAGCAAGCGAATCTTGCGCAGGGGGTATTGCAAACCTTGGCGTTAGTAGTGAGCGAGAAACGCCTACCAGTGCTCCCGCCGTCAGGCTCAAACCGCCCCATACACCGCCGCGATCAGCGCTTTCGCCCGCGCATCGTCGCGCAGGTTCGCGTCCATGCGGTTCATTGTGTAGGCCATGGTGATGCCGCTTTCGGGGTCGGCGACCGCGAACGAGCCGCCCCAGCCGGTGTGGCCGAAGGTCGCCGTTACGGGTCCGAACACGCCGCTCGAATTGCGCAGGAAACCGGCGGCCCAGTCGCATTCGATGCCGAGCACGAGGTCGACATTGCGGATTTGCTGGGCGGTGGCTTTGGCCAGCGTGGCGGAGGAGACCAGCCCGCCTTCAGGGGCGATCAGCGCGGCGTAGATCGTCGCCAAGGCGCGGGCGGTCGCGTGACCATTCGCCGATGCGAGATCGGCAGCGCGCCATTCGGGGGTCATGGCGAAACCGGCGCGGAGCGGCGGATTGCCCAGCGCGGCGATTTGCGCGGGAGTGAACGATGCCGGATCGACCGGCGAGGCGGGAGGCGGAACCAGTTCAGCGCAGCGGT
This sequence comes from Novosphingobium sp., assembly GCA_046063275.1. GTDB lineage: Bacteria > Pseudomonadota > Alphaproteobacteria > Sphingomonadales > Sphingomonadaceae > Novosphingobium. The sequence continues at coordinate 1,772 of JBJTLY010000337.1, read as the reverse complement.
GCTCCTGACCCTCGGGCAAGCCTACAGTGAAATCCACCCCGAGCGGACCGGTCACTTCCTCGGCGACAAACCTCTTGATGCTGCGCCCCTCGATCCGCCGGAACAGCTCGGTGCCGAGGATGCCGATAGCCAGCGCGTGATAGCCGCTGGCGCTGCCCGGTTCCCAGATCGGGGCCTGCGCCACAAGCCGCGCGGCCGCGCCATCGGCAAGTAACTCGGGTTCGCTGGCAGGGGTGGTGAAACCACACAGGCCCGCCTGGTGCGAGAGCAGCTGCCCGATGGTCACTGCACCTTTGCCTTCGGCAGCGAATTCGGGCCAGAAGTCGGCGACTGGCTGGTCGTACGAGAACAGCCCACGGTCCGCCGCCATCGCAAAGCAAGTCGCGTGAACGCCCTTGGTGGTCGACCAGACGTTGACCACGGTATCGGCGGTCCACGGCCGGGTCCGCGCCGCATCGGCCCAGCCGCCATGCAGATCGACCACCAGCTCGCCGTTCAGCGTCACCGCGAACGACGCGCCGATCTCGCCATTTTGGGCGAAGTTGGCAGCAAAGGCATCGCGCACCGCAGTGAAGCGGTCGTCACAGGTGCCTCCGATCGCGCTTTCGGCAAGTCCAGTCATTCTCGATTCTCCCTCAATCCTTGGTCTTCGGCACAACCTTGCGGATCATTCCTTCTTGCGCGACACTGGCGACCAGCCGCCCGTCGCGGGTGAAAACGCGGCCGCGATTGAAGCCGCGGCCGTTGCCGCTCCACGGGCTGTCGGTGGCGTAAAGCAGCCATTCGTCGGCGCGGAACGTTTCGTGGAACCACACCGCGTGATCGAGGCTGGCGCTAACCACCTCGCCGCGCGCCCAGCTGAGCCCGTGGGGCAGCGCGCAAGTGCCGAGCAACGACATGTCGCTGGCGAAAGCGAGAATGGCGCGGTGGACGCGCGGATCGTCGGGCAGTGGGGCGACGGTCTTGAACCACGAATGGCTGCGCGGCGGCGCGGGTTGGGGGTTCATCCAGTGCCGCCCCTCGACCGCGCGCATTTCGACCGGGCGCGGCGCGTAGAAGTGGTGCCGTGCCTCGGGCCGGGCTTGTTCGGCAAAGCGGCGGCGGACCTCGGCTTCAGGCTCGAGTTCGTCAGGGCCGGGCACGTCGGGCATCTCGGCGTCGACGTGGTGCAGACCCTCCTCATGCTTCTGGAACGAGGCGGTGAGGTTGAGGATCGGGCGGCCCTGCTGGCTGGCGACCACGCGGCGGTTGGAAAAGCTGCCACCGTCGAAATCGCGCGCGACCGCGTATTCGGTCTCGAAATCCTCGCTCCCGCCCCGCAGAAAGTAGGCATGGAGCGAATGTGCCGGGCGCGCCTTGTCGACCGTCGCCTCTGCCGCGAGCAGCGCCTGCGCGATGACCTGGCCGCCGAACACCCGGCCGACCCCGCCGCGTTTCTTGCGTCCGGTAAAGCGGTCGTCGCCCTCCGGCTTGGGCTCGAGCAGCTTGATCAGGCCGCTGACCAGCCGTTCTGGAGTCATTTCGCTATCCATGCCCCGGCTTTGCGTTGCGATTGGCAACGCGTCAATGGGGCGGGGATCAGATGCCGGTCGGGCTGCGACCCAGTTCGGTCTTGGCAAGCCGGGCAAAGGCTGCGCGGCGCAGCGTGCCGCCAATCGCGATCGAAAGGCGGCCGATCGGCCGGCGCTCGCGCCAGATATGGTCGATCATCGGGTGGTCGGCAGCGGCGCAGCTGTCGGACCATGAAATGTCGGTGCGGTCCAGCATCGCAA
>JBJTLY010000336.1:0-7730 GCA_046063275.1 Novosphingobium sp. | reverse complement strand
TGCCGCTAAGCCCAAAAGGCATTGGCAACGAAGTGTGGGGCTGAATGTGGGTCTGGCAATGAGATAGAAAAAATATAGCCGTAAAAACAGTAGCTTATTACACATTTGGGCAGACACCCTCTCCGCCAGATAATATGCTGTTAAAACAATATATTAATGTTTTAACTTCAAGTCAAATGTAACTGTCTGATGGCGTGAGAAATTCATAATCTTATGCATATCAGCTATATAGCTCGGAAAGTTCCCATCACTGCGAATTGGGGGCACTGGTGGAGGCATCGCTTTGCGATTTGGGGGCACAGCTGCCTTTTGAGCCGAATATGCCTGACTCAAGCCTATGCGCATCGCAACCCAAATGCCAGAATCTTGGTCGCTTTCGTCACGTGGGTTCGAATCCGATTCCGGATTCGAACTGAGCGGCGGAAATCGGCGAGCGCCTATTTTCGGCGAATGACGACCTTAGGTGTCAGCTTTGTCGGACAGACCGGAACGGCAGCTCATAGATTTGGATCTTGGATTGCGGACATTGGAGGACGAGTTTGTCGGACTGCGATGAGAAAGCGGCATCGAATCCATGCGGCATGTCTATTTGAGTACCGTCAGCGCGGGTGAGAGAAGCGACCATTCAATTCTCGTTCGAAAGGTCCGCTTGCCATGCATTTCTCACCTCGCCCCTTCGTCGCGCTGCTGGCTGCCATGCTTGTTGTCGGCCAATCGCCTGCATTTGCTGGTTCGCCCGATCCAATGTTGGCTGCCCAGGCTGCCGTAAACGCAGATGGCGTAATCCGCATGAAAAGCGCAAACGGCTTCGATGAGACCGTCGCCCGGCTCAAGGCCGATGTCCAGGCCAAGGGCATCCGGTTTTTCGATAGCATCGACCAGACCGGGCTTGGCGCTTCGGCGGATCTGAAAATCGGCCGGTCGACCTTGGTTCTTTTCGGCAACCCGCCGCTGGGTGTGCAATTCCTGCAAGCCAACCGCTATGCCGGGCTCGATTGGCCGGTACGGATGCTGGTGGTCGAGGAAAGCGACGGCAGCGTCTGGGTTGCCTGGACCGATTTCGGCTTCATCGCCAAGCGCTACGCGATTACCGACAAAGGCCCGCAGCTAAAGATGGCCAGCGAGGTTGCCGCTTCGATCGCCACTGCGGCAACCACTCGCTAACCTCCCGGCCCGGCTCTAATTCGTGCCCATGGAATTCCTGGCTCATACCCAACCGCTGGCATTTGCTGTCGCCATGCTGGCTGCCGCCGTGATGGGGTTTTCAATCCAGCAGGGCGGCACCTGCATGGTAGGCGCGATCGGACAACTGGTTGTTGAGCGCCGCGCCGGGAAAGCCATTGCGCTGATCGAATGCAGCCTTTGGGTGCTGGCTCTGGGAATAGCCGTCATGGCCACAGGGTACGGATTTCAGGCGAGCCCGAACTATCCGGTCGGATTTTCGGTCGTGCTGGGCGGCGCGCTTTTGGGACTTGGCGCCTGGGCCAACGAGGCCTGCGTGTTCGGATCGATCGCCCGGATCGGCAGTCGCAACCTCAACTATCTGCTGACCCCGCCGGGCTATTTCCTGGGCAGCCTGCTCCATGCCCGACTGGAGTTGAGGTGGGCGCAAAGCGCGCCGATGACCCCGGTGTCAGGCAGCGCGTCAAAGTTCATGCTGCTCCTGTTCACCGCCAGCATCCTGCTTTCTATCCGGCAAATCGCAGCGGTGCGGCGCGCCGGGACTTCATTGCAGCAGGTATGGGACTATCGCCACGCCACCATTGCGATCGGCATCGCCTTTGTGGTGCTAACGGTGCTGGCCGGTCCGTGGACCTACACCGAAGCGCTGGGCAGATATGCGCATGGACGCGGCATGCCGGACCTTGGCGGCTTGCTCTTGCTTGCGGCACTGCTCGGCGGTGCCATGCTGGGCGGTCGCGGCGCAGGCGCGCCAGTGCAAATCAACCTGCGGCGCGCTGCAACCTGTCTGGTCGGTGGCGCGCTGATGGGCTTTGGCGCCGCGCTGGTGCCAGGTGGCAATGACAACCTGATCCTTGCCGGATTGCCTTGGCTTCAGCCCCATGCCTGGCTGGCAATCGGGGCTATGGCGCTTACGATTGCGACGGCCTTGCTTGGCACCCGCCTTTGGCGCAAACAGCAGCCCGTTGGCTTCGGGAGTCGCGCGAGCCGCATTTGACTCTTGCTTGGATGCTTGGGGGAGCGACATATGGAGATGCAGCAGGTCCGCTATTTTCTGGCGGTGGCCAAGACGCTGAATTTCACGCGCGCGGCCGAACAATGCAATGTCACGCAGCCGGCACTGACCCGGGCGATCAAGCAGCTTGAAGAGGAGCTGGGCGGCGAATTGATCCGCCGCGAAGGCCGGCTTAGCCACCTCAGCGAGCTGGGCACACGGATGCTGCCGCTGCTGACCCAATGCTATGAGAGCGCCCAGAACGCCAAAGTGCTTGCCGCCAAAGTGAAGAGCGGCGACGTGGCGACGCTTGCGGTCGGCGTATCGCTCACGCTCGACGTTGCAATCCTGCTCACCGCACTTGCCGAAATGCAGCGTGCCTTCCCGGGCCTCCAGCTGCATATTCGCCGCGGCAACGGCGGGCAGATCGCCGAATGGCTCAAGAACGGCGAGATCGAACTCGCCTTCGGCGGGGCGCTGGGCGAAACCTGGGACCGACTCGATTGCTGGCCCATGTTCAGTGAAAGCTTCGATCTGGTGGTTGCCGGCGATCACGAGCTCGCGCGGATCAACGACATGGAACTGCAGGTCGAAGTTTTGCGTAAGGAGCGGCTTCTGATCCACGCCCTTCAGGACGGATCGGAGCTGACCCTGGCTTCGCTCGAACAGGCCGGGATTCGCACCGATGATGCCCATGAAGTCAGCTGCAACCGCGACCTTGAGGCACTGGTCACGGCAAAGTTCGGTGTGGCGGTTCTGCCGCGCAGCACGTTCCGGTCGCACGAGATGCGGCATCTTCCATGTCCGGGGCTTGACCTGAAGCGGACCGTGGCAGTCTATTCGATCGCCGGACGACCGCGTTCGCGCGAAGCTGCGGCCTTGTTCAACCTGGTACGCTCAGCCGATTGGGAAGGCCACCTAGCCGCCTAATTCATTGGCGGCGCGCAGCAGGTCTTCAACCTCCATTCGGCGGCGATAGTCCGGATCGATGTGGCGGGCGCGGACCATGCCCTGCCGGTCGATCACGAAGACCGCTGGAATGGGCAAGATCCATCCCTTGCTCCCCTGAAAATCGGGGATGCGCTTCCCAGCCCGTTCGTAGAGCGCGATCAGTGCCGGATCGACTGTGATGGCGAGGCCGATCGCGCTGGCGTAGTCGGCATCGATATCGCTGAGGAAAGTGAAATTTGCCCCGGTTTCGGACTTGATCCGGCGTGTAAACCGCTGCGTCTCCGCCGAGATGGCGGCAATTTTGGCTGGACCGATGCGGTGCTGCGCCTCTGCCAGAGTGGCGATTGTCATCCGGCAATAGGGACACCAGTGGCCGCGATGAAACACCAGAACCAAAGGGCCTTTTTCGAGCAGCTGCTCAGAAGTGTTCAGCTTGCCGTTGTGGTCCGGCATCATGAAGGGCGGCATGCATTCGCCGATCTGCGGGGCTTCGTCTCCGCTGCGCGCTTCCTTGAGGCGGGCGACGAAGCGGTCGACCACGGCGCTGCCTTCCGGATCGCGCTGGCGCGCCTCGCGCGCGATCTCGGATAGACGCTCCCCCAATGAGAGCGGGCGGCGGCTAAGACGGGCAACGATGTCGATTGGACTGGAGAGCGATTCAGCTACCATGCGAAGCGGGACCAATCGAACGAACCCCCGCCAAAACGTCATCCAGTTCCATACGCCGCCGATAGTCGGGATCGACATGCCGGGTGCGGACGATACCGTCGGTATCGACGATAAACACAGCCGGCACCGGGTGAATCCAAGCCTGACCGCCCTGATAGGCCGGGATGTTCCAACCCGCTCCGGCAATCATGGCTGCCATGGTCTCGTCAACAAGAATCGCCAGGTTGATGGACAGGGCATAGCCTGCATCCAGATCGGTCAGAAACGGAAACCCGGCTCCGGATTCGGCCCTGATCTTCCGTGTATAGCGCGCCAGTTCGGCGGAAATAGCATAGATCTGGGCTGGCGCGACATCGGCCTCGATCTCTGCCAGGCCCACCATGTTGAGCCGGCAATAGGGGCACCAATGCCCGCGGTGGAACGCCAGCACCGCCGGTCCCCGCGATAGGATTTCGCGCAGGCTGATGAACTGACCATCCTGATCGGGCATGGTAAAGTCGGGCATCGGCTCGCCAACTTTTGGAGTCCCTTCACCGGCTTGCGCAGCCTCCAGGCGGCTCACAAAGTTATCAACGGCCGCCGCGAAGTCCGGGCCTTTGGCCCGAACTTCATCGGCGATCGTCTTGAGCCGCTTGCTGAGCGGCCAGTCCTCATTGCGCACGGCCTGGAACTTATCCTCAAGCGCGGCGACCAAGGGATGGATCATGGCTATTCCCCCTTCGCCGCATAGTTAGCACAAATTAGGGCGATCATCCCAGTCTTCACCCTGCTGCCGCGGTGCGGATCACCTCGCCGCCGCAGATCTCGTGCAGGACCATGCCGTCGAGCGGATTGATCTCCTTCCGCCATGGCGCCAGTTCGAGTGCATCCATGGTGTGACGATAGCCCGCCTCACGGCGCAGACGGATCCCGTTGGGGCTGAAATCGATGTCTTTCGAATGGTCCTCGTTATCGAGCGAGGGTGCAAGCAGGCGGATCACGTTCATCCGCGTTTCGCAGCCATAACCGCGCAGTTCTGCAAGCCGCTCAGCCGGAGCCGCACCGTCGGGGACCAGCTTGGCGATCTCGGTCACCACGTGGCGCAGTCGGTGCAGTTGGCGTTGGCGCTTGATGTTCTGCGCCGCGCGGCTCGAATACTGCAGATCCTTCTGGCGATTCATCACCTGCCAGATCGAGTCCGGTTCGGGGCCGTGCGGATTCCACAGATGGACTGCAAAGACCGTGGCGCTTTGACGTGGATTGTCGTCGAAGACGACCTCAACCGGTGTGTTGGAGAGGATCCCGCCGTCCCAGTAAAGTTCGCCATCGATCCGGACCGCCGGGAATGCCGGAGGCAAGGCGCCTGAGGCCATGACGTGATCGACGCTCAACGCTTCCGCTTGACTGTCGAAATAGACCATCTCGGCGCTCTGAACCTTGGCCGCGCCAACCGACAGGCGCATCGGCCCCTGGTTGATCTGGTCGAAATCAATCAGTTCATCGAGCAGTTCGCGCAGCGGACTAACCGTGTAGTAAGCAGCAGCATCGCCGCCGAGCGGAAGGAATGGGTTCACGAAGGCCATCGGTTGCGGGCGAAAGAACGCTGGCAGCCCATGCATAATAGTCGCCATGTTGCGGGCGGGCAGGCCCAGCCAGTCAGGCACCGGCATGCCCATGAACTTGCCGGTCGAGACCCGGTCCCAGAATTGGTTCAGCCGATCAATGCGCTGGTCGCGCGGGGAACCTGCAATCAAAGCGGCGTTGATCGCGCCGATCGAGGTGCCGACCACCCAGTCGGGCTCTACACCGGCGTCGTGCAGCGCCTCATAGACCCCGGCCTGATAGGCCCCCAATGCGCCACCGCCTTGGAAAACCAGTACGATTTGGCCGCGCGCGGCAAGTTCGTCATGCAGCTCGGTCATGTTTCTCTCCATCAGAATTGTCTTGGTTGGTTGGATTGAATGGCGGCCCCGTGGTCGGTTCGCCGGTGATCAGCCGGGCGTGCCGGGCGTAAGTGAGGTAGTTCCAGACGAGACTCGCGCCGACCTGGAGACGGTTCCGAAAACCCACGAGGAAATAGACGTGGACGGTCGACCAGATCAGCCAGGCAAGCAATCCGGTGACTCGCCACCAGCCGAAATCGATCACTGCATGGCTGCGCCCGATCGTCGCGAGGTTGCCGTAATTGCGATAGTGGAATTCTGGCTCTGGCCGGCCTGCCATGAGCGCCAATATGGCTTTGGCGGCGTGGCGGCCTTGTTGCTTGGCTACAGGGGCGGTGCCCGGCAATGGCATACCATTTGGACCCGGACAGTTCGCGGTATCGCCGATCACGAAGATTCGTTCGTCGCCACCAGGATGCAAGGCAGCGTCGACCTTCACCCGCCCTGACCTGTCCGCCTCGGCGCCAAGCCATGCAGCGGCCGAAGAGGCCTGAACGCCGGCAGCCCAGATCGCGGTGTGAGTCAGGATAACCTGATCACCAGCAACGACGTGGTCCGCCGCAATCGCGGTGATCGGAGTTGAGAGACGAACTTCGACACCCAGCTTCGTGAGGTCGCCGAGCGCCCGCCGGGATAATTTCTCGGGAAAGCTTTCGAGCAGCCGCGGGGCAAGGTTGATCAGGATGACCCGCGAACAATGCGGAGTAATCGTGCGGAAATCGCGGCCGGCTGCACGATGCGCCAATTCGGCGATCGCCCCGGCCATCTCAACCCCGGTTGGGCCGCCTCCGATTACCACAAACGTCAGCAGGGCGTCGCGCTTGCTCTTGTCGGTTTCGGTTTCGGCGCGTTCGAGCGCGAGCAGAACCTTGGCCCGGACCGCGGTCGCATCTTCGATCGACTTGATCCCAGGCGCATGGCGCGCCCAGTCGTCGCGCCCAAAATAGGAATGGCGCGCCCCGGTGGCCAGAACCAGCCAGTCGTAACGTAGGCGCTTGCCGCTCTGCAGGCCGACTTCGCATCGCTGCCGATCAACACCAATGACCCGGTCGAGCACGACCCGGACGTTGGCCTGATCGCGCAGGATCGAACGGATCGGACCGGCAACATCTGCGGGCGAAAGCGCTGCTGTCGCGACCTGATACAGCAAGGGCTGGAACAAATGGTGGTTGCGCTGGTCGACCAAGGTCACGTCGAGCGGTGCACGGCCCAACGACTTGACCGTCTCAAGGCCGCCGAATCCGGCACCGACCACGACTACTCGCGCACGGCTTGAAGTCATCGCAAATTCCGCAGCTGGGCCAGTTCGGCCAGCACGCCGCTCGCGGGCGGCTTGATCGGTGCGCTGCGGTGCGACCTGCGGGTGAAGATGCAAGCCGCCGCAAGATGCGAAGGCAGGGCCGGGGTTGGTTGGCGATCGTGCATGATGCTCACTCCTCTCACTGGGCGGTCCAGCCGCCGTCGACGGGAATCGCGGCACCGTTGATCGAGGCGGCCATCGGTCCGGCAAGGAACAGCGCGAGCGCACCGATTTCCTCGACCGTGGCGAACCGCTTGCTGGGTTGTGCTGCGAGCAGCACGTCCTCGATCACGCGGGTGCGGTCGAGCCCGCGGGCCTTGGCGGTATCCTCGATCTGGGCCTCGACCAGCGGGGTCCAGACATAGCCGGGACAGATCGCATTGCAGGTGATCCCCTGCCTTGCCACTTCGAGCGCGACGGTCTTGGTCAGGCCGAGCACGCCATGCTTGGCGGCGACGTAAGCGCTCTTGAACGGCGAGGCGACGAGGCCGTGCGCCGAGGCGACATTGATGATCCGCCCCATGCCGGCTTCTTTCATGGCCGGAACTGCAGCCCGGATCGTATGAAACGCGGCCGACAGGTTAAGCGCCTGGATTGCGTCCCATTTGTCGAGTGGAAAGTCCTCGATCGGACTGACGTGCTGGATCCCGGCGTTGTTGACCAGGATGTCGATCCGGCCGTGACGTTCGATCGTCGCGGCGACGAGCTCCGC
>JBJTLY010000335.1:0-2635 GCA_046063275.1 Novosphingobium sp. | reverse complement strand
CATCGCGGACGCCTTCCGCGCCGCCGTGCTCGGCCAGCTGCTCGCCATGCGCCGCCAGCGCCACCTCGGTGGCGATCCACAGCCACTTGCGCGCCACGGCTACTTCGCCAATTCGCGAAGCGCCCGCTTGCGCCGCGCCATCACCTCCCGCGCCGCCGCCATCTGCGCCTCGAAATCCGGCTCTGCCGCACTGAGCGCAATGCCCGTGGGCGTGGTCACCACCGACAGCGTGTCCCCCACCTGCGCGCCAAGATGCGCCAGCACATCCTTGGGCAGGATGACCCCGGCGGAATTGCCGATCTTGGTGATCTTGAGCGGTGCGTTCATACGGACGTTATAACGAATTTTGCGTTAGAAGGCAAGGTGCGGGGAGTTTGGGGATTAATGCACCTGTCACCTTAACTTGACGCAAGTTTAATGACGCTAATGGCGGAGCGAAATCCGACCATCGCTCTCACGTCTTAATAGCGCTCGGATCGCCATTCGATATTTTGGCGACACAAAGCGCCACGCGTCGGCTTTTGGGTTACGGGTAATGATCGGATTTTCCTCGGCCGCAAAGCCAGACAAAATTTGAGATATATTCAAAGCGGCTGAGCCTACATCAAAATTTTTCCGCAAGATTGTCTCAATATCCGTATACTTGAAATCTTCCAACTTACACTGCCCCAGCGCATATAATGTCTGATTCTTACGTCCGATTCGAGTGTCACGAGCGTTCATTGAACCGTTGATCGTCGCAATGTCCGCAGATAGAGTGTCATTAGTCCAGCGTTCGGTTGCCTTGTCAACAACCTTGCGAGATATCATGTCGCCATTCCGTCCGGCTTCCTGTGCAATCAAAAGGCAAAGCTCTTGAATGTGCTGGGCGATTCTATCTGTATTCCAAGATATCTCGTCAAATACCGCATTCTTATCCAGCCCCGTCTCAAAAGTTAGGCCGAGTTCGCCAACAAAACCTTGCTCCATTAGCTGAGCAGCTTCCTCGGGTGACATTCGCGCAACTTCCGGGATCTCCACCAGTCTGTTTGCAACTGGAGCTGACTTGGAGAGCTGCACGATTGTCTGCTTCAAGTTGGTTGGTGTGCCCACGATCACAAGCTGGATATCATGTTTTGCAAATGACTCATCGTCAGCGTTTAGTATGATTCCAACGAGTTCTTTGACTAACTTTGGATCGCCGACAATCGCCTCAAAATTGTCAAAGACGATTGCGCAACGGTGGTCATGATTCGCTCTCTTTCGTACTTCCTCAGCCAAATGATGGAATGGACTCTTCGCTGCGAAAGCTGTTGTCGTGTCGTAGCGATGATCAACGCCCATACCCATCGGTTTAGCGCCCGCGCTCGAAGCTGTACCTTCCGAAGCCTTCTGCTTCGCCCCCCACTCACCGAGCTTCACATTAAAGGCCTTGTCGAGGCTTTCGGCACCTGAAGCATTGCCGAGATTCACGACTTCATAGTGAATCCCTTGATCCGCAAAAACCTTCTTGAAGAGCCAAGTTTTACCATTCCCACTTTCACCGTGAATCACGATAAATCGATTCGATGGAAAAGCATCAATCAGCCGGGTTTCAAGCTCAGCACGGCGAACATACATCGAGTTGTTGACCTCGAATGACTTCGGCGTGAACACTTGATGAGCGAGTTTCCTCACAAAATCTCCCTGCATAACCATCGCATCATAGTTTGTTATAGCAAGATTCGACAATCGAATTCCAACATGGTGCCCACGACACGGCGAACATAAGCAGAATTCTAGTGCTCAATCGTGCTCTCGCCCCTCGGCGCCGACATAAAGCTCCCGCCCGCCCTCGTTGTATTTGCGGCTCATCTCGGCCATTCCGGCCTCAGCCTCGTCTGCCGCAACAAAGCTCTCCACCCCGGCGTTCTGCTTCGCCGCAAAGTCCCGCACCTCCTGCGTGATCTTCATCGAGCAGAACTGCGGCCCGCACATCGAGCAGAAGTGCGCGGTCTTGGCGCCCTCCGCCGGCAGGGTCTGGTCGTGGTATTGCTCGGCCGTGTCGGGATCGAGCGATAGGTTGAACTGGTCGCGCCAGCGGAATTCGAAGCGGGCGCGGCTCAGGGCGTCGTCGCGGACCTTGGCCGCGGGGTGGCCCTTGGCCAAATCCGCGGCGTGGGCGGCGAGTTTGTAGGTGACCACGCCGACCTTGGCGTCGTCGCGGTCGGGCAGGCCGAGGTGTTCCTTGGGGGTGACGTAGCAGAGCATCGCCGTGCCGAACCAGCCGATCATCGCCGCGCCGATCCCGCTGGTGATGTGGTCGTATCCGGGGGCGATGTCGGTGACGAGCGGGCCGAGGGTGTAGAACGGCGCCTCGCCGCAGGCCTTCAATTGCTTGTCCATGTTCTCCTTGATCTTGTGCATCGGCACGTGGCCGGGGCCTTCGATCATCACCTGGACGTCCTGGTCCCAGGCGCGCTTGGTCAGTTCGCCCAGGGTGTAGAGCTCGGCGAACTGGGCCTCGTCGTTGGCGTCGGCGATCGAGCCGGGGCGCAGGCCGTCGCCCAGCGAATAGGCGATGTCATAGGCCTTCATGATCTCGGTGATCTCGTCGAAGCGTTCGTAGAGGAACGATTCCTTGTGATGCGCCAGGCACCACTTGGCCATGATGCTG
>JBJTLY010000334.1:0-3901 GCA_046063275.1 Novosphingobium sp. | reverse complement strand
TTCGCCGCCCGAAAGCTGCGCGGGATAGTGGCTCAGCCGGTGGCCCAGCCCGACCGCTTCCAGCTCGGCCGCGGCGCGGACGCGCGCATCGGGCAGGCCGGCCAGTTCGAGCGGGGTCATCACGTTTTCGAGCGCGGTCATGGTCGGGAGCAGGTGGAAGGCCTGCAGCACCACCCCGATCCGCCCGCGCCGGGCGAGCGCGAGGGCATCTTCGCTCATCGACGAGAAATCTTCGCCCGCCAAGGTGAGCGACCCGCCGCTGGCGCGTTCCAGCCCCGAGAGCACCGCCATCAGGCTGCTCTTGCCCGAACCAGATGGGCCGAGCAGCGCGAGCGTCTGGCCATAGGGCACGGTCATGTCGATCCCGCGCAGGACTTCGACCGCGCTGTCGCCGGATCCGAGGCTGAGGGTAAGATTATGGGCCGCAATCGCGGGCAGGGGGCTTGTCACGTCGCGGGGATGCCATAGCTAGAGGGCGAACAGAGGAGTTGCAGAATGAAATGGAACTGGCTTGCGGTTGTTGCAACCCCATTGCTGTTGGTTGGGTGCGATAGCGTGTCTAAGCAGGACAAGGTCGAGAACCTGCTCGTCACCGATGGTTCGACTGAAAGCGGGCATGCTCCCGAAGCGAATGCTGTTCCGGTGCTGGCATTGGGAGACAGTCTCTTCGCCGGATATGGTCTCGGGCCGGGGCAAAGCTATCCCGCGCATCTGGAAGCGGCGCTAAAGGCGAAGGGCATGCCGGTGCAAATCGTCAACGCCGGAGTCTCAAGCGATACCACCGCCGATGGCCTTGCCCGGGTCGACTTCGTGCTCAAGGGCATGAACCCCAAACCTGCGCTCGCGATCATCAGCTTGGGCGGCAACGACATGCTGCGCGCAGTGCCGCCAGTGGAGACCCGCAAGAACCTCGCCGCGATCCTCGCCAAGTTCAGGGCGGCGAAGGTACCGGTTGTGCTGCTCCAACTGCTCGCCGCGCCGAACCTTGGCAAGGACTACGCCAACCAGTTCAACCCGATCTATCCCGAGCTTGCCAAGCAATATGGCGCGACCATGGTGCCGTTTTGGCTGGCCCCTCTGCAGGGCCATCCGGAGTTGCTGCAAGGCGATCACATCCATCCGACGCTTGCTGGGATCGATGTGCTGGTAGCGGGGACGTTTGTGCAAGTGTTGGGGGCGCTGCCGAAGCCGAAGTGACCACTCCGTCATCGCTTCGCGATGCCACCTCCCCATCGTCCTTCGACAAGCTCAGGATCGATGGGGAGACTCTCTGCAGGATTCTCCCCATCGACTTGCGATGGGGAGGTGTCGCGCCCGCAGGGCGTGACGGAGGGGCCTTACTTCCTCTCGGCTCGCCCCGCGCTGACCTGCCACACCGCCGCCTGTTTGGTAATCGCCTCGAACGGAGCGAGCTCGGTCCCGGTCAGCCAGACCTGTGCGTTGCCTTGACCAAGCCGGTCAAACAAAGCCTCACGGCGAACAGGATCGAGATGCGCCGCAACCTCGTCGAGCAGCAGCACCGCTGGCCTGTCGGGCGAGAGCAAGGCGGCGTGGGCCAGTGTTATCGCGATCAGCATCGCCTTCTGCTCGCCGGTCGAGCAAGCGGCAGCCTCTTCGCCCTTGCCGGCCATGGTCACGCCCAATTCGTCGCGGTGCGGGCCCACCAGCGTTCGCTGCGCAGCGCGATCACGGCGGCGGCTGTCGGCGAGAGCAGCGGTGAGTTCTGCCGGGTCGAGCGGGCCGCCGGGGCGGTAATCCAGCGCGGGGCGCGCGAATGGGGCCTCGGGCAGTTGCGCAAGTGCCGCGGACAGCATCGTGACCAGCCGGGCGCGGGCCTGCGCCACCGCCGCCCCGGCCTCGCCAATCTGGCCTTCGATCGCGGTCAGCCATTGGGGATCGGGTTCAGCAGGTTCGCCCAGCAGCCGGTTGCGCTCGCGCAGCGCCGCTTCGAGCTTGGCGGCATTGCGCGCATGACCCGGCTCCAGCGCGAGCACCTGCCGGTCAAGGAACCGCCGCCGTGCGCCAGCGCTGTCCATGAACAGGCGGTCCATTGCCGGGGTCAGCCAGCCCAGGCTGAGCCACTCACCCAGTTGCACCGCCGGCACGTCCGCGCCGTTGACCTGCACCACGCGGCGGCCCGGGCGGTCGGGACGCGCGCCGGTGCCCAATTGCACGTCGCTGCCAAGATCCGCGCTGACCGCAAAACCGTTTTGCGCTCCGTGTGCAGCAATATCGGTCAGCGCGGCGCGTCTGAGACCGCGTCCGGGGGCGAGCAGCGACAGGGCTTCGAGCACATTGGTCTTGCCCGCGCCGTTCTCGCCAACCAGCAGGTTGAACCGCGCGGTCTGGTCCAGCGCGGTGTCCGCATGGTTGCGAAATGAGGTCAGCCTGATGCGGTCGAGAGCCATGCCGGGGCGATAGGTTGGCACACCGGGACTGTCACGCAAAAGGCGCATCCCGAATGTTGGGAAAAAATCCCAACTGTTGTTTATGAACTTCGAGGCAAATTTCTATTCATCCTGGTGAAAGCACGGGATTCTCACGTTTTCGTGAATTGGCACGGTCGATGCAATCATTCTGGTATCTGCCAATCACGGCAGCAACAGATCAAACAGGAGACTGACAATGACCAATTCGTACACCAGCCGGGTCGCCGCTGCCGCTTCGGCCTTCATGCTTTCGCTCGTACTGCTGACCGCAACTGCGACCACCCCTTCGGTCGCTCACGCTGCCAACACCGTCGCCATCGGAGACGTCGCATGAGCTCGATCGACCGTAACGACCGCACCATCACCCCATCGCGCGGTTTCCGTCTCGACAAGGGCAATGCCAAGTTCATGGGTGTCTGCAGTGGTATTGCAAACTATTTCGGGCTGGATGCAAACCTGGTCCGCATCGCTTTCGCGCTCGGTACCGTGTTCGGCTTCGGTTCGCTGCTGATCGTCTACCTCGTGATCGGCCTCATCGCCGATTGATCGGGTCACGGTGAGGCCCCGTCTTCGGACGGGGCCTAAACCGCAGGACTTTTCGCAAACGGTGAGAAGTCGGTTCCGGTATCGAACACATCCACCCCCTCGCGCCGCTTCAGGAAGCCGACGATTGCATAGGTTGCCGGGGTGAGGACAACCTCCCACAACACTTTCAGGAACCAGTTGGTGACCAGCACCGTCAGCACCTGGGCATTGGTCCAGGTGCCAAGGAAGGCGATCGGATAGAAGATCGCACTGTCCACCGCCTGCCCGAACACGGTTGAACCAATTGTGCGGGTCCACAGCTTGCTCCCGCCGGTCCAGATCTTCATCTTCGCCAGCACGAAGCTGTTGACGAATTCCCCCGCCCAGAACGCAATCACCGAGGCCAGAACGATCCGCCAGGTGCTGCCGAACACGCTTTCATAAGCGGCCTGGCCGTTCCAGCCGTCCGCCGGGGGCATCGCCACCACGACATAACTCATGAAAGCCATGAACAACAGCGCGGCGAACCCGGTCCACACGCAGCGCCGCGCATTGGCATAACCGTAAACCTCGGTCAGCACGTCGCCCAGCACATAGCTGACCGGAAAGAACAGGATGCCCGCGCCGAAAATCGGATAGTCGCTGGCCGGACGGATGATTTCCGGGAGCCATGCAAGCGCAGTAGCAAATCCCGGAATGTGAACCGAAGACAGTTTGCTTGCCCCGATCAGGTTCGACAGCAGCAGGATCGCGACGAAGGCCGCCATCATGTAGTCGAAATAGCGGAAGTGGCGGCGGGCACCGGTGGTGCCGTCAAGCTGGGTAAGCGAAGTTGTCATGAGGTGAGGCTTAACCCGGTTTGCAAGGGCTGCAAAGCCTGCCTATGGAACGCCCCATGCGCGCCCGTAGCTCAGCTGGATAGAGCACGTGACTTCTAATCTCGAGGC
>JBJTLY010000333.1:0-21543 GCA_046063275.1 Novosphingobium sp. | reverse complement strand
GTGTTAACGGCACCCACGAATGCGATGCCATCGCGCTTCAGGCATGGTTGGTAAGCATTGCGCCGCCGGGCGTTCATCATTCGCCGCGCGATAGTAACCCCAAGAAGCCGCGCCGCTGCTAACGGTCAGCCATCGGGATTGGCTTCCAGTTCAAACGCCCGCTTGCCCTTGCGCTTCCACAGCACCAGCGCCTGTTCACGTTCCTCGCCGCGCAGCTTGGCCGCGACGGTAAGAAACGCGCCGTAGAGCGTGGCGCGATCATCGTCGGCGAGTTCGACCAGTCCAGCCTTCACGACCAGGCCGCCCAGTTCGATCAGTTGCCGTGTGCGTCCGCGGCGTTTGACCTGCCATTCGCGCATGTCGGTGCGGGCCATTGCTGCCTCAAGCCGGTGCCGCGCCGCCGTCAAGCGGGAGATTGCCATCCGGCTGGCCTTGAGTTCCGTCGCCACGTTTGCGCGCCTTGCTTTGAAAGAAGGCCGCGCCGCGCTTGCGCCACGCATCCTTCTTCTGGGCTTCGCTGGTTTCCGCAATGACCAGCAACGCTCCGGCCAGCGTTTCCGCGTCGGTCGCATCGGCTCCGGTAGCGATCACCATCTCGACCAGTTGCTGCACGCGGCGTTCCTTGAGCTGCCTTGCCTTATCGGCGAGCGCCTTCAGTTCCGAATCAAAGTCACGGGGTTTGCGCATCTTCAGTCTCCATCGAGAGGTGATGCGCCGATGATAATATCGGATTGGGTTCAATGCTGTAGTGGTGTCGAGACGGCTTGATACGAGATAGTCCCGAGCAGGATTTTATCATGGGAGGGCGCGCTTATACGTCGTGCCGACGTGGCGCTCATGGCGTAGATGGATTGCCGTCATGGCGATCTTCCACCTCTCCGTTAAAGTTATCAGCCGTTCGAGCGGGCGCAGTGCCGTGGCGGCAGCGGCCTATCGCGGGGCCGAGCAGCTGCACGACGAACGCCTCGATCGCGACCATGACTTCACCAACAAGGACGGGGTCGTCCATTCCGAAGTGATGCTGCCGGAGGGCGCACCCGAGGAATTCGCCGACCGCGAAAAGCTGTGGAACGCGGTCGAAGCCACCGAAAAGCGCAAGGACGCGCAGCTTGCCCGCGAAGTCGAGTTCGCGATTCCCAGAGAGCTGAGCCAGGAACAAGGCATCGAGCTTGCCCGCGAGTTTGTCGAGGCCGAGTTCGTCGCAAAAGGGATGATAGCCGATCTCAATGTCCATTGGGATATTGGCGCAGACGGTCAGCCCAAGCCCCACGCCCACGTCATGCTGACCATGCGCGAAGTCAGCAAAGACGGGTTCGGCGCGAAGGTGCGCGACTGGAACAAGTCCGAGCTGGTCGAGCAGTGGCGCGAGCGCTGGGCCGAGCATGTCAACGAGCGGCTGGCCGAACTCGACATCGACGCGCGAGTCGATCACCGCAGCCTGGAGGCGCAGGGCATCGGGCTTGAACCGCAGGACAAGATTGGTCCGGCGGCATCGCGCATGGGGTTGCGCGGGCTTGAGGCTGAGCGGATCGAGGAACACCGCGCCGTCGCGCAGCGCAACGGGATGCGGATCATCGCCAATCCCAATGTCGCGCTCGACGCGATCACCCACCAGCAAGCTACCTTCACGGACCGCGACCTTGCCATGTTCGTGCATCGGCATAGCGACGGAAAAGAGCAATTCGATTCTGCCATGAGGGCGGTGCGCGGTTCGTCCGACCTGATCGCGCTGGGCAAGGACGGACGCGGTGAAGACCGGTTCACATCGCGCCAGATGATCGAGACCGAACAGAGGTTGCAGCACGCGTCGGAATTGATGGCGGAGCGCGAGCGGCATAACGTCGATCAGCATGGCCGGGAAGGAGCGCTGGCGCGCGCCGGAACACGCGGGCTGGTACTATCCGGCGAGCAGCGCGCGGCGTTCGAGCATGTGACCGACAAGCACGGCCTTAGCATTGCTGTCGGCTATGCCGGGACCGGCAAGAGCGCCATGCTGGGCGTGGCGCGGGAGGCCTGGGAAAGCGCGGGCTACACCGTGCGCGGCGCGGCGTTGTCCGGCATCGCGGCAGAGGGGCTGGAGCACGGTTCGGGCATCGCCTCGCGCACCATTGCCAGCCTTGAACACCAATGGGGCCAGGGCCGCGAGCATCTGACTTCACGCGATGTGCTGGTCATCGATGAGGCTGGCATGGTCGGCACGCGCCAGATGGAACGTGTGCTGTCCCATGCCGCCGATACAGGTGCCAAAATCGTGCTGGTCGGTGATCCGCAACAGTTGCAGGCCATCGAGGCCGGAGCCGCCTTCCGCGCCATCCACGAACGGCATGGCGGCGTCGAGATCAGCGAAGTGCGCCGCCAACATGACGGCTGGCAGCAGGATGCCACCCGGCACCTGGCCACTGGGCGCACCGGCCAGGCCATCCATGCCTATGACGAGCGCGGCATGGTCCATATCGCCGAGACGCGGGAAGTGGCACGCGGCGACTTGATCGAAGGTTGGGATCGCAAACGGCAGGCCAGCCCCGGCGATACGCACATCATCCTCACCCATACCAATGACGAAGTGCGCGAGCTCAACGAAGCTGCGCGCGGCCGTATGCGAAGCGCAGGTGAGCTGGGCAGCGATGTTGCGATCAAAGTCGAGCGCGGCGAGCGTCAGTTCGCCAGCGGCGACCGCATCATGTTCCTGCGCAACGAGCGGGGTCTGGGCGTCAAGAACGGGACACTCGGCACTGTCGAGCAGGTGACGGCGCAGCGCATGGCCGTGCGCACCGACGATGGCCGCAACGTCGCCTTCGACATCAAGGATTATGCGCACATCGATCACGGCCATGCCGCGACGATCCACAAGGCGCAGGGGATGACGGTGGACCGCACCCATGTTCTGGCCACGCCGGGGATGGACAGCCACGGGACCTATGTAGCGTTGTCGCGCCACCGCGACGGCGTGGACCTGCATTATGGCCGCGACGACTTCGCCGATCAGTCGCGTCTTGTCCGGACGCTCAGCCGCGAGCGCGGCAAGGATATGGCCAGCGACTACAAGCCCGAGCAGCAGTTCGCCGAGCGTCGCGGGATCACCTTCCGCGAACGCATTGTCGAAATCGCCCGGCAGTTGCCTGAGCGGGCGAAGTCGATCTTTGCGGGCTTCCGTCCCCAAACCCACAAGCTCGAAGCACTGCCGCCCGAACAGGCCGGGCAGTCCGATCAGCGCAGGGCGGTCGAACGCTACGCGCGGGCCGCCGCCGAGGTCGGGCAAATGCGCCAACCGGGCTTGCCCATCCTACCCCACCAGCGCGAGGCGCTGGAGAAGGCCGGAAAGGCTCTCGATGCAATCCGGCCCCATGGCTCAGCTGATCTTTCCAGTGCCTTGCAGCGCCAACCCTCGCTTGCCCGCGAGGCCGCCGATGGTCGCAGCCAGGGCGCGATGCGCGCCATGCAGCTTGAAGCGGAAATCCGCATCGACCCTGCCAAGCGCGCCGACCGGTTCGTCAGCGACTGGCAGCGGCTGGGGCAAGCCCGCACGACAATGCAGCAGGGCGGCGACACAAACAGCGCCAAGCGCTTGTCCGGCCGGATGGCCGACATGGCGAAAGGTCTGGAGCGCGATCCACAGGTGGAATCGCTGCTGCGCAACCGCACACGTGAACTCGGAATCGACAGGGATATCGCACGCGATCTGTCTCGCGAGCTTGCCGCCTCCGTGTCGTTCGAGCGGACCCGCTCGATTGGAATGAGCCTGTAGGAGAAGTGAAGTGGAAAATGCCGAAACCGAAGAAGTGACACTGGACATGGAGATCGAACCCGAGCCTGAACCTGCCAAGGTCGAGATCGACCAGGCCGCCGAGGCGTTTGCGCGGCTTGAGGGCGAAATGGCGCTCATGCGCCGGGCGGTCCAGCATCTTGCCGCTGAGCGCGCCGATATCGTAATTCCTGACTACGGCCCGACCTTGACGGAGATGACCAAGCGGCTCGGCGCAATCGCTGGCAGCATTGGCGACATCGCCGAGCATCCGGCCATGCAAATAACGCCCGACGGCTTTGGCAGGCGGATCGAAGCCGCAGCGGAGGCGGCGAGGCGCGTCGATCAAGGCCGGATCAACGACGCGCACAACGAGCTGCGGCAAGCGGCGCAGGACATGCGGGCTGTCACATCGCACGCCCGCACCAGTGCGGAGCAGCGCCGGAAGTTGTTTCAGGCGGTGGGTGGCGGAGTGCTCGGTGGCATCCTGCTATGGTCGTTCCTGCCCGGCACCATCGCGCGCGCCATG
The DNA here is from genome assembly GCA_046063275.1 of Novosphingobium sp. Classification (GTDB taxonomy): domain Bacteria; phylum Pseudomonadota; class Alphaproteobacteria; order Sphingomonadales; family Sphingomonadaceae; genus Novosphingobium. The sequence continues at coordinate 17,272 of JBJTLY010000333.1, read as the reverse complement.
CCCGAAAGCTGGCAATGGCCCGAGCGCATGGCAGCAAGGATGGTGGGCGAGGAGACGCCTTGGACTGCCGGTATCCGGTTGATGCGCGCCGGTGACCCGGGGATGTGGAATGCGATTGTGCAGGCGTCCATGATTGCGCGCGAGAATCGGGAAGCCATCACTGGCTGTGTTAAGAGCGCGAACGCGACCAGGCAGTCTGTCAGGTGCAGCGTCAGGGTTCAGCCTATGGGCAATTGACGCACAGGAAGACACCTATTCGACTCACGGAGAGTTAAGTCAAAATTGGAATTTGGCTTGCCGTGAAACGGGAAGGAATGTATTGATACAATATGAGTTGAGTTAGATTCGGGAAACGAACCACTCAATAAAAATAATTCAGTGCCACCATTTGTGCCACGAACAAAAACCAAATTCCCTTTAAAAAACAATATCAAATTGTTACTTGTTACTATTGACGCCTCTTCTGGGCACCACTACCCCGCAAGGGGTTGGAAAACGGCAGAAATCAGGCGATCTGACGGGCCGTGACACAAAAAACTGTCACTGAAAATGGTCCCGATCCAATGAGCCGCAAGGCGGGTCGGCTTCCAACTGCGTCAACCGGCGTGGGATGCTGCCATCTGGTTACCTGCCAAATGGGCTTACGGCTTGTCCATTGACGCGAACTTCGTAGTGAACATGCGGACCAGTGCTGAGGCCGGTGGTACCGACAGATCCCAGGATTGCGCCGGTCAGGACTCGCTGTCCTGACACTACCGCAACGCGTGACATATGTGCATACCGGGTTTGAATCCCGTTACCGTGATCGACCGCAACGAGCAGGCCGTATCCGCCGTCCCAGCCGGCGAATGACACGATCCCGTCAGCAGTCGCGGCAATCGGGGTGCCGGCTGGAACTGCGAGGTCCACGCCAAGATGGTTTCGAAGGACGCCGAGAATCGGATGTAGCCTGCTACCGAAGCCACTGGTCATCAGCCGTGCTGAAACCGGCAGGTAACGTGGCAGCGGCCCGGCTGGGCCCGAGCTGTGCGGCGCTGCCAAGCTCGAACGCCCTTCAGATGCAGCGGCAAAAGCACGCGGGCGAGACATCGAAAAGACTACGACACTGGAGGTATCGGCGAACTCACTACGATGCCCGTACATGGTGCGACCATCGACATCGACCGCCCTGCCAAAGGTGATAACCGCGACCGGGGTGCCAGCATCGACAACGAGCCCTGGCTCAGCAGTCATCACTGCGTGGACCTCGCTTACGTCGATCAACTGGTCCTTGCCCGATCCTGCAGCGATCGGCGTTTGCACATCATTGGCTGCCGCGGCGACGCCGCAGGTGGCCGCAACCGCAGCCGGTAAGAACCGCGCCAAAAGCCAGCGCTTTGTCCAAGATTTCGCCAAAATTCCTGCCCCCGGACTGTGTTGAACAGACTCGGACCCGTGGCATGGTTATGGACGTAAATGCTTGAAAAGCAAACTGCGCCCGCAGTGAGCGCCTCTACCTTTCCGTTTTACACCGACGCGCGAGGTTCAGACTGGCAACATAGTGCGCGAGCGATAGGTGACGTTCACCCGCTCGGAAAGGATCAGATAGGGCAGCCAGACAACCCCTGAAATCAGGACTTTGACGATGTTCCCGTTCAACAAGGTGATCAGCGGCTGGACGATGTCGCCCGGCAGATCCGTTGCCAGCGATAGGCGGTGAGCGATGAGCAACTGCATCATCAAATCAAATACCCAAGCGAAGAGCAGCATGCGCGGGAACAAGGGGTTCGTTCGCAGCGCCAGGACGAAGCAGACCATATAGAAAAAGTTCATCACGATCACGTCGGCGCTCATCACCGCAAAGTAGGTCTGAGCCCATTGCGGAGCTGATGTCGATACGGCCGGAACGGCGACGAGATATTCGAGCGTGCGGGTAGGCACATTGAGGAGGATGCCTACCAGGAGCGAGGCCATGAAGCCGATTGGCCCGAACGCGGGGTTGTCCCGCGCGCTGATCGGATCAAGGGCACGCCAGGTACCGTATCGCGACAGGCGCAGTTCGAGTGGGGCAGTAAGCATGCCGCGCGGAAAGCTTGCTGTCGCAATCCGGAAACCTGCAATCGGCGCACCTGCGATAAGCAGATAGGGCAAGAGCAATAAAGCAGCTTGCGGTGCACTTTCCGGTTGCGCGCTCAATACCTTCACGCCGCCCGCCATCAACATAAACAAGGCCCATCCGGCGATCAGGCGGTTCATGGCAAGCTCCAGCGAGCAGACCAGCCGAGCGCTGCGGGTGCGGATTGTGTTCGCCAATTGGCTGGCTGCCTGCTTGCAAGCAGGCAAAGATCCGATCCGATCGAGGAGGGCGACGGCCTTGTTCATCTGCGAACCTTCTACCAATCCTGGTTAACATTTCGTCAAAAGTTGATTCGTTGGCAAGGCCGAGTCGCGTGACCAAAATGCTGCAGTGCACTCGAATTAACCGCCTTCATTCACCAAATACCACGTTAACGCGTTCAATTAAAACGGTTAATTTCCTGTAAACGATTCTGATTGACCCAAACGCCGTTAGAGCGGATTTTGAACTGTCTCGTGAGGAACCACGCTGAAGGAATTGGCGCGAAGTGCCGGTTCTATAATCAAAACTGGGTCGCGTCGGTTCCATCAACACCCCTCACGGAGGCGGGCTTGCCGGAAATAGAAGCCGGAGCCTTGTCATAAATCTCTCCGCGCTTCGGATTGGCGGGGAATAGTGGGGTAAAGACTATGATTAATGTCATTCGTAATGTGATTCGAGATGAATCGGGCGCGGCTGCGGCTGAATATGCGCTCATCCTGGCCGTCATCGGCTCCGCCATCGGCGCTGCAGCGTTCTTGCTGGGCAGTGCGGTCAAGACCTCGATCGGCGCGTCGAAGACCCAGGTCGTGAACTGCACGCCCGACGCCACCACCGGTCTCATCGATGGCTCCAAGTGCAAATAAGCAACCTCAGCCTTTTGGGCGGGTAAAATAGGGGTAAGACTAATGACAAATCTACTTCGCGATTTCGTTCGCAATGAATCGGGCGCGGCTGCTGCCGAATATGCGCTCATTCTGGCCGTGATCGGCTCGGCCATCGGCGCTGCGGCCTTCCTGCTCGGGGGAGCAGTCAAGACGTCGATTGGCGCGTCGAAGACTCAGGTTGTGAACTGCACGCCGGACGCAACCACAGGTCTCATCGACCCGAACAGCTGCAAGTAACAACTTGCAGTTGATCTGACCAAGCAGCTCCGTGGCCTGACCGCAAGGCCGGCCACGGAGTCTCCTTGCCAGAGGATAGGGGTATCATGGGGCAGCGTAATATCATTGCGATCGCTGCGGCGATCATTCTCGGGTTGATCGCGGTCTTCCTGGTGAATTCTTATTTTTCGGGCGTGGAAACGCGCCAGGCTGCCATAGCGCAGAAGCAGAAGATGGTCCGCATCGCGGTTGCTTCGCAAAGCTTGGCCTTTGGCACTGCGCTGTCGCCGCAAAATGTGCGTCTGGTCAACTGGCCGGCGGAATCGGTTCCCGATGGTGCCTTCACTTCCGTGGAGAACGCCGTGAACAACCGGGTGGCATTGCGCCCGATCGTGGCCGGGGAGCCTTTGCTGGCCTCCAAAGTGTCCGGCACAAATGGCCGTGCGACGCTTTCTGCACAGCTGCCAGCCGGATTGCTGGCCTATTCCATTCCGATCTCCGATGTAGCCGGTGTTGCCGGGTTCGTGCGGCCGGGAGATGTGGTCGACGTGCTGTTGACCCGCCCGCTGCCCACCGCGACCGGCGGTAGCAGCACCGAAAAGATTTCGACGATCGTGCTTGAGGCGGTGCCTGTGCTCGGGATCGACCAGGTTCTCGACGACACCAAGACCGATCCGGTCGTGGGCAAGACAGCGACGCTGCAAGTCGATACGATCGGCGCGCAGAAGCTTGCACTTTCAACCCAGATGGGCGTCATGACGCTGGCACTTCGCAACGTGGGCGATCCGGCCGTCGGCGGGCACCCCACTCTGAGCAGCCGCTCGCTCGGCGGTGGGCCTGTCTACGTGCAATCAGCAGTCGGAATTCCCTATCGCCGAACCGTTCCGCGCATGGCCGCCGCACCGGTACTTTCCGTACCAAGCGGCCAGACGACGCCGATTATGCCGCAAATCACTGGTCCCAGGATGACAGTGGTACGCGGCGTTCGCACTTCCGAAGAAGGATTGCTCCGTGGCAATTGATCACACTTTGCGGCGCTCAGCCTTCGCAGCATGCACGGCATTATGGCTAGCGCTCGCGCCGATGCCGGTTTGTGCGCAGGTCGCACCTCGAGCCCAGTCTGCAATGAGCGTTCACGCTGGCACGCTGGAAGTACCGATCAACATGAGCGAGGTCGTCAAAGCCGATCGCGCCATTGCCAAAGCAATGATCGGCAATGATGAGATCGCCGACATTCTGCCGATTACCGATCGCTCCATATACGTTCTCGGCAAGAAGATGGGTACCACCAGCCTGACGCTTTACGACAACGCGGGCCGTGTCATCGCGGTGATGGATGTTGCGGTCGGCCCGGATGTCGAGGCTCTTGAATCGCAGTTCAATCAGATCCTGCCGAATTCGCAGATCGAAGCGCGCATTTCCAACGAATCGATCGTGCTGACCGGCGTCGTCAACGACCCGCTGGAAGTCGATCGGGCAATGCAGCTGGCCAAGGCCTATGCCGGCGACAAGGTGATCAACCTGATCTCGGTCGGATCGAGCCAGCAAGTCATGCTCGAAGTCCGCTTTGCGGAAGTCAATCGCGGCAGCACGGCGGAACTGGGCGTTGGCGGGTTCTTCAATAACTCGAGCGGTTCGGTTGATGGTGCGATCGGTGGCGGGGCCCAGATCGTGCCCGGTCCTGGCGGGAATCCTCTCGCTCAGATCAGTTCGATTACGGGCCAGTTCGGTGTCCTCAAAGGCAGTTTTTCGCTTGGCGGATTCGGCATCCAGAGCATCATCAACACGCTGGAAACCAAAGGGCTGGCCAAAACCTTGGCGCAGCCCACCCTGGTGGCGCTTTCGGGCGAACGAGCCTCGTTCCTCGCTGGCGGAGAGTTTCCGATCCCGGTTGCGCAAAGCGGCTCGGGCGGCAATGGCACCGCAGTAACGGTCGAATTCAAGCAGTTCGGGGTTAGCCTGGGCTTCACTCCGACCGTTCTGGGTGACCGGACGATCAACCTGCTGGTCGAACCCGAAGTCAGCGCGATCGACCCTGCGGCGTCGTATACGGTGGGCAACATCTCGATACCCGGTCTGCGCACGCGGCGAGCCAGCACGACCGTGCAGCTCCGCGACGGGGAGAGCTTCGCGATTGCCGGTCTGCTCTCGACCGATTTTCAGACCACGATCCAGCAGATTCCGCTGCTGGGGAGCATTCCGATCATCGGCACGTTGTTCCGTTCGACCAAGTTCAAGAAGGGTGAAACCGAGCTGCTGATCGTGATCACCCCGCACCTGGTGGCACCGATCCATCCCGAGCAGGTGCGGCTGCCGACCGACCGGGTCAAGGATCCTACGGCCGTCGACACGTTGATTATGGGCAATCCCTATAAACCGCAGCCGCTTCCGCCGGTAGTGCCGCCGACTGAGCCGAACCCCGGCGCGGCTGCGCAAAATACAGGCACCAAACCGCAGGCGTCATCAGGCACCAAGCCAACCACGGAGCCGCAATATGGCTATTGAGCCTCGACAACTTGCCATGGCAATCACCATGACGGTGTTGGTTGCCGGCTGCGCCGCGACCGACCATGGCGTACACGCTGCAGCGATCGACAACTTTGGCGAGGCGAACCGCCAAACCATGGCCGCGCAGATTATTGATCCGAAACCGGAATATGACGCGCCTGCGATGACCACAGGCACCCAAGTGGCCGGGGCATTGGCCCGGCTACGCGCCGATAACATCAAGAAGCCCGAGCGCACCCAGACGTCCAGCTCGGGTAGCGGTTCAAGCACAAAATAATTGAGCCAGGATCAGAAATGCCCAGGCCGATCAAACAATTCTGGCATGACCAACGCGGCGCGGTAGCGGTTACCTACTCGCTCGCGCTCACCGCACTCGTCGGCATAGCCGGCGTCGGATACGATTACTCGCGCATGATGGCGATGGATACCGAGCTGCAGAGCGCCGCCGACGAAGCCGCGCTGGCAGCGGCCTCGCAACTCGATGGGCGGGCGGGGGCGAGAGCAAACGCCCAGAAGGCGGTGCAAGACTATTTCGGTAGCACCACCTCGGATGTCGCCAACCGTACGGTGATGTCGAACGATGGCAACGGATCGGTGATCAAAGCGTCGACGATGACGTTCACATTCTACAAAACGTTCGATGCAGCGACAGACACTTATGGCGACGAAGCCACAACCGATGCCGAAGCCACGGTTGTGCGTGTCACGGTGGGCGCACGCAAGGCCTTCTTTGCTTTCACCCCGATTGTCGGCGCGTTCAATTCGGGCGACATGCAGGCGAGCGCCGCCGCCAGCTTGCAGGGCGGCACCTGCAAATTACCGCCGCTGCTGATCTGCGGGCCCTCCAACAATCCGGACTTCCCGACCGCTGCCGATATCGGCAAGGGCTTGCTGCTCAAGCTCGGACCACTCGACAATACGGCGCTGCCTGGCGTATTCGGCTACACCAAGTATCCCGGCGCCAACGGCGCAAATACTGTCAAGGATCTGCTTGGCAGCAACAGCGCCGCAGACCTGTGCAACTCTGCGACCGCAATCACGCCGCAGTCGGGCAATATCAACAACGCTACCGACTATCTCAACACCCGGTTCGACATCTATGCCAATCCTCTGACCCCGCTTAACGACTGCGGTGCGAATGGAGACAAGTGCCCGGCGCGCAACACCCGCAAGGATGTGGTGATCAAAGAGGTCTACGTATATTCGACCAAGATCTCCGGCCCTCCGATCGGGACGCCGCAGCAGTATCCTTCGCCCGCCTCCGCGCCTGCGCGACCTGCTTGCGGCTCTGCGGCGCCATCGGGCGCAACGCTGACTGCCGATACCGACTGGAGCCTGGTCCCCGCCGCATCGGTGCCAGCCAACCAGGTTATCGGTTTCCCGCGCGACAACGGCATTTCGGTGGGCACGATCGGTAACGGGGTGTGGGACGTTACCGCGTACTACAATGCCCACCCCGCCGTGCCGGCAGGCTATACGCACCGCTGGGACATCTACAAATGGGAGCGCGACAACCCCGGGCTGGGCCTGCTGCCGTCGATCGCGAATAGCACAGACACCGCTAGCTGGGCCGGGCCTTACAAACTCAACGGGAACGGCAACGCGGCGTGCGGCAAGAACGATGCGAACTGCGGCTATGTTGCGACCTGGACCAATTACTGTTCCTATCCTTCGCCGATCAAAGGCACCTACCGCGCCACCGCCAAGGATAGACGGGTGCTTACGGTCGCCGTCGGCAACTGCTCCGCCGTCAAGAACGGTTCCGGCGACGTGCCGATCAACAAGTGGATGGACGTGTTCCTGACCGAGCCATCGTGGAACCGGAGCTCGCCCGTAACCAGCAACTCAGAGATTTACGGCGAAATCATCGGCCCCGCGACCAAGCCCGACGGTGGCAACGCGTTCCAGTACTATGGCAGGCAAAGAGCGGTGCTGCTGCAATGATCGTGCACCGGTTCCTCGGCGATACGCGCGGTTCCGCAGCGGTCGAAATGGCGCTTGTCATGCCTATCCTCATGGCGCTCATGTTCGGCGGGCTTGAGGCCGGCCATTATTTCTGGACCGAGCACAAGGCGCTCGAAGGGGTCCGCGCCGGCGCGCGCTATGCTGCACGGCTGCCTATGTCCACGGTCTGTCCAAGCAGCGGCGGCATTCCCGCGCAGACCATCACCGATATCAAGAACGTCACCCGCACAGGCAAGCTCGACGCAAACGCAGCGCCGGTCGTTCCAGGATGGACCGCTGCCAAGGTCTCGGTGAATTTCCACTGCGGGACGTTCCTTTCCTCGGGCATCTACACTACGCTGGGTGGGCAGGGCGCGACCGTTACGGTGGCCAGCAGCAATCTGACCTATCCTTCGCTGATGGGGGCGCTCGGCATCATCCGTTCGACCGCAAAGCTTAGCGCGGCCTCCAACGCGCCGGTGATCGGCATATGATCGGCCGGCGCTTCCTTCACGACACGCGCGGCGCTTCGGCAGTCGAGTTTGCGCTGGTCACGCCGCTGGTTATCCTGTTCCTGCTCGGCCTGTTCGACAGCGGGTTCTACGCGTGGCGCTTCAACCAGACCGAGAAAGCCGCGCAGATGGGCCTGCGTTATGCGGTTGTGACCAACTCGGTGTCGTCCGACCTTAACACTGCGACATATGTCGGAGATACGCACTGCACGCCCAACCCGCTGACTGCGGGCGACACGATCTGTGCAGCAGCGCTCGGCCGACTGACCTGCGGTTCGGCCAGTTGCCGCTGCGATGCCGCGCCTTGTCCGGGGACAACTCGCGATGCCAATGCTTTCGCCAATGTCGCCAAGCGGATCAGGGCCTTCGCCCCTTGGGTGAAGAACGAAAATATCGAAATCGAATACACCGGATCAGGGCTGGGTTTCGCAGGGGATCCCAACGGAATGTCGATTCAACCAATCGTTGGGATCAAGCTGATCAACGTTTCAACCCGCCCGATGACCGGGCTGTTATTCGGAGCGCAACTGTCTCTCCCTAACATTATCCGCTCGCTGCCGATGGAAGACGGCAAAGGCACGCAGGGCAACTGAGGAACATATGGGCCGGTTCGATCAAATTGATTTCAACGGAAGGAATGCCGGAGTGCGCATGTGCGAAGACGTGCTGATTGTCGCGTCGCCCCATTATGCCGACGGCATCGACTGGACTTCTGACCCATCGATCTTCCCTGGAATTTCCATCCTCGGCTGCCATGAAACCGATCCCATTCCCGTTGACGCCATCAACAACTGCTCATTGGTTGTGTTGGAAATCGATCCGGCCAGCCGCAAGTCGATGGACCGGTTGGCGGCGATCAAGGAGGTTCGGCCTGATCTGGCGGTGATCGCGGCGATACCCAATGCGTCTGTGGCATTGGTGCGGACGCTGGTCCGCCAAGGCGTGCTTGATGTCGTATCGCTGCCATTCGTGTTCGAAGAGGTTTTCGAAGCGGCGGTTTCCACATTGAGCCAGGAAAGCCAGGAAACCCACAAACCGGTCGTGCTGGCTCCGCTGATTGCAGTAGCCCAGTCGATCAGCGGCTGCGGCGCCACGTCGATCGCAACCCACCTGGCCGCTGAGCTCGGCCGTGCCTCAAGCAGCGGTCGCGGTGTCGCGATCGTCGATCTCGATCTGCAATTCGGGGCCATAGCGGACTTCATGTCAGCCGAAGGCAAGGGCTCGATTCAGGATTTGCTAGATGCCGCCGAACGGCTGGATGAAGAATTGCTGCGCTCGATCTCACGGCAGGTTGATAGCAATGTCTCGGTCTTTGCGGCGCCCGAGGCTATTCCGCCGCTTGAATCGGTCGACATTGACCAATTGCTCAAAGTGTTGGCGATTCTGCGCCGAACTTACGACTACGTCATAATCGATCTTCCCTCGAACTGGACCAACTGGACCCTTTCGGCACTTTCAGCCGCCGATGCCATCCTGATGGTCACCGAATTGTCGCTCAACAGTTTGCGGCAGGCGAAGCGCCGGCTCGAATTGTTCGACAATGTCGGTATCGATCGCTCCCGTACCTTGGTGGTCGTCAACCGGATGCAACGGCGCCTGTTCAAGACAATTGATGTCGATGATATCCACGCAACGCTGGCCCGCGAAGTGATCGGCAACGTGGCGCTCGATGATCCGACTGTGAGCTCAGCCCAGCAACAGGGACTGCTGGTCAATGCGATTCAACGCAAGAGCCGGTTCTTTACTGACGTCCAGAAAATCACTGACTCGATCGCGCACCGCTGGCCAACCGGGTCGGGCCGATGAGCTGGCAGATCAAAAGGCCGGTTGAGCCGATCGACCAGGCCGCAGAAGCCGAGCCGCTCGTCAACGAGCTCGTCCCAAGCGTTGCGATATCCCCGCAACGATCATCGCAGTCGCTCGCGCTGAAGGTCAGGGTTCACAAGCAACTGCTCGAACGGCTGAACCTGTCGCTGCTCGACAAGCTGCCGCGCGAGCAAATCCAGAAGGAGATCGCCCTCGTCGTCGGCGAATTGCTCGAAGCCGATGGGGTGGCGCTCAATCGCTCCGAACGTTCCGACCTGGTCGATGATGTTCTGGATGAATTGCTCGGATTGGGCCCGCTCGAGCCGCTGCTGCAGGACGAGACGATCACGGACATTCTTGTGAATGGTCCCAAGACCGTATTCGTCGAGCGCCGCGGTCTGCTCGAGAAGGTGCCCACCGAGTTCCAGGACGAGCGGCATTTGCTGCGCATCATCCAGAAAATCGTCAGCGCCGTGGGGCGCCGGGTGGATGAATCTTCGCCATTTGTCGATGCGCGTCTCAGCGATGGTTCGCGTGTCAACGCCATCGTCGCGCCGCTCGCGATCGACGGTTCGCTGCTCTCGATCCGCAAGTTCGCGAAAATCCCGATCAGCATGGCACGCATGATCGAGATTGGCAGCATTCCCGCTCCCGTCGCCGAAATTCTCAAGGCGGTGGTCAAGGCGAGGCTCAACGTCATCATTTCGGGCGGTACCGGCTCGGGCAAGACGACCATGCTCAATGCGCTTTCATCGTACATCGACGAGCGCGAGCGGATCGTGACGATCGAGGATTCAGCCGAACTCCAGCTGCAACAGGAACACGTCGCCCGGCTTGAAACGCGACCCGCCAACATCGAGGGCACTGGAGAGGTCAACCAGCGCGACCTTGTAAAGAACGCGCTGCGCATGCGCCCCGATCGAATTATCCTTGGGGAATGCCGTTCGGGTGAAGCCTTCGACATGCTGCAGGCGATGAACACCGGTCACGACGGTTCGATGACCACGGTGCACGCCAACACTCCGCGCGATGCACTATCCCGGATCGAGCAGATGATCGGGATGAGCGGGATCGACATCGCCCCACGCTCAGCCCGCGGCCAGATCGCGTCGGCAGTCAATATCGTCATCCAGATCGGTCGATTGAGCGACGGCAAGCGCAAGTTGCTCAGTCTGTCCGAACTCACCGGCATGGAAGGCGACACGATCACCATGCAGGAAATCTGGCGCTTCAAGATGACCGGGCGCGACGAAGCAGGAAATGTCCTCGGGCATTTCGAGGCCACCGGCATCAGGCCGAAATTCTCTTCGATGCTTGAAAGTCATGGAATTCATCTTTCAGCCGATCTGTTTCACCCAGGCACGAAGTTCCACCAATGACTCCGTTGCTCGTTCGCCTGTTCGCGCTGATTGCGGTCTTTGCGTCGATCCTTATCTTCTCGCAGGTTGTGCTCAGCGGCTGGCTCAATCGCCGGTCCGAAACGCGCGCAGTCAACAAGCGTCTGCAGCTGCTGCGAAGCGGACTTTCGGCCGATGCCGTTTCCGCGGCGTTGCGCAAAAGCGTTCCGGATTTCCTGCCGCCCAACGCTGGACCGGTGCGCAGGATCTATTACCGTTTCCAGCGCTCGGTGCGGATGTCAGCAGTACGGTTTGAGCCGCGCAGCATCCTGGTCACTTGCTTCATTGCCCTTGTCTCCCTGACCGGGCTGCTCCTGTTTCTGGCGTGGGCATCCAAGTTTCGCATCACGATCGGAACGATCGAACTCATCGCCGGAATCGCTGCCACTGCGACATTTGCGCTGCCGATAATGTGGATCAGTCGACTCGCCGAAAAGCGCTATAAGAAGATCGAGGCACAGTTTCCCGTCGCTATCGACATATTCACCCGGGCGCTTCGGGCCGGTCATCCGGTCGCCTCCGCGATCGAGCTGCTAACCAATGAAATGGAAGACCCGCTCGGCAGCGAATTTGGCATGGTCAGCGATGAGGTTGCCTATGGCGCCAATCTCAACGATGCGTTGATGCGCATGGCCGATCGCTGGGATCTCGAAGACATGCGCATGTTCGTGGTTTCGCTTTCGCTTCAGGCCGAGACCGGCGGCAACCTGGCTGAAATTCTCAGCAACCTTTCGGGCGTGATCCGTGACCGCGCGAGCATGTACATGAAGGTCCGCGCGCTGAGCTCAGAAGGCCGGATGAGCGGCCTGATGCTGACCATTCTGCCCGCCCTGACCTTTTTGAGCATGTTCGCCGTCAACCCCGCCTTCTACCTCGACGTTTCGGGCGATCCTTCTTTTGTCATCGGCTTCAGCGGGTTGATGGTACTCTATGCCATCGGCGTCATCACCATCCGCCGGATGGTGGATTTGAAGGTCTGAACCATGCTCGATCTGATCGCCTCGACCCCGTCGATCCGCATCGCGACCTTGTTCGGTGTCTTCGCCCTGGTGGTGATCATGGCGTGGGCAGGGATTGCCCTGGCCTCGCGGCGTCTGGCCATCCGAACCGAACTGCGCGAAATCTCGGGACATAAACCGGCAGCCACCGCCGCAGAAACCTTGACCGGCAGGAACGACACAGCCTGGGTCCGCATGCTCGATCGCATCGAGCGAGCGGGCCTGAGCCTGGCTGACACCAAGGGCGATCAGCTGCGGGAGAAATTGGTTGCAGCAGGGTTTGAAAGTCCAATCGCTCCGCGGCTGTACAATCTGCTCAGGTTGGCACTGGTAATCGTCTTTCCCCTGTTCATCATCGGTACTGCGCTGCTTATGGGTAAGCCGATGTCTTTCATGCAGGTCTACATCGTTGGCACGCTTGCCGCACTTTTCGGGCTGTTCGCACCTGCATTGTTCCTGTCCGCCAAGGCTTCGCGCCACAGCGAAACGCTCGTCAACGAATTCCCCGATTGCCTTGATCTCATGCTCGTCTGCGTCGAAGCAGGCCTGGGGCTGGAGGCTGCGCTTGACCGCGTCGCCCGCGAGATGATCAATTCGCACAAGATGGTGGCCCAGCTGCTAGCGAAGACAACCCTGCGGCTGCGGGCAGGAGCCAGCCGCGAGGAGGCTCTGCGCAAGATGGCGAGCGAATCCCGCGTCGATGAAATCCGTGCCTTCTCAACCCTGCTGATTCAGTCCGACAAACTCGGCACCAGCATCGCGACAACGCTGCGGGTCTACGCGACCGAGATGCGGGAACGGCGCAGGATGCGGGCTGAGGAAAAGGCGCATCGGTTGCCGGTCCTCATCTCGATTCCGCTGGTCACCTGCATGTTGCCCGTCATGATCGGCACCTTGATGCTGCCAGCGGTGATCAGGGTCATGAAGGATCTCATTCCAATGTTAGGAGGGTAGTATGCGCAACGCAATTCGGCTCACAGCCGTCATTACCGGGGCAGTTGTCTTATCCGGCTGCAAGCTCCTTGGTTTGCAACACGCCTCTGCCGCATCGGAACAACCGGCGATGGCGTCGGCAGCAGCCGAACAGGACGCCCAACAGGACGCAGGCCGGCTGCAGTCCGGCCGCCAGAACCTTGCCGCCAATCGCTTCGGACTGGCGATCGAAGACTTCAACATGGCCTTGGCGCGCGGCGAAGACCCTGCCGCCGCCTATAATGGCCTCGGGGTCGCCTATTCGCGGCTTGGGCGTGACGATCTGGCCTTCCGGTTCTTCAGCAAAGCCCGGATGTCCGCCCCGGACAATCCGACCTATTCCCGCAACCTGGCGATGCTGATGGACTCGCCCGGCTTCAATTTGCAGGAAATGAGCCGGCCGTTCTATCCGGCGGAGCAAGTTGCCGCGCAGACCCCGATGCCCGATCGCCCGACGATTCCACAGGCGGACAGCCGGGCGACAGAACGCGGCGCTGCGGTTCACCTGGTGCGCCAGGGCAACCGCGAGTTCAGCCTGGTCACCACCCAGCCGAACAGTGTCGAGCCGCCCGCCAGCCGCCGGGCAGAGGCCAACTGCGTAGCGAACCGCCGCGCCGCCGCCTGCGCCTCGCCTCACCTTCCGCAGGTATCGAGCCGATCCAAGGCCGCCCGGCGCCACGCCGCAATTGCGCCTGCCCCCACAACAGCTGCGGCCGAAGCAGCTGCAGCCAGCGCGCCAGTTCCGGCGCCACCGGGGAAGCGCAAGACGGTGTCGATATCGCAGGCCAGTGCCCAAACCGCCCCGGCCTTCGAACCTGCAGCGCAGACGGTGGCTAGCCGCAACAAATGAACCTCCATTTCGTAGCGCTCGCTGCGCTAGCCTGCACGAGCTGCTATGCAATCTGGTCGGACGTCCGCTGGCGCCGGCTATCCAATCTGCTCTGCCTGATCGTCGCCGCGCTGGGCGTGCTGTTTGCTTTCGCAAGCGGCGGGGCAGCGCTGGCCGGGAGCGGCCTGTTGCATGGCCTCGCTGCGCTGGTCGTCGGGATCGCGCTGTTCGCGGCGGGGGCGATCGGCGGCGGCGATGCCAAATACTACGCCGCGGTAGCCCTGTGGTTTCCGCTGCGCCTGGCCGGCGCGCTGCTGCTTAACGTGTCGCTGAGCGGGCTGGTCCTGTTCCTCGTCTGGTTTGCCTCCCGGCGACTGTTGGGGATCAGGATTTCCAAGGCCGCTGCCAGCGAAGCCGGCAAATTTCCCTACGGAGTGCCGATCGCGGTCGGCAGCGTGGCCTTGCTGGCCTGGCTGGGCGGCTGAGGGGGTCCACCAGAGCAAATACGCCCCCGCCCAGCGCGGAAGGTTACAAAAGGTGACTCCAAGAACGCGATCCGATGCGGCTCGCCTGGTCGCACGCAGAGAACGCCTGGACCGCCTGGACCACAGTCCAGGGCAAAGAAAAATGCGTAGGTCGCAAGCAGCCGACGAGCGTGCGCGCAGCGGCGACGCGGAGGTGGCGCGTCGGAGCGCGGGGCGTGGCGAGTGCGGGTGGGTCACGCGGCGGAGGGTAGCAGGCGGCGGCGATGTAGGAAAATGGGGACAGGCGGGTTACAGGGCACCGCAGCACATTTGTTTCATATTTGTTCTTGAACGCGAATTGCCGATCAGGCACAGTGGTGCAGGTTAGGCAAAGAGCTGGGTAAGAGTTACGCGTCGGTCTGTCCTTCAGTGCGCAAGCTAGTCAGAGTTAGAAGTATGGCTCGTTTCACATTCTATGAATTTTTCGCGGGCGGCGGGATGGCGCGGGCGGGTTTAGGGCCCGACTGGCAATGTCTTTTCGCTAACGATTTCGATTCCAAAAAAGCCGATGCATACCGCGCTAACTGGGGCGACCGAGAGATGTGGTGCGGCGACGTTGCTAATGTGCGCGTGGAGCATTTGCCGGGTTGCGCCGATTTGGTGTGGGCTTCGTTTCCGTGCCAGGATTTGTCCCTTGCGGGTAATGGTGCCGGGCTGAACGGCGGGCGATCTGGTGCGTTCTGGCCGTTCTGGCGGGTAGTCGAAAGATTGATCGATGACGGTCGCAAGCCGCGCGCGATCGTGTTGGAGAACGTTTGCGGGCTTCTGACTTCGCATGGCGGCGCGGACTTTGAGACCCTTTGCCGCATTGCGGGTTCCGCCGGCTATAAAATTGGTGCGATAGTCGCTGACGCGAAGGATTTTTTGCCTCAATCGCGGCCTCGCCTCTTTATCGTGGCTCTGGATGATCGCTATCCCATGCCTGGTAGAATTCAGTCTCCATATGCAGTCGATTATTGGCACCCTCGTCGACTACGAGAAGCGCAGGCCAGTCTGCCGGAATCAAGTCGTGCACGCTGGTATTGGTTTACTCCTCCGGTCCCAGCGGTGCGGAACTCGGCGCTAAGCGACATTGTGGAAGATTGTCCAACGGACGTATCTTGGCACACTGAGGCAGAGACCGGACGTTTGCTGTCGATGATGTCACCGGTCAATCGAGCCAAAGTCGAACTCGTGATCAACAATAAGTCCCCTGCATTCGGTGCCATCTACAAGCGCACTCGAATTGAGGCTGGGAAAAAGGTACAGCGCGCGGAGGTACGCTTTGATTTAGCCGGCTGCCTAAGAACTCCAGGGGGTGGATCGAGCCGGCAGAGCATCTTGGTTGCTGTGAATGGCAAAGTTCGAACGCGCCTGATTTCTGCAAGAGAAACGGCACGATTGATGGGGCTCGGTGATGATTTTGTTCTTCCTGCGCGCTACAACGATGCCTATCATTTGACTGGAGATGGTGTTGCTGTGCCCGTTGTTCGCTGGCTCGCAGCGCACTTACTGGAACCGACATTAGCTTTGAACAGTGCTGCTCATGTCGCGGCATAAGAAGGAAGCTAGCTCTCTCGGGACTACCAAACCTCCTCAAGAGACCGTTGATCTTCGTGCAGGCCTGCGAGGATTTGTCGAGCAGCGCCTTTCACAGTTTGCAGAAAACGCGCCTGTGACGAAAGCTGGCAAATCGATCACAGTTGGTGCGGTCAAGTGGGGAGTTTACGCATTTTTCGATTACGATGATGAACCGATCTATGTTGGTCAAACGCGTGAAAGCTTGGGCAGCAGAATTGGGAGGCACCTGACTAATCAACGGACCGATGCGGTAGCGATGGCCGTTCTTGACCCGTTCGAGGTCATGAAGGTCAAGGTTTGGCCGCTGCCAGAGTATCAAGAGGTGAAGGGTGATCCCAAGAAGGTCGACTCCGCTCGGGCTGCAGCAAACCACCTTAATGCACTTGAGCGCGCAGTCTTTTTAAAGCTTGTAGCAGAAAGCAGGTTTAAGCGCATTCTCAACGAGAAAGATCCACCTGAAACTGCCGCGTGTGAGATACCGCTGGGAATAGAAGGCGTGATTGTACCGGATGCGGTCCGCGTCCTTCGTTCTCATCCTGATATAAGAATTGCCCGCCGCGCCCAGACCATCGCGCGACTGACGCAGATCATTGCAGGGCGAGACGTGCAGGTTGGATTGCGACGTGCGTTGGCTACCCAGGCCGACCGCATGGCCTATTTGGCTCGGTCGCGCTTCGAAGCGTTGGGCGGAGAAGCCGCAGTTGAAGAGCGGTCGGAAGATGAGCCGACGGACAACGATATTGATATCTCCGAACCTGACGAATCCTGACAGCGCTGGCTCCGTCCATTGCTAGCACTTATGGAAAGCAAATTTGACTAGGCTATGCACTCCACCATCCTTCCTTCGACGGGCTCAGGATGAACGGAGATGGTTCCCCTCCCCGGGACGGGGAGGAATTCTGCCGAGTCGCACCCCATCCACCTCTCCCACACCGCAAAATGCTGCAGCGCAGCACGCGTAACTTGCTCCTTTGTCGCTAAAATCCCCCAATTCGCCGAATCCTGTGTGCAACTGCGGAACGAT
>JBJTLY010000332.1:0-5828 GCA_046063275.1 Novosphingobium sp. | reverse complement strand
GGCTTGGGGTCTATATTGCTGCGCGCGGCAACCGGGTTCAGATCGAAGGCCCCGAAGAACCGGTCGCCCGAGCACGCGATGTTCTCAAAGGCATGCACCAGCGGTTGATGGCCGGGCAGGAACTTGATGCCGGGGTCGTGGATTCCTTGATTGCCATGTCCGCTGAACCCACACTTGAAGGCATCGTCTCTGGCGACGCGGTCGAACCCGGCGTTGTAATCCGCACCCGCAAGAAGACGATCGTCCCGCGCAGCGCGACACAGATCGAATACATGAAGGCGCTCGCCAGCAGGGACGTGATCTTTGCGCTCGGTCCGGCGGGCACCGGCAAGACCTATGTCGCGGTGGCGCAGGCGGTGAGCCAGCTGATTACCGGCAGCGTTCAGCGCCTGATCCTCAGCCGCCCGGCGGTGGAAGCGGGCGAACGGCTCGGCTTCCTGCCCGGCGACATGAAGGAAAAGGTCGATCCGTACCTGCGCCCGCTTTACGACGCGCTCTACGATTGCATGCCGCCCGAACAGGTCGAACGGCGGCTCGCCTCGGGCGAGATCGAGATCGCCCCGATCGCCTTCATGCGCGGCCGCACGCTGGCGGACAGCTTCATCATCCTCGACGAGGCGCAGAATACCACGCGTGAGCAGATGAAGATGTTTCTCACCCGCTTCGGCCAGAACAGCCGCATGGTGGTCTGCGGCGATCCCAAGCAAGTCGACATCCCCGGCGGCCCGCCGATGAGCGGGCTTAACGACGCGGTGGGGCGGCTGGAAGGCGTGGAAGGCATCGCGGTGACGCGGTTCACCGTGAGTGATGTGGTCCGGCACCCGATCGTCGGGCGGATTGTCGAGGCTTACGAGGGCAAGGACGGTTGACGCTACTCATTGCCGTTCTGTCACTGATTGTGACGCTCGGCCTCTATGCAATTCCATTCGCACTGGTCGCTGCAATGATCCGGGGCGGACTCCGAGGTCGCCGCGCTCTTGCAGAAAAGAGGCGCGAGCTTGAAACCTTTGACTGAATCGGTTCGGCCTGCGAGTTCCGCCGAGTGAACCTAGATATCTCCATTGAAGCGCTGTGGCCCACGCAGACAGACTGGGCCGATCTTGCTGAACAGGCGGCGGAGGTCACTGCGCAGATTTCCCCGGAACTCGCCAATCCGCGACTCTCAGTCAGCCTGCTCTTCGCCGACGACGCCGAGGTGCAAACCCTGAACCGCGAATGGCGCGCGAAGGACAAGCCGACCAACGTACTCTCATTCCCGATGCTGGAGCGCGCGGACCTGCTGGCTCTCACCGACAAGGGCGGGCCGGAAATGCTGGGCGATATCGCAATCGCGCTTGAGACCTGCGAGCGCGAAGCAGCGGAAAAGCAGATCAGCCTGGAACACCACCTTACCCACCTGCTGATCCACGGCCTGCTCCACTTGGCCGGCTACGATCACGAAACCTCGGCCGAAGATGCGCGCGAAATGGAAGAACTCGAAATAAAGGCACTTGCGCTTCTTGCAATCGCCGACCCATATGGCGACCACGATGGCTGAGGGCACTTCCGGAGATGGCGATAGTAGAAGCTGGCTGAGCCGGATGCTGCGCCGCGCCTTGTCGCTGGGCGAGGCCGACCAGTCGCTCCGCGCGCAGCTTGAAGAAGCGATCGACGAGCACGAGGAAGACGGCGGCGCGGATGGCGACGCCGATGGCGACCTCTCTCCGCTCGAGCGCCAGATGCTGCGCAATCTGTTGCATTTCAGCGAGCACGACGCCGACGACGTGGCGATCCCGCGCGGCGAGATCATCGCGATTCCCGCCAGTGCGAGCTGGGAAGACGTCGTTGCCTCGTTCGCCGAACACGGCCATTCGCGCCTGCCGGTTTACGGCGAAACGCTCGACGAGATCATCGGCATGGTGCTGATCAAGGACGTCTTTCCGTTCCTCGCGGGCGGCAAGGTGCCCAAGGACTGGACCACGCTGCTGCGCCAGCCGCTGTTCGTGCCGCAGGCGCGCAACGCGCTCGACGTGCTCAACGACATGCGCGCCAGCCGGGTCCATCTCGCGGTGGTGGTCGATGAATATTCGGGCACCGACGGGATCATCACCTTCGAGGACCTGGTCGAGGAGATAACCGGCGAGATCGAGGACGAGCACGATGACGCGCCCGAGGCCTTGCTGGTCCCGCTCGACGGCGGGATGTGGGAAGCCGATGCCCGCGCTGAGCTTGACGAAGTCGGCGCGCTGATCGATCCGCGGCTGGGTGAGACCGACGGAGATGTCGATACGCTGGGCGGGCTCGCCTTCATGATCGCCGAAGCCGTGCCCAGCCCCGGGGCAATGCTGCACCATGACAGCGGGTGGAAGCTCGAAGTCATCGCCGGTGACGAAAAACGCGTCACCCGCCTGCGCCTGCACCCGCCACCGCCGAGCGAGAGCGAGGAATAGCCGCTTGGCGATCCGCCGCCTTCCCCCCCTCCGCGCCATCGAAGCTTTCGTCCGGATCGTCCGGCTCGGCTCGGCGCGCGCGGCTGCCGACGAGCTAGGCCTCAGTCCCTCGGCGCTGTCACGCCGCGTCGCCGCGCTCGAGGAATTCATCGGCAAACGGCTATTCACCCGCCAGCACCAGGCGATGAAGCTGACCGATGAAGGCCAGGCCTTCTACGATGCGGTCAGCCTGCGCTTCGATGAGCTTGCCGCCGCAGTGGAAGGCCAGGTCGAGGATTCAAAGGTGCTGCGCCTGCATCTCGGCGTGCTGCCGCTGTTCGGCACTCAACGGCTGTTCCCGCGCTTGCCCGAGCTGCGCAAGGCCCACCCGCGGCTGCACATCGATTTCGATACCGCGGCGCACCCCGAAGCGCGCGTTGGCGATACGCTCGACGCCGCGATCGTGCTCGCCAAGGAGCCCGATCCGGCGTTCCATTCGGTGCGGCTCGACCACAACATGGTCTATGCCTTCACTTCGAAGGCTCTGGCGGCCGAGATCGGCGACACGCCGAACGAGGATGTGCTCGCCAAGCAGACCTTCCTGATCCACACCGAACTGCCTGACAGCTTCGTCGCCTGGAAGCGCGCGCTGGGCATGCCGAGCCTCGCCTCTGCGGCGATCGACCACATGGATTCGGGCCAGCTCATCCTTGAAGCCGCCGCCAACGGCCTTGGCGTCGCAATCATGCACGACGACCACTTCCGCCGCAGTCACGATAACCGCCTTGCCAAGCTGTTCGAGGTCGAGGTCGAAAGTCCTTATTCCTACTGGTTCATCTGCCGCCCTCACGCGCTGGAAATCCGCGCGGTGCGGATCTTCCACGACTGGATCGCCGGGGCTGGACTGTAGCTAAGCGGCGGTCATTGCGGCATCATACCCCCATGAAACGCCGATTCGTCCTCTCCGCCCTTCCCGCCACGCTTCTGGCGCTCACTGCTGCGACCAAGGCGAAGAAGGCGCCCCCGCCACCGCCACCGCTGGGCGATACTGTGGTGGTCGAGATGGTCACCGAACAGGGCACGATCGTGCTGGAGCTTGACCACAAGCACGCGCCGCTGACGGTCGAAAACTTCATGCGCTATGTCGATAGCGGACGCTACAACGGGATGACCTTTTACCGCGCGATGCATCTCGATTGGGGTACCCAGCCCAACGGGGTGCTGCAGGGCGGGCTCAATCAGTTCCCCGCGCGGCTGATGAAGCCGGTGGCGCATGAGCCGACCAATGTGACCGGGATCAGCCACAAGGCCGGCACGCTGTCGATGGCGCGGCTCGCCCCGGGCACGGCCAATGCCGATTTCTCGATCCTGCTGTCGGACCTGACCTCGTTCGACGCCGATCCGAACTCAAGCGACCCGGAAAAGCGCGCGGGCTATGCCGCGTTCGGGCATGTGGTTTCGGGGATGGATGTGGTGCGCAAGATCTTCGACGCGCCGCGCTCCGCCACCAAGGGCGAAGGCTTCATGAAGGGGCAGATGCTCGACCCGCCGGTCAAGGTGCTCAAGGTGAGGCGGGCGGCCAATCCTCCACTTTAGGGGAGGGGGACCATGCGCAGCATGGTGGAGGGGCGCGTGCGGTGATCGCTGCCTCTCAGAAGCGGCAATCACTGCGCGTACCCCTCCACCACCTGCGGTGGTCCCCCTCCCCGTGCCGGGGAGGAATTACCCTTCGCTGACAGTCGCCTTGGTGATCACGCCGGGTTCGCGGGGCGGTTCGCCCTTGGGCAGCTTGTCGACATTTTCCATGCCTTCGACCACCTGGCCCCACACGGTGTACTGCCGGTCGAGAAAGCCTGCATCATCGAAGCAGATGAAAAACTGGCTGTTGGCGCTGTGCGGCGCATTGGTGCGGGCCATCGAGCATACCCCACGCACGTGCGGTTCATTGTTGAATTCGGCCTGCAGGTCGGGCTTCTTGGATCCGCCCATACCGGTGCCGTCGGGGCAACCGCCCTGCGCCATGAAGCCGGGGATTACGCGGTGGAACTTGACCCCGTCGTAGAAACCTTCGCCGGCCAGTTCTTTGATCCGCGCGACGTGGCCGGGAGCCAGATCGGGGCGCAGCTTGATCTTGACGTCACCGCCAGAGCTGAGGTTGAGGGTGAGGTATTCATCGGCCATGTGGAAGTCTCCTGAGATTTCGCAGCGTGATATAGGGTGCGCCGGGACAAAGTCACCTCCCGCCGCGCGCACCCGGTTGCTTTTGCATTTTACCGGCCTAGACCGGCGCGCATGACTCCCGAGGAACTCCTTCCCCTGACCGATGGCGCGGCCGATGTTGCCGCCGCCGAGGTGCGGATGGATGATCGCCTCGACGAGGAGAACACGCTCAAGAAAGACTTCGTGCGGCGGGTTCGGGACGCGCTGGACGCGGGCGAAACCGGGCAGGTCTATGACCTGGTCGAACCGCTGCACCCGGCTGACGTCGCCGACCTGTTCGAGCTGTTCGAGGCGGACGAGCGCCCGGCGCTGGCGAAAGCGATCAGCGACCTGATGAGCGGCGAGGTCTTCGCCGAACTCAACGATCACGTCCGTGAACTGCTGGTCGAATCGCTTCCCGCGGGCGAAGTCGCCGATATCGCCGAACAGCTCGACACCGACGACGCGGTGGCGATGCTCGAGGACCTCGACCTCGACGACCAGCAGGCCGTGCTCGCCGAGATGGAGCCCGAAGATCGCGCTGCGATCGAAACCGCGCTGTCCTATCCTGAGGAGTCCGCCGGGCGCCTGATGAGCCGCGATTTCGTCGCGGTGCCCGAGCACATGACCGTGGGCGACCTGATCGACTTTCTCCGCGAAGGTCGCGACCTTGCCAACGAATTCTGGGAAGTGTTCATCGTCGATGCGCGGCATCATCCGCTCGGCACCTGCGCGCTGTCATGGATCCTGCGTGCGCCGCGGCACATTGCACTGACCGACGTGATGGCGCGCGAGCAGACCCTGATCCCGGTCAACATGGATCAGGAAGAGGTCGCGCTGCGCTTCCAGAAATACGCGCTGATTTCGGCCGCGGTGGTCGATGCCGATGGGCGGCTGGTCGGCCAGATCACGGTCGATGACGTGGTCCACATCATTCAGGAAGAGGCCGGCGAAGACGTGCTGCGCCTGTCCGGTGCTGGCGACGGCGACATCAACGAGCCGATCCACTTGACCGTTCGCACCCGGCTGCTGTGGTTGCTGATCAACCTGCCCACCGCGATGCTTGCGGCCTCAGTCGTCGGCCTGTTCAACGGCGAGATTGCCAAGTACGCACTGCTCGCCAACCTGATGGGGATAGTCTCGGGCATGGGCGGCAATGCCGGGACCCAGACGCTGGCGGTGACCGTGCGCGCAATCGCCACCAACCAGCTCACCAGCAGC
>JBJTLY010000331.1:0-10455 GCA_046063275.1 Novosphingobium sp. | reverse complement strand
ATGAACGTGCGGGTCGATAGCGGGCTCTACGCCGGCTACAAAATCCCGCCGTATTACGATTCGATGATCGCCAAGCTGATCGTCAAAGGCCGCACCCGCGAAGGCTGCATCATGCGTTTGAAGCGTGCGCTTGAGGAGATGGTGATCGGCGGAGTCAAGACCAGCATCCCGCTGCATCAGGCGCTGATGAAGGACCCCGATTTTATCAACGGGGATTACACGATCAAGTGGTTGGAGGAGTGGCTGGCGAAGCGCAGCCACTAGCCAGTTCGGGATTCAGAACGGCGAACCGTTATCGTCGGCGTACCTTTGATCGAACGGCTTGGCGAGCGGCAAGCCTTTGCGTGCAGCCACGCCGTCGACGAATGCGCAGACGACATTGTCCTCGTGCCCGTACATCGTGCTGTGTTCGCGCTTGGCCATCTTGCGATCGACTCCCGCGTAGGCCTTCTGCCTCAAGGCATCGACCTGGTCAGCGCATAGACCGGAAAATGAGGTTTGCTGGATGCAGCGCCTTAGAAATCCTGCCTCGAACTTACTGATCTGCACGCGATCCCTGATAGCAGCTTCGATAGCCTCATCGATTTGACCGGACCTCCACCGATCCAAAGCCCAATAGCCACGGTAGACAGCATATTGTTTGCCGGCCGTGGATTTCAAAAGCTGATCGTACTTTCCGTGAAATACGCTGTCTGGATCATAACCGCATTCCTTGCCATCCGGCGGGGGTCGCATGCTGTACCTTGTAATGTAGTTTGACTGCTTTTCTCGCTCGTCCAAAGCGCCCATCATCAGGCCGATTTCACGGTTCCTTACATCCTCTGGACTCTCCCGCGCCCAATCTCCGGTCGGAGGAAGAGATGCGGCAATCGCCGCAAAAATCACCGGGCCTAAGATGGCCCCGATGACAAGCATCGCGCTCAGGACCAGAAGCCGGACCATTCTTTAGACCTACTCCAACGGCACCCCGGGCATCTGCTTCGCCGTGCGGATCGTCAGACTGGTCTTCACACTCGCCACATTCGGCGCAGGCGTCAGCTTCGAAGTCAGAAACTCCTGAAAGCTCTGCAGGTCCTTGCTGACGATCTTGAGGATGAAATCGATCTCGCCGTTGAGCATGTGGCATTCGCGCACTTCGGGCAGATCGCGCATCGCTTCTTCGAACTGGCGCAGGGCCTCTTCGGCTTGGCTCTTCAGACTAACCATCGCGAAGACAGTGATGGCAAAGCCGAGTTTCGACGAATCGAGATCAGCGTGGTAGCCGCGGATGACCCCCAGTTCCTCAAGCGCGCGCACCCGGCGCAGGCACGGCGGTGCGGTCAGCCCAACGCGCTGGGCCAGTTCGACGTTGGTCACCCGCCCTTCGTCCTGCAGTTCGGACAGCAAGCGGCGGTCGATCGAATCGAGATTGGCCATGCATTCACCCTTTCATGCCGCCAAGCGCACCAGAATGCGCTTCTTGGGTAACAATTGCCCCGATGGCCAGCCCAAAGAGCTAATTTTATTGTTTATGCTCGCAACTGTCCCGCTTTGCAACGCACCATTCGTGGCCCGTTTGGGCTGGGGACAAGTCTGCTACGCCGCCTCGCGCGCACCCTGCGCGAGAGATTAGAATACGGACATGCATTTCGACGACCGCCTCGCCACCGTTCTGCGCATGCGCGCGGATGGAGACGGGCTGCGCCGGATCCAGTTCCGCCAGCTGCTCGACCTGCTCGGGACCCTGCCCGCAGAGGCTCACGGCGATCAGGTCGATGCCGCTTACGACCGGCTGGCGCAGGTCGGCGGCGGCATTGCCCCGGCCGAGCGGGTGGCGATGCTGCGCGATCCCGCCTTGCGGCTCCGCTCGCCGCGGCTGGTGGCCCTGCTCAGCGCCAGCGATCCCGCGGTTGCCGAAGTCACGCTGACGCGCGCGCAGCTGAGCAGCGAACAATGGCTCGACCTGGTCCCCGCCCTCGCCCCCACTTCCCGCAGCGCATTGCGCCAGCGCGGCGACATGCCGGTTGAGGTGATCACCCTCCTCTCGCGACTGGGCGTTATGGACCGCGGTCTGCCGCCGGCAGTCAATTTGGCCCCTGTAGAGGTACAACTAGTCCTCGCGAATGACGACGACATCGCCGCGGAGGCTGCTGACGCATTCGAGCGGGATGAGGGCATCGGCGCCATCGTCCGCCGGATCGAGGCCTATCGCCGTGCCAAAGCCGTAGTCGAGCAGGCCGCGCCCGGCGATTCGCCGCGCTTGCCGCTGGGCGAAGACCATGTCCTGAGCGTGCCTGCAGAAGTGCGCGCGGCTGACTTCGCAAGCGATGCGCAGCTGCGGATCGTGTGGTGCGATGCCGGGGTTGCGCCGATGCTGGTGGGCATGCAACTGAAGCGCGGCGAGGCGATCGAGCGCCTGCTGCGCCAGCGCCAACCGATAAGCGCAGAGCGGCTGCAGCTGACCGGTGCTCCGGCCATATCGGGCGAATGGCAAATCGATGCCGCGCCGTGGTTCGAACCGCTCACCGGGCGGTTCATCGGCTATCGCGGCAGACTGCGGCGCCCCGCCCCGGCTTCGTCGATCCCCAACCCGCCGGTCACTGACAGCGCGCCCGATCGCATCCGCCAGATGCTGCACGAACTGCGCACGCCAGTAAACGCGATCCAGGGCTTTGCCGAGGTGATCCAGCAGCAGCTGTTCGGCCCCACCCCGCACGAATACCGCGCGCTGGCCGCAAATATCGCGGGCGACGCCGCGCGGATGCTGTCTGCGTTCGAAGAGCTGGAGCGGCTCGCCCGGCTGGAAAGCGGCGCGATGGAAATCGAAGCCGGGCGGACCGACCTTGCCGCGCTGGTGACTGCAACCGTTGCCCAGCTTGGCGCGCATACCAGCAGCCGTGCAAGCGGGTTTGACCTCAAGATCGACGACCAACCGCTGCCCGTCGGGCTCGACCGGCTCGAACTTGAACGGATCGTCTGGCGCCTGCTGGCCACGGTTGCCGGAACCAGCGCGCCGCTCGAAGTGCTCAAGCTGCGGCTGCGGGCCAAGGGCGGCATGGTGCGGCTCGACCTTGCCCTGCCGGTTGCGATCAATGCCATGCCCGGCAACACGCTGTTCGAGGCGGGGGTCGGCGCGGTCCCGCAGATCATTTCGGCCGGCGTTTTCGGGGTCGGCTTTGCGCTCCGCCTCGCCCGGGCCGAAGCGCGTGCGGCTGGCGGAGACCTGATCCGCAAAGCCGACCGGTTACGACTGACCCTGCCGGGGTTGACCCTTGCCGACGGGGGCCATACGCAAGCCGCCGGGGACTCAGCGCAACCTGCCTGACCGTTTGAGAAGGTGAGCGAATTTGCCAGACGTGCGGATCACGGACCTTCCTGACCCGCCCGATTTCGTGCGCTTTCGCGCAGGTTTCGGCCAACGCTTCCTGCTGACCGTGGATACCGAGGAAGAGTTCGACTGGACCAAGCCGCTGGCCCGCGAAGAGCACACCGTGCTGACCGTTGCCCGGCTCGCCAAGTTTCAGGAATTCTGTGAAGGTCAGGGCGTCGTCCCGGTCTACCTGGTCGATTACCCGATCGCCACATCGACCGCCGCCGCAGACATCCTCCGCCCGGCAATCGCAGCGGGCAAGGCTGAGATCGGCGTTCAGCTGCACCCCTGGGTGAGCCCGCCGCACGACGAAGAGGTCAATCAGCACAACAGCTTCGCCGGCAATTTACCCCAGAGCCTGGAGCAGGCCAAATTCCGCAACCTGCGTGATGCAATTGCCGAAAACTATGGTGCACCACCGCTGATCTACCGCGCCGGACGGTACGGCGTGGGGCCCAATACAGCGGAGATCCTCGCGACCGGCGGGATCGGGATCGATACCTCGGTGCGTTCATGCTTCGACTATTCGTCGCAAGGAGGGCCCAATTTTCGCGAGTTCCCGGTGCGGCCCTATTGGCTCGACCGCGCGCGCGGACTGATGGAGCTGCCGCTCACCACGGTCTACTGGGGCTTGTTCCGGCAAATTGGTGCCTGGCTTTATCCGCAGATGTGGCGCGTGCCGCGGCTGCGCGGGCTGCTGGCGCACCTGGGCATGCTCGAACGCATTCCGCTCACTCCCGAAGGGGTTACGATCGAAGAGGCGATCCGCGGGATCGACATCGCGATCGATCAGAAATTGCCGGTGCTGGTGCTCTCGTTCCACAGCCCGTCGCTCGCCCCGGGCTACACCCCGTACGTGCGCAGCGAGGACGATCTCGATGCGCTGTACGACTGGTGGCGGCAGGTCTTCGCTTATCTCGGTCAGCGCGGGGTCAAGCCAACCACGGTGGCCGAACTGATCGACGCCGCAGCGCTTGCCTAAGCGCCCCTTGCCTAACCCGCCCACCCGAGCTAACGCGCGCCGTCGCTTCGCTGATGGGCCTGTAGCTCAGTTGGTTAGAGCTGGCCGCTCATAACGGCTAGGTCGCGGGTTCGAGTCCTGCCGGGCCCACCACGGCGAAAGAGATACCCCAGGTCGGGGAGTGGCGCAGTCCGGTAGCGCGCTTGCTTTGGGAGCAAGATGTCGCAGGTTCGAATCCTGTCTCCCCGACCAATTTCTTTTTATCGTTATTTGCCCGACGCGGCCCGCCCAGCCACAAATAGTGCAAGGCCGCCGAGCCGCATCGCAGCTCGGCGGCCTGACCGCGTCATGTTAATCAGTGAAGAAGAATCTCGATCGGAACGCGCTTCGGCGCAAGCGATCGCCAGCAGTTCGTTCGAACAGTTATTTGTTCAGACCAGTCAAAGTTTCCTCGGCCAGCGCTGAAAACCGATGCGCGACCGCATCAAGCACCTCGGCAGAGAACTGCGCGGCTGCCGCTCTCGAACGGGCGGCTTCGGAAACGAAGCCATCGCTGAGCGAGCGCATGAATTCGAACTGCGCGGAGATGAAATCCCCCGGCGTCGTCGCCCCGGCAACAGCCTTGAAAGCGGCGTTCGCCATTTCGATGTTCGACCGGCCCAGATCCTGCACCCGCCTCGCCGACTGTTCGGCGAACGCGATCGACAGCCGGGACAGTTCGGCCCCAGCTTCCAGGTTGCCCTTGTGCAGCGCGGCAATCCGCTCACTCACTTCGTTGGCATTGACCATTGCATTGCTGAGGTATCCCATCGCGGAATCCGCAAATTCGTGGTGCGTCGTTCCCTTGACCTTGGTATTCATCACGCTCTCCTCTTGATTGCTTTTTTTGTTGCGTTCAGGCAGCCGTCCAGCCGCCATCGATGGACAAGTTTGCACCGGTGATATTCGCTGCGGCATCCGAACAGAGGAACACGCAGGTGGCCGCGACCTGCTCGCTCGTCACGAACTGCTTGGTCGGCTGGGCCTGCAGGAGCACATCCTGAATTACCTGCTCGCGGGTCAGCCCGCGCGATGCCATGGTTTCGGGAATCTGGCTTTCCACCAGCGGTGTCCAGACATAGCCGGGCGAGACGCAGTTGACCGTGACTCCGGCGGTGGCGGATTCGAGCGCCACCGTCTTGGTCAGCCCATCGATCCCGTGCTTCGCCGAGACGTAAGCCGACTTGAACGGTGAGGCCACTTTGGAATGCGCCGATGCGGTGTTGATGATCCGGCCCCACCCCCGCTCGCGCATTCCTGGCAAGGCTGCCTGGATCGCGTGGAACGCGGCGGTAAGGTTGATCGCGATGATCTGGTCCCACTTCTCCGCCGGGAAGGTCTCGATCGGCGAGACGAACTGGATACCAGCGTTGTTGACCAGAATATCCACCGAGCCGAAGCGGCTCTCTGCCTCTGCGACCATCGCGTGGATCTCAGCGCCACTGAGCATGTTCGCGGGCGAATAGATGCAGCCGACGCCGAAATCGCGCTCGATCCCGGCGCGTTCAAGTTCCACCGCCGCGGCCTCTCCCAAGCCGTTGATCACCACATTGGCGCCCTCGGCAGCGAAGGCGCGCGCGATAGCTAGTCCGATCCCCGAGGTTGACCCGGTGACGATTGCGGTTCGCTTCTTCAGGCTCATTTGCTGGTCGCCGCGGTGGCGATGGACATGGCGACTTCGCCAGCCATCTTGATCTGCGGGGCCCGGTCGGTGATGCCGTAACGCGCAGCGATCACGTCGAACCGGGTCCAGGCGACCCACACCTTGTGCTGGGCATCTTCAAACACCAGCATCCGCACCGGCCAGTCAAGCCCGGCATAAGGGCTCGACTGAAGGAACTGGACGCCCAATGGAGGGTTGCCGAAAATGATCAGGGTCGAACGCCGGACCGGCAGTCCCGCCTGCGCGCCAAGCGCGCTCTGGTCGATCTGGTCGAACAGCCTGACCCCCTTGGCGGCGACGTCTACCTTGAGGCGGACGACTGTATCGTCAAAGGTGTTGGCGCTTGGCAATTGCACCACGTCGGCCGGAACCGAGGCCATCGCCATATCCGGCATTTCGGCAGCCGCGGGCGAGGCTGCCACCGCGGAAAGGCCCAGTGTCAGGGCGGTCAACAAACGCAAGGCAGGTCGGGATGACATCGTATCTTCTCCGGATTGATTGGTTTTGGGTCTGGCGGGTGGATCGGCCTTAACCTTCGGCAGCCTGGGTGCGGACGGCCTCTCCGGCCATGCTTTCGTGCAGGACAAAGCCTTCGAGCGGATCGACCGGTTCGCGCCACTGGCCCAGTTCGATCGCCTTGCAGGTGTGTTCGTATCCTGCCTCCCAGCGCTCAGTGATGCCGCGCGGCGAAAAGTCGATGTCCTTGGTGTGATCCTCGTCCTCAAGCTGCGGAGCGAGCAGTCGCAACACATGGATCCGCGTCTCGCAGCCATAGGCACGCAGCGCGTCGACATCGGCAGCGAAAGGCGAATCGGCAGGAACCTTGTCGGCCAGCTGCTGGACCACGTGTCGCAACCGGTGAAGCTGGCGCTGGCGCTTGATGTGCGACGTGGCGCGGCTGGCGTACTGGATGTCCTTCTGGCGGTTGGTTACCTGCCAGATCGTATCGGGTTCGGCGCCGTGTGGGTTCCACAGGTGGACCGCGAAGACCACCGAATTGCGGCGCGGTTCGTCATCGAACACCGCCTCAACCGGGGTGTTGGAGACGATCCCGCCATCCCAATAGAGTTCGCCGTCGATGCGCACCGCCGGGAAGGCCGGCGGCAAGGCGCCCGAGGCCATCACATGATCGACCGACAGGCGGGTGTCGCGGGTATCGAAATAGCACATTTCGGCGGTCTGGACGCGGGCCGCGCCCACCGTTGTGCGCATCGTGCCATCGTTGAGGAGGTCGAAATCGACCAGTTCCTCAAGCGTCCGGCGCAGCGGTTCGGTGGAATAGTAGCCGGCGTTGTCTGCACCGAGCGGAAGGTGCGGGTTGACGAAGGCCAGCGGCCGCGGCGAGAAGAAATTCGGAATCCCCGCCATCATCGTGTTCATCGTGCGCAAGGGATTGAACCATGGGCCGCGGGCCTGATCAAACAGGCGCGAACTTTCGACGCGGTGCCAAAACTCGCTCAGCGCATCCATCCGCGCGCCCTTGGCATTGCCGGCAATCAAGGCAGCGTTGATCGCGCCGATCGACGTGCCGATGACCCAATCGGGTTCAAGTCCGGATTCGCAAAGCGCCTGATAGACACCGACCTGATAGGCTCCGAGCGCGCCGCCGCCCTGCAGCACAAGAACAGTCTGCCCAAGCTGCGCCAGCTCGTCACGTAAATCGCCGGGTTGATACTCTGGCTTGCTTGGCATGCTCGGTCTCCAGTTAGGCCCGACGCAGTCCAGAGCCACACAGCTCAAGCAGACCGGTCAAGAACAAGGCTCTGGTCGCAAGTTCGCCATCGGCTTTGCTTTGGTTACATCCGCATTTTTCAAATCGTAACCGAATGCCCGATGACAACGAACTTGGTCAGCGGGGGCACGCTAGGTTCTCCCGGTTCCGGCGAGAAACCTCGGTTTGCCTGGGATCAACTGGATCAGATGGAGAAAATGATGAACAATACGCAGTTAGTCGGGCTGGCCCTGGCCTTCACCGCATTGAGCGCGGCACCGGCGTTTGCCGGCACCTGCCCGGCCGATCAGGTCGGCCCGAATGCGCTCGCCGGAGCGCCGACCAAGGGCAAGGATGTGACCGACACCGTGATCGGTGCGGTAGACCTCGAGCCCGAAATCAAGCTCGACGGGCGCAGCCTGCGTCTGCGCATGCTGGTGGTTCAGCCCGGCGGGGTCGTCCCCCTGCACAGCCACGTAGATCGGCCCGCGCTGATCATGACCGCAAGCGGAACCATGACCGAATACCGCAGCACGTGCATGGTGCCGATTGTCCACACCGGCGGCGAAGTGGCACAGGAATCCGGCGGCATTTCGCACTGGTGGAAGAACACCGGCGATACCGTGGCAGTGCTCTATTCTTCCGACGTCCACAACGATCGCAAATAAGCAGACTGCCACGCCCCCGGCGAATGCAGTTCAGGAGCCCGCGACCGGTAGTCCGGCGCGGGCACTTTTCTATCAAGCCGGTCGGGCGAAGCGGCGCTGGCCCCAGATGGTGAGCCCGATGGCCCCGACCATGGTCGCCAGCGCCACCAAAGCATAGGGCATCAGGAACGGCAGGCCGATCAGCACAAGGCCGTCGTTCCCGCCCGGAACCGATGCGCTGCCGATCCCCATCATCGCTCCACCGACCAGGCAGGTAGCGATCCGTCTGGTGGTCGGACTGACCCAGCCAATCTTGCCATGCACCAGCCCGCCAAGGCGCGCCCCACACAACAGCGCGACAAACAGAACACTCCGCCAGACCGTGCCGTTGAGCTCCCCCATGGCCAGATCCGAAAGCAGCTCAGGGTAAGTCCAGCGCCCCACCGCCAGAAGCATGACGGCAAAGGTCAGCCCGATTACCAGCGTGGCTTCATGCGGATCCCACGGCGCGACCGCGTTTTGGGGGCGAGCGCGTCGCAGCGCGGTCCATGCAATCCGGAACAGCCGTGCCAAAGCGTAAAGCGAAAAGGCCGCCAGCAGAAGAAACGGCAGCTGGGCAGCGCCGATTGGTGCCTGCGGCACGCGCATCGGTTGGTACGCAACCGCGCCTTCGAACAGTTTGATCCCGAGGAAAAACCCCAATGGGGTGACCAGAAATCCGGCCTCGCCCGAACCCAGCCGGGCGACTGAGCCGAACACGCAGGCTCCGTTTACATAGGCCCCCAGCCCGAGCATCAGTCCGCCGAAGATAGTGTAGCCGCTCAAACCATACGCGCTGACTGCGACCGGCGACATCCGCAGCATCCCCGCCACCAGCAAGGTCGCGGCGACCCAGAGTCCGGCTTCCAGCATGGCAATCAGCCGGCTCGCACGGCGTCTCTCGATCAGTTCCGAGACGGCGTAAACCGTGCAAGTCGCGCCGCTCTGGATGGCAAAGCCCATCAGGCCCGCACAGATCACCGCAATTCCAAATGCAGCCAGGTTAGTCATGAGCACGCGATCCCCTTCCCCCTCTTCCGGGGTCACCAGTCTATGCAGGCTTGGCCGATTTCGCCAACGCCGTTGTCTTGTCCATCCGGGAATTTCGGCTGATCCCGGCGATCGGTTACAATTACAGCAAGCGGCACGAAGCGCGGGCAAGGCAAAGCGCCCTGCCTCAATTCCCGCGATGATTATGTTGCACCGTCATGTAATATCTTTGCGGGCGCGGTCCAACTTGGTATCGCTTTGCGCCGAGAGGACCTGCCATGCGTGCCACCCCTGATTTCGACTTTGCCCTGCCCGAAAGTGCGATGATGATCCGCGAGGCCGCGGGGCGCTTTGCTGACGAGAAGATCGCCCCCCTCGCCGCGCGTGCCGATGCCGAGGACTGGTTCCCGCGCGACGAGCTGTGGGCGGCTATGGGCGAGCTTGGCCTGCACGGGATCACGGTCGAGGAAGAATGGGGCGGGCTTGGCCTGGGCTACCTCGATCACGTGATCGCGGTGGAAGAAGTCAGCCGCGCCTCGGCCTCGATCGGGCTGAGTTACGGCGCGCACTCAAACCTCTGCGTCAACCAGATCCGCCGCTGGGGGAATGAGGAGCAGAAGGCGAAGTACCTGCCCAAGCTGGTCAGCGGCGAGCATGTCGGCAGCCTTGCCATGTCCGAAGCCGGGGCCGGTTCGGACGTCGTTTCGATGAAGCTCAAGGCCGACGGGGTCCAGGGCGGCTACGTGCTCAACGGCACCAAGTTCTGGATCACCAACGCGACCTGTGCGGATACGCTGGTGGTCTATGCCAAAACCAGTCCCGAGGCAGGTTCGCGCGGGATCACCGCCTTCCTGATCGAGAAAGACGACGAGGGATTCTCGATCGGCCAGAAGATCGACAAGATGGGTATGCGCGGCTCGCCCACCGCCGAGCTGGTGTTCAACGATTGCTTCATCCCCGAAGACCGGATCATGGGCCCGCTTCACGGCGGGGTTGGCGTGTTGATGAGCGGACTGGATTATGAGCGCGTCGTGCTCGCCGGGCTGCAGCTCGGGA
>JBJTLY010000330.1:0-7878 GCA_046063275.1 Novosphingobium sp. | reverse complement strand
GAATTGCTGCAGGCACTGGCTCAGGAAAACCCGGGCCTTCGTTTGGAAGAGATCGAAAAGGCGGTCAGCACCTTTTTCGATGAGATCGCCGCGCGCCTGACTGCGGGCGGCCGCGTCGAACTGCGCGGTTTCGGCGCTTTTTCAACCCGTAGCCGCGATGCCCGCAAGGGCCGCAACCCGCGCACCGGCGAAGCGGTTGAAGTGCCGGGCAAGGCCGTGCCCTATTTCAAGCCGGGCAAGGAAATGCGCGCCAAGCTCAACAGCGATTGATTTCGGTGCCGCCCTGCAGATCGCTTGCAGGTCAACTACGCGAACCCTAAGGACCGGATGGACTGAGGATTGGCTCAGGCCGAGACGAAAACGGTGCCGTCCGAGAACCGGCGCGCAGCGACCTTATGGTCGTGAGCACCGGAAGCGCAGGAGGGTGCCGTTTGCAGTCCGGACTGGGGCAATCCGCAGCCATCCGGAGCGGACGTGGCGGAATGGTAGACGCCGGGGACTTAAAATCCCCTGAGCCTTGCTCGTGTGGGTTCGAGTCCCACCGTCCGCACCATTGGCGTCAGGCCGGTTTGAACAGCATCGCATCGCCGTCCATGCAATAGCGCTTGCCGGTCGGCTTGGGGCCATCGTCGAACACGTGGCCAAGATGACCGCCGCAGCGGCTGCAGTGGACCTCGGTGCGCGGGTAGCCAGCCGCCCAGTCGCTGCTGGTCGCCACTCCGCCGGGCAGCGGCTGCCAGAAGCTGGGCCAGCCGGTGCCGCTGTCGAACTTGGTCGCGCTCGAATAGAGCGGGTTGCCATCGGCGGCGCAGACGAAAGTGCCCTTGCGGTGTTCGTTCAGAAGCGCCGAAGTGAACGGCTTTTCGGTGCCCTGCTGGCGCAGGATGTAATACTGCTTCGGGGTCAGCCGCTTCTTCCATTCGGCATCGGTGAAGCGCACCGGATAGGTCCTGGCATCGGCGCGGCCGCTGCCGCAGGCGGCGAGCACCACGCTGGCGGTGCCTGCGCCGAGCAGGCGGAGCATCGAACGGCGGTTGGTGGCGGCTAGGGTTACGGCGGACATGGCAAACTCCCTGACCAGCATGGTCTGCCTTTCTATACGTCTGCGCCGCGCCAAAGGTTGCAAGCGGGCTTCAGAATTTCTCGAGCGTGACGTCCATATGGCGGAAACCGTGGACGAAATTGGCCCGCACCCGCTCGACCTTGCCGGTGACGTTCACCCGCATCCGCCGGGCGTGCATTTCTTCCATCAGGATCTTGAGCTGCAGCTCGGCCAACCGCGCGCCGACGCAGCGGTGGATGCCGTATCCGAATGACAGGTTGCGCCGGGCGTTGTCACGCTTGAAATCGACCTGGTCGGGATTGGTGAACACGTCCTCGTCGCGGTTGGCCGAAATGTACCACAGGACGAGCTTGTCGCCGGCCTTGATCTGGTGTCCAAACAGCTCTGCATCGGCGGTCGCGGTGCGGCGCATGTGCGCCAGCGGGGTCTGGAACCGGATCATCTCCTGCACCGCATTGGGAATCACCGAGGGGTCGCCCTCGAAGATCGCCCGCTGATCGGGGAAGCTGTGCATCGCGTGGATGATGCCCGACATGGTGTTACGGGTCGTATCATTGCCGCCGACGATCAGCAGGATCAGGTTGCCCATGAATTCCTGCGGGCTCATTTCCTTCATCGCATCCGAATGGATCATCATCGAGATGAGGTCGCGGCTCGGCGCCTTGCCCATCCGGTCGATCCACAGGCTCTGGAAGTACTTCGCCATCTCGCCGAAAATTTCCCAGCGGGTTTCCTGCAGTTCGCGCGCCAGACCCAGCTCGACGTCGCCCGCCCAGTCGGACCAGAAGGTAAGCAGGTGGCGATCTTCCCACGGGAAGCCGAACAGGATCGCGAGCATGCCGGTGGTGAGTTCGATCGAGACCTTTTCGACCCAGTCGAACTCCTCGCCGTAAGGCAGGGTATCGAGCGTCGCAGCGGTGCGGGCGCGCACTTCGGTGGCAAGGAATTCAATCTCGGCCGGGGTGAACGCAGGGGCCACGGTGCGGCGCTGGCCGGTGTGTTCGGGCCGGTCCATCGCGATGAACATCGGCAGGCGGCGTTCCTCCAGCTCTTCGGGCGTGATGTCCTTGGGCGGCTCGCCGATCGTGATCCCGCCTTTGTCCCACGAAGAGGAGTAGAGCTCGGGCAAGGCTTCAACATGCTGGATCGCCTTGACCGTGGTGACGTTCCAATAATCGCCATAGGGCGTGCCGGTGACCTTGTTGACCGGTTCCTTCGCGCGCATCTCGGCAAAGATCGGCTGCCAGCGGTCCTCGACATAGATGTCCGAGCGCGACACGTCCCACGGGTGGGTGTGGACCGGCAGTTCCTGGCCATGGTCCTTGAGCCAGCCCTCGAACGCCTCGGTCGCGCTGGGCGAAGTGCGGTACTTGAACTTTTCGGGTGCGCTTGCCTGGCTGGCCATAGTATCAGTCTCTCCTGCCGCCCGCATTTCTAAATGCGTTTCGACAAAAGACTTATCCCGCTCGGCTTACCCAAATGTCAATAGCGCCTCGGCGAACTGCATGGCGCGTAGGTCAGGAAACCGTGCCTGGTGCCGCGACGGCGCTGCGCTGCCAGAACCGGCGTTTGCTCCCGCGTTGCGGGCCGCTTTGCATGACTTTGCGCTTGAACAGCGCGGCGCCCATTCTGATCAACACCGCAACCCAAACCAGTTGCCAGACAATCGCCAAAGCATGCGGCCACAGCGTCTCGTCCTGCGCCGCGCGGGCAAGCATGGCGTAAGGCGATGAGAATGGGAACATTACAGCCAGCAGTTCGAGTGTGCTGCCTGGCCTGGAGACGGCATAACTGGCGATGAAGAACACCACGATTTCGAGCAGGGTTGCCGGGAGCGACAGGGTCTGCACATCGCGCACGGTTGGAGCCATCGACCCGATCGCAAGAAAAACAGCGCCGATCAGCAGGTAGCCGATGCTGAAATAGACCACGCCGAGCGCCAGGAAGAGCGGCCAGCCGATTGCCGGAGCTGGCGGAACCGAGACTGCGCTTCCGGCGAGCATAAAGAGCACGCTCCCCGCGGTTCCCCACACGATCAGCCCGACAAACGACACCGCCAACATCGCAAAGAGCTTACCCAGAAACACGGCATCCATTGAAATCGCTGCAGCCAGGACTTCGATTATCTTGTTGCTCTTTTCCTCGACCAGATTCGACAAGACCATACCGGCCAGCAGCATGGTCAGGAGCAGCAGGATGACTTGTCCCATTTGCGCAGTCAAAGCCCGGTTCTGACGCTGGTTCGCCTTGCTCGAAGCAAACTCCGCCAGCGTAACCTCGGGGACAGCATCGGGTCCTTTGCCTTCCGCTTTCGCGGCAATCAGCGCGACCAGACCGTTCCAGTTCTCGATTCGTCCCGACGGACCGGTCAAGACTGGCTTTTGCGGAGTTCCAGTCAAAACCGCGCCGACGTTGTAACCTTTGGTCTGCAGCGCAGCGCGCGGATCGAAATGCTCGCCAGGCGCGAGCCGCTTGATCACGACCATTTCCGGCAGGCGGCCATCCAGCACAACCTGAAGCCCCCGTTCGCTCGCCAGCATCCGATCGACGTCTGCCGTTTGCATCGCCAGTCCCAGCTGGCTTTGCATGACCTCACTCTGCATATGTTGACCCAGCCCACCGGCCAAGGTCCCGATCGACAAAGTAAAGAGCGGTCCGAGCAGGAAAAACAGGAAGCTGCGCGAAAACAGGATCGCCACAAAATCGCGCCGCGCCACGACGTAGGCGGCGGCTAGGGTTGAGAGGCGTCCGGTGGTGCGGATTTGCGGTTCCATCAGCGCACCTCCTCGGGGCTTTCCACAAGCGCGCGGGCCGCCGCCTCACCAGCGATGGCGACGAAGGCGTCATGCAGCCCGGCGCGTTCGATAGACAGCGACAGGATGCCAGCTTCGCCTTCGATCAGTGCGCGCAGCAAAGGCTCGATCCCGGTCTCGGGCAAGGAGAACAGCCAGAGCTTGCCTTCGTGCCGCGCATCGGCGGGCAGCGCGGCACGCCACGGACCGTCGACCAGTCTCGTTTCGAGGCGGACTTGTGGCCGGATTCGGTCGCGCGCCACATCGACCGGTCCGGCGAACGGCACCTTGCCCCCGGCGATGATCGCCACCTCGTCGCACAGCCGTTCGGCGTGGGCGATCACGTGAGTCGAGAAGATCACCGTGGTGCCCCGCGCCGCGAGCGCGCGGATCATCTTTTCAAGCTTGCCCTGGTTGAGCGCGTCGAGCCCGGAGAAGGGCTCGTCGAACACCACCAGCCGGGGATTGTGGACCAAGGTCCCAAGCAACTGCACCTGCTGCGCCATGCCTTTGGACAGCTGGCGGATGGTGCGGTCGATCGCATAGCCGAGGCCGTGCTCTTCAAGCAGCGCCTTGCCCCGCGCGCGCCCTTCCTTGAGCGGCAGCCCGCGCAAGGCGCCAAGGAAAGCGATCGCCTCGTAAGTCTTCATCGAAGGGTAGAGCCCGCGCTCCTCGGGCAGGTAGCCGATCGCGTGTGCCACCTCGTGCGGGCGGTCATGGCCCATGATCCGGCGCACCCCGCTATCGGGATCGATGATGCCCAGCAACATGCGCAGCGTGGTGGTCTTGCCCGCGCCATTGGGACCGAGGATGCCGTAAATCGCGCCTTCGGGCACGGTCAGGTCGACGCCGTCGACCGCCGTGAAGCCCTCGAACCGCTTGACCAGGCCTCGTGCTTCAATTGCCAGGGGCGCCTCGATCGCTAGCGGCCTATCCGCCGCTGTTGGCGCGTTGCTCGGCATCTGCCATTCCCCTAGCTTCATTCGATGGGCGTTATGGCGCGCCAGTGAACAGGAGCAACAGGAAGTTTGGTTAACGCCCCGGAAATCGACGTCTTAAAGCATGATCTGCAGGCTGAAGCCGCGCGGCTGGGCTTTGCCGCCTGCGGGATTGCGTCCGCGCGCGAAGACCCGCTTGCCGCCGCGCGGCTCGAACAGTGGCTGGGTGAGGGCAGCCACGGCACGATGGAGTGGATGGAAACGCGCGCCGCGCACCGGCGCAGCCCGCAGGGGCTGTGGGCGCAGGCGCAAAGCGTGATCGCGCTCGGCATGAGCTATGCCCCGGGCCATGACCCGCTGGCGTTTGCCGCTGAAGCGGACCGCGCGCGGATTTCGGTCTACGCCCAGGGCAAGGACTATCATGACGTCGTCAAGAAGGCGCTCAAAGCGCTGGCGCGGTGGCTGGTCGCCGAAGCGGCGCGGCGCGGGCTGGACGAGGCTCAGGTCAAGGTCTTCGTCGATACCGCGCCGGTGATGGAAAAGCCGCTCGGGCAGGCCGCCGGGATCGGCTGGCAGGGCAAGCACACCAACCTGGTCAGCCGCGACCACGGTTCGTGGCTGTTCCTCGGTGCGATCTTTACCACGATCGCCCTTCCCGAAGACGCGGCGGAGAAGGATCACTGCGGTTCGTGCAATGCCTGCCAGACCGCCTGCCCGACCAATGCCTTTCCCGCGCCGTACCGGCTCGATGCGCGGCGCTGCATTTCGTATCTGACGATCGAGCACAAGGGACCGGTGCCGCTCGAATTCCGCAAGGCGCTCGGCAACCGTATCTACGGCTGCGACGATTGTCTGGCGGTCTGCCCGTGGAACAAGTTCGCCGATGAAGCCGCGGTAATGCGCGCCTTTGTCCCCCGCGCCGAACTGGTCGCGCCGCGGCTGGCGGACCTGCTTGCGCTCGACGACGCGGGCTTTCGCGCGCTGTTCTCGGGCTCGCCAATCAAGAGGATCGGGCGGAACCGGTTCGTGCGCAACTGCCTTTATGCGGCGGGCAACAGCGGCGATGCCAGGCTGATCGAACAGGTTGAAATGCTGACGGCCGATCCTGATCCTGTCTTGGCCGATGCAGCACGGTGGGCGATGGCCGAATTGGTTCACGCAGAGAGTTCAGATAAAGAACAACGCAGAGGCGCAGAGATGTAGCGCTCGCGGCAAAGCCGCCTGCAATTCCCGTCGTAGCGTTCACTGCTATGTTGCTTATCGTGAGGCAGCCTGCGGCTGGCGCTACATCTCTGCGCCCCTCTTTCTTCTTTGCGTTCTCTGCGCGAACCCTCCTTCCTAACGCCCCAGCAAATTCCGTGCCTGGCTGGCGATCTGCGCGAGCATCGCGGGCGCAACCGGCATAGCGCCTTGCGCCCGGGCGATCACGGTGCGGAACTGGGCGATCGCCTGGGCTTGGCTTTCGGCCCAGCTGTCCACCGCCGCTGCCGCTTGCTTGCCTCCGCGGCGGCGCAGGAAGTCCAGTCGCATCTGCTGGAAATCGCGGGCGAGGCCATTGATCAGCAGTCGCTCCCACGGGTCCGACGGGCTCATCCGCGCGGCGGTCTGCTGCGCCCAATCGAGCCCGAGCCGCGCGCCAAGATCGCTGAACGCCGAGGTCAGCGCCCGCGCGCCAAGCTTCTGTTCGCAGGCCAGACTGGCGAGCCCGATCGCGCCGTCCATGTCGAACAGCTTGGCGACGGCGGTCGCTAGCGGCGCCGGGGCCCCGGCCGCGCTGAGCCGCTGGATCATCGCTGCCGAAGCCGAGCGGCCTTCGCCGGCCAGAAGACTGCCGGTGTCGCGCGTCAGCTCCTTCACCCCGGGAGCGAGGTCGGCGACCAGCTTCGAGGGCGCCAGCGTGCCGCCACCGACACGCAAGATATCGGCGATATGATCGGAGAGGGCTGCCGCGGCGCAGTCGAACAGCACGATCCGCGCATCTTCGCTCATCACGCCGGTTTCGATCGCTTGCCACAGCGGACCCATGTTGAGCAGCCGTTCGGCGGCGACAAAGGCCGCAGCGACCTGCGCCAAGGTGGCGCCCTCTTCCTCGGCCAGCTCATAGGGATGGATCACGCCGAGGCGGTTGATCATCCGGTTGGTAAGCTTGGTCGCGATGATCTCGCGGCGCAGCCGGTGGGCGAGGATGTCCTTTTCGAACTTGCCGCGCATCGGCGAGGGGAAGGCGGCGAGCAGGTCGCTCGCCAGACCCGGATCATCGGGCAGCGCCGAGGCTTCGAGCGCTTCCTGCATCGCCAGCTTGGCGCACGAGAGCAGTACCGCGAGCTCGGGCCGGGTCAGTCCGTGGCCGTCAGCGGCGCGGCGCAGCAGCGTATCGGCATCGGCCAACCCTTCGGTCTTGCGGTCAAGCTGGCCGAGCGCTTCGAGCCGCTCGATCAGGTGGAGCTGTGCCGGAACCGCCTTGGCCCCGCCGGCTTGCGCGATCGACAGGCCGAGCGCCTGGAGCCGATTGTCCTCGAGCACCAGCGCGGCAACCTCGTCGGTCATCTTGACCAGCAGCTTGACCCGTTCCGGTTCGGTCAGCCGCCCGGCGCGTTTTGCGCCCGCCAGCGCGATCTTGATGTTGACCTCGTTGTCCGAGCAATCGACCCCGGCCGAATTGTCGATGAAGTCGGTGTTGATGCGGCCGCCCTTCAGCGCGAATTCGATCCGGCCCGCCTGGGTGGTGCCAAGGTTGGCGCCCTCGCCCAGTACCTTGACACGCAGGTCAGCCCCGTCGATGCGCAGCGCATCATTGGCCGGATCGCCGACAGTGGCGTTGTTTTCGGCCGAGCTCTTCACATATGTCCCGATCCCGCCGAACCACAAAAGATCGGCCTCGGCCTTGAGGATCGCGGTGATCAGGCCATCGGGATCGATGCTCGCCGCCTCGATCCCGAGCATCGCGCGGACCTCTTTCGACAGCGGAATGTCCTTGAGGCTGCGCGCAAAGACACCGCCGCCCTTGCTGATCAGCTTCTTGTTGTAATCATCCCAGCTTGAGCGCGGTAACGCGAACATCCGCGCGCGCTCCTTCCAGCTTTTG
>JBJTLY010000027.1:0-6831 GCA_046063275.1 Novosphingobium sp. | reverse complement strand
CGATGCCCCAGCGGCTACAGCGGCCGTAGGTCGGCTTGATTCCCGAAATACCGGTGAAGGCAGCCGGTTGCCGGATCGAACCGCCAGTATCGGTGCCGGTCGCAGCAGGGGCGAGCCGCGCCGAAACCGCCGTGCTGCTGCCGCCCGACGAACCGCCGGGGGCAAGCGCAGCGTTGCCGCCATCCTTGCGCCGCCAGGGCGAGATCACATTGCCGAAATAGCTGGTCTCGTTCGACGAACCCATCGCGAACTGGTCGAGGTTGAGTTTGCCGAGCATGCCTGCCCCGGCATCCCACAGCTTCTGCGAAACCGTGCTCTCGTACTCCGGCACGAAGCCTTCGAGGATATGGCTCGCCGCAGTGGTCTGCACGCCCTTGGTGGCGAACAGGTCCTTCATCCCGATCGGCACGCCGCCCATCAGGCCGAGCGCTTCGCCCTTGGCGCGGCGCGCATCGGTGGCCTGGGCGGCTTCGATCGCCTTTTCCGGCGTGGCGACGATGAAGGCATTGAGCGCGCTGGCGGCAGCGACATTGGCGTTGAACGCCTCGGCCACTTCGAGCGCAGAGAAGGTGCCCGCAGCCACCCCGTCGCGAATAGCGGCGACGCCCAGATCGGTCAGCTCGGTCATTACTCGATCACCTTGGGCACGCCGTAGAACCCGTCCATCGCCGCCGGGGCATTGGCCAGCACGGCATCGCGGCGGCCGCCGCCGGTGAGCGAATCTGCGTCGATCACGTCGGCGCGGAGGCGCAGCTGGTTCGGGATCACCGCCGTCATCGGTTCGACCCCGCTCACGTCAACTTCGCCCAGCTGCTCGACCCAGGCGAGGATCCCGTTGAGTTCGGGGACCATGGCCGCAAGCTCGGCCTCGGTCACCTTGATGCGGGCCAGCGCCGCGATTTTGGCCACCGTGGCGGTATCAACCGACATTCTGCGTGCTCACCTTATGTGTGTAGTTATTTCGTCTTGGGTTCGGGCATGGTCGGTGCTTCTTCGGTCGGCGCCTTGCCGCCCTTTTCCTGTCCGGCCTGCATCTGCTGCATCATCGCCTGGGCCTGCTGGGCCCGCGCTTCGGCTTCGGCGCGCGGGATGATCCCGGTCACTTCGATTTCGAAGTTGAGATTGCTGTTGGCCGGAATCGACAATTCGCCGGTCTGCGGATCGCGCTTTTCCTCCGCGCCATAGGCCTTGGCTGCGGGGATGTGCAGCTTGTACTTGCCGCCCTGCTGGACCTTGGCCAGCCCTTCGGCAAAGCCGGGGATGCTGCCTTCGAGCTGGAACGGAACGCCATCGGGGAACACGCCCGGAACCGGGAAGGCCGATCCTTCGGGCGAACGCTGGAATTCCTTCCCGCTATCGAGCTTGCCGATGTACTTGACGAAGACCAGGTCTTCCTTGGTCGGGGTGCGTCCGGTACCCGCGCGCAGAACGGTGACATCGACGCTGGGCGGCAGGCTGAACCACACCAGCGCAGCCGCGGCAAGCGCAACGCCGAGCACCCCCAGCCACAACTTGGTCAGCACGCCCTTGGCGACGGGCTGCAACGGTACGCGGGTGATTTCGGTCATCTGGGTTCCCTGTCTGGTCTCAAGTCTTGCGCCGCGCGCTTGCCGGATAAGCAAAAGGGCGCGGAACAGTCCGCGCCCTCATGGCCTATCGCAGTCGGCCATTCAAGCCGCCTTGCGCGTTCTACTTGATCCCGTCGCGTTCCATCCGCTTGCGCTCCATCTTGCGGGCGCGGCGTACAGCAGCGGCCTTTTCACGGGCGCGCTTTTCGCTCGGCTTCTCGTAGTGACGGCGCAGTTTCATCTCGCGGTACACGCCTTCACGCTGCAGCTTTTTCTTAAGCGCGCGCAGGGCCTGCTCGACGTTGTTGTCGCGAACGAGAATTTGCATAAACCGAACCACCTCAAAGCAAAAAAGACGAGAACCCCGCCAACCATCGGTGCGGGGGAGCACCTTTTATTCAAATACGTTAAACCTGCCCGAATCCTTGCAGAATGGGCCGAACCGGCGCGCGGCTAGCACCAACCCCGCCTATTGGCAACCCTTTCGGGGTGGTGAAAGCCATCTTTGACGCCAATCTGCGACGAAAGGGGCGCGCCGGACGAGAGTCCTCCGCGCCCCTTCACAAGCCGTGCCGATCAGAAGCTGAAGCTGATCCGCGCGCGGTAGCTCTGGTTGCGATAATCGTCGCGCATGATCGTGGTA
Source organism: Novosphingobium sp. (assembly GCA_046063275.1). Classification (GTDB taxonomy): domain Bacteria; phylum Pseudomonadota; class Alphaproteobacteria; order Sphingomonadales; family Sphingomonadaceae; genus Novosphingobium. Next base: position 4,620 of record JBJTLY010000027.1, on the reverse strand, counting down.
TCCGCTTCAAGCGCCACTTCCGCAGTCTTACCCAGATTGATGGCAATCCCGCCGCTCAATTCACCCCAGTTGTCGTCGGACGGGGTAAGCGCGAACGGCGCCACTGCCGGCCCGCCAGCGAACCCGGCCAGGAAGCTGGTCGGCTGGTCAAGGAAGTCATGGACGTAATTTGCCTCGAAGAACGGTCGCACCGAAGAGGCATGCTTGGTGCTCAGGCTGAAGCCCAGACGGCCTTCAAGCGCCTCGGCGTTCGAACGTTGTATGGCCAGCGCCATCGGCCCGCCGGTTTCAATCCCGCCGTTCATACCAAGCCGCCCAAACCGGATCGAGCCGCGCGGCACGATCGAGAAGTTCGACTTGTTCGCAAGGTCGAAACCAACCCCAACCTCGCCAGTGAAAGCAAGGCCATCGTCCTTGAAGTGCAGGGCGTAAGGGGTGTTGACCAAAGTCACGGTGCGATCAGACGAAGATTCATGCAGACCGACCCCAAGGCGGGCATCGACGCGCATGCCGCTACCATTGCTGATGGCAGCATAGACGTTCAGCTGGGCCAGCCAGGCATGGGTCTTCTGCGGGGCACCGCCGGTCACGCCCGAAAGGTTGGTGTAATAGCCCCCGATGCCCAGCGTGGTGTGATCGCTGACCGCCTTTTCGACACCCGCCGCGGCGAACCAGCCGTCAAACGTGTCACGACCGGAAGAGGCCGCAGCCGGCATCGGCAGCGAGCTGCCGTTGATGTAGCCGGCCGCAAGGTAGCCGCTCATGTCGTCGGGCAGCTTGCTGCCGGTCGCGGCAGTTTCGGCAAGGCCCAGCCCCGATTGCATGGGCGCATAGGCGCGGGTCACACCGACCTGGCTCGCCAGCGCGGCCGGCTGGCCAATCAACGCCATACTGCCGGTGCTGCTGCCCGGCTGGATCGAATGAACCCGCTGACGGAAGAACCGGTCCGAGCTTGAAAGGCCGGCAACTTCCATGCCGGTCCGTGCGCTCTCGGTGCGGGGAGCGGCGCTTTCGAAGAAGGCACGGATGGTCGACTGGCTCTGCAGGTCGAGCGGACCGTATAGAGCGGATAGCGCACCGCCCGCCGATGAAGCGCGATCCGCGTCCATCAGCGAGGCGTAGGACACCTGCACCGCCGAATTCGGATCGACAACGCTGGCATAGGTCCCCGCAGTGATCTGCACCGAAACCGCGGTCGGCGAATAGACCAGGGTCGGACGCAGGATCGCCGAGATCGAGGCGCTGGCGCCGAAGGTGCCGGTGACTGCGTTCTGTGCGGTGAGGAAGGTGTATACGTCCCCAGCGTGCGGCTGCGAACCGCCCAGCACGTTGAACAGCACCGTCCCGCCGACATTGGCGATCCCGCTGCCCGCAGCGCCGGTCTGGACCACGATCTTGTCGTTGGTACCAACCGCGCCGAGGTCGATCAGCAGGACCGAGCCCGAGGCGAAGATCGTGTTGCCCTTGAAGGTCAGGGTGCCCACATTGCCCGCTGCACCCACCGTGCCCGGCGAGATCGTGCCGGCGACGTTGGTATAGAACGGCGTGGTGATCAAGCCGGTCCCGTTGAGACCGCCGGCGAGCATGAAGTAATCGCCGTTCGAAGTGAGCGCGCCATTGACCGACATGTTGCCAGTCGACTGGGTGACGCTGATCCAGCTGGTCAGCGATCCGGCGGTGCCGATGTTGAGCGCCGCGTTGGCGTTAGACAGGGTAAGCCGGTCGATCACCACAGTGCTGCCGAGCGTGGTCGTCCCCGCCGCACCAAGCGTGACGTCAAAGTACCGCGGCGCCGTGCGCGCGACACGATCGCCGTCGTAGTTGTTGGGGACGAAATTGGTCGCACCGGGCAGGCCGCTGGCCAGCGTCGGCAAGGGCAATATTGCGGTGGTAGCTCCTTGGGCTTCAAGCGTGCCGCCCGCCGGACGGTTGCCGCCATCCACCGCTGCATCGCTCACCGCTTCGACGAGCTCACCAGTCTGCGCCTGTCCGGCATCGTTGGCGGCAGTGCCGATCGGCCGGGCTACGACGGTTTCGGTACCACTGGCGATGTCGAGGCAGTCAGCTACGCCGCCCGATTCGAAGCAGGCCTGGCCGAAGCCCGGCTGATCGGTGTTGCCCGCGCCCGGCGCGGTCGGGATGCCATTGACCAGCTGGCCATTGACGATGATCTGGTAGTTGGGATCGAGATTGCTCACCCAGTGGGTCGGGTCGGTCCAGTCACCATTACCGGCGATCGAGCCGACGTAGTGGTAGGGATTGTTCGCGGCGACCCAGTCCCAATAGAGATAGAGTGGCTGGTAGAACGAGGCGGTGCCATAGCCGTTGGCCGGCTGGCCGTTGAAGAAGCGGGTATATCCGCCCGACAGCACACCCAGGATCACCGACTTGGCGAAAGTCCGGTCAAGGATCAGCGGGCCGCCCGAATCGCCGCTGGCAGTGATGCCTTCGTTGGGCTGCGCATTATCGCGCCAGGCGTTGAAATCGAACGCCGAGGCGCCTGCGGTGCCGCGAAGCGGATCGTCGAAATCGATCCAGTACAGGTTCTGCGGGTTGTCCACCCCGGCCGAGCCGAACAGGAAGTTCTCGAACTCATCGAGGCTGGCGAGCGCGCCCAGCGTGTTTTCCGCGATGCGGCGGCGGAAGTCGATCCCGCCGGTCGAGCCGGTGGTCGCGGTGCCGTTGTTGCCATAGCCGTCGATGGTGACGTGATAGCCAGTGCCGTTCGCAGTGATCGGAACCGCGGGCAGCTGCGAGAACAGCACCGCCCAGGTCGGCACGCCCGCGGCCGGGGTGTCGAGCGACGCCAAGGCGACATCGCCGTAAAGGAAGCCAGCCGCATTCGGCTCGGTCGAGAGCGGGTTGTAGGAAACATAGTTGGCATCGTACATGAAGCGTGCGGTGTTGGTCGCCCACTTGGGTCCGCCAGCTACGCCGTTGAGATAGCCGCCGAACGCGCTGGCGCCCGGAGCGTTGTTGTTCGAACCGAAGCCGAAACCGATCGGCTGGCCGCCCGAATTCTGGCCATAGGCGCCTTCGGCTCGGGAATTGACGCAGTGGGCGGCAAAAATCACGGTGCGCGGATTGATCAATGAACCTGTGCAGAGCCCGATGAAGCCATTGAGCTGATCGACGATCATCTGGCCAACGCCGGTGACGTTGTTGGGATCACGCGCCGTGGTCGGTGTTCCGGGATTGGCTATGACGATCTGCGGATCGGGTGCGACGACGTTCACCGTCGGTACCGACTGGGGCTCGGGAGCAATCGCATCGATCCGCATCGTGCCCACCTGGGCTTCAAGCGTCGGCTGGAACAGGTCGCCAGCGCTGCGCGCGATCGCCGCGGCATCGGGAGCGGCCGAGCTGTCGGCCAGAGCCGGCGCTGCGGTCAGCGCGATGGCAAGCGCGGAAAAGCTGGCTGAGCGCACGGCAGCGCGGCGCAGCGACCCTGACCGGGAAGAAATGGATGTCATGATGTGAATGCCCCTATTGGTTACCCTGTTGTTAACAGGCTGCGCGATATTGGCTTGATTCGCAAACGCTTTGCTCATGTCGCACCGCTCTGAATCGAGAATCATTATCATTTCTCGCGGTGACTATGGCACGAGGGCAACAGCCTTGATTTTACTGGAATCGATTGCATTCGTTGGCGTTTCGGACAGAGCCCGTGCTTCCGCGCTTGTCCGCCGCGCCATTCCCCCTCTAAGAGGCGTGCCATGCCCGCACCCAGCTTTCCTGCAGCATCCCTCTACGTCGCGCTTGGCGGCGGGGCCGGGGCGTGGTTGCGCTATGCGGTTGGTGTGACACTGGGTCGGATGGGAACTGCCACCGCGCAGTTCCCATGGTCGACGCTGGCGGTCAACGTGGTGGGCAGCCTGCTGATGGGCCTGCTTGCGGGATGGCTGGCGCGCCACGGCAGTGGCGGCGAAACCTGGCGGCTGCTGCTCGGCGTGGGCCTGCTCGGCGGGTTCACCACGTTCAGCGCGTTCAGCCTTGAATTGGCGCTGATGATCGAGCGCGGCACCTTGGCCGCAGCCTCGATCTATGTCTCGGTCTCGGTTTTTGTCGGCGTCGCGGCACTGTTTGCCGGGCTGGCCGTGATGCGGATAGCAGCGTGAGCGAGGTTGTCCGCCAGTTCACCGTCCAGGCCGACGACGAGGGCGTGCGGCTTGACCGCTGGTTCAAGCGGCACTTGCCGCAGATCGGCTTCGCCACGATCAGCCGCTGGGCGCGCACCGGGCAGATCCGGGTCGACGGCAAGCGCGCCGATCCCGCGGATCGGCTCGCCGCGGGACAGGTCGTGCGCGTTCCCCCCGGCGGCGATGCTCCGGCGATCAAAGGCCAGCGTGAGCGCAAGCCGCTGACCCCCGAACAGCGCGAACTGGCGCTCAATATGGTGATCCGCACCACCCCCAGCGCCTTCGTGCTCAACAAGCCGCCGGGCCTCGCCACCCAAGGGGGCAGCGGCACTTTCGAACATGTCGACGGGCTGCTCGATGCGCTGGCGCAAGAAAGCGATCCGCGTCCGCGCCTGGTCCACCGGCTCGACAAGGATACCTCGGGCGTGCTGCTGATCGCGCGCACCCCGGGCAGCGCGGCGCAATTCTCGAAGCATTTCTC
>JBJTLY010000329.1:0-34546 GCA_046063275.1 Novosphingobium sp. | reverse complement strand
TCGGGGATCAGCCGCCGCCCGATCTCGTCGAGCACGCGCCCCGCAACCAGCGGCGCGAGCGCCTCCCAGTCGACGGGCAGCTTGCCCAAGTGCGCAACCGGCAAGGTGGCGCGGAACAGGCTGGTGCCCTCCGGTGCAAGCGTCGGATCGGTCACGCTGGGGTGATGGAGCAGGATCAGTCCGTCCTGCGGCAACACCCCGGCATCGAACACATCGGCGAGCAGCTCGCGGTACCGCGCCACGAACAGCACCGCGTTGTGCGGCACCCCGGGCCAGGTCCCGGCGAGCGCGAAATGGACCGTCAGCGCTGAAGGGGCATATCGCCGCCGCGCCAGCGTCTTTGCCATCTGGCTCCCGCGCGGGCTTTGGCGCAGCAGGTCACGATACGTGTGGACCACATCGGCATTGCTGGCCACCGCAGCGAAATGCTCGCGCCAGCCGCTCTGGGTAACAACCGCGCTCACCCGGTTGCCGACGAGTTCAAGCTCGGTCACCGGATCATGCAGGCGCACCCTGCCGCCCTGCGCTTCGAAGCGCGCCAATAGCTTGGCCATGAGCGTGCTCATCCCGCCAATCGGCCACCATGCCGGTCGTCCGGGAGGAGACTGGCCCAGCAGGGTCAGCGCGCTGGTCGCGAAGGGGTTCGCCCCGCTGAGCAGCGCCGGTAAGGCCAGCGCCTCGCGCAGCGGTTCGCTCTCGATCAGGTGGGACACCAGCCCCCAGGCGTTGCGCCAGCCTTGCGCACGCAGCACCGGCTGGAGGGCGGCCAGGACCCGCATCGGCCGATCTGGCGGCGCTTCTGCCAGCCGCTGCCAGGCATCGCCGCGCGCCGCATCGTACCAGCGCTGCAGCTCTTCGAACCCGGCGATGTCGTGCGGGGCAAGGCGGCCGAGCTGGCGCGCCTGTTCGGCGCTGTCGGCGGTCAGGTCGAAGGCGGGGGTATCGCGCCAGTAGAAGCGCCAGGCCGGAGCAATTTCGCGCAAACTTGCCAGCGCATCGAGCTCGCAGCTTGCCGCAGCGGCAAGATCGCGCCACGGGGCAAGATCGCCCAGATCGGCGGGGCCCTCCTCAAAGCCCTGGCCGTCAGCCGCGATCCGCCGGATCAGGCCGCCAGGCTCGGGCCGGGCTTCGACCAGCGTAACCGCATGGCCAAGCCCCTGCATGCGCAGCGCGAGCGCCAATCCACCCAAGCCCGCACCGATCACACACAGGCTGCGCGGCGGGGCGGCTTGAGGAATTTTGGCTTTGCGGACGGCCATGATGAGCCTGACTCTACGCCGGACGGTGGAGAGCGCAACGATCTTGGCGAGCGGGGCAGATTGCGGCATGTACATCCTCGATGACCCAGGATGCGTTCACGATCCGCCCGGCGCGCGCCGAGGATGCTCAGGCGCTTGCGGAGATCTATGCCCATCACGTCCATCACGGCACCGCGACTTTCGAGACCGAAGCGCCGGACGAGGGCGAGATGGGAGCGCGGCTGGCCAAAGTTGCCGATACCGGGGCGCCGTGGCTGGTGGCCGAGGCGGCCGACGGTACGCTGCTTGGCTATGCCTATGCTGCGCAGTTCCGCGATCGGCCCGCCTACCGGATGACCTGCGAGAACAGCATCTACATCCGCGAAAACCGGCGGGGCGAAGGAATCGGGCGAGCGCTGCTGGCGCTGCTGATCGTCGAAGCAGAGCGCGCAGGCTACCGGCAGATGATTGCAGTGATCGCCGGGGCACAGCCGGCATCGGTGCGGCTTCACAGTGCCTGCGGCTTCGAAGCGGCCGGACGCATGCGTGCGGTTGGGCGCAAGCACGGACAATGGCTTGATACATATTACATGCAGCGCCCGCTGGGGCCGGGTGACGCCAAACCGCCGGAAGTCGAACCCGCTTGACCAGCTTGCTTCCCAACCGCCGTGGCTTCATCCTGGCACTGACGATGTGGCTGGCGATCGGCGCGACGCTGCTGGTAATGGGCCGCGTGCCGATCTGCACCTGCGGCACGGTCAAGCTGTGGTGGGGCACGGTTCAATCGGCCGAGAACAGCCAGCACATTGCCGACTGGTACAGCTTCAGCCACGTGATCCACGGCCTGCTGTTCTACTTCTTCGCGCACTTGTTGTGGCGGCGCTGGAAGCTTCTCGGCGGTAAACCGGCAGCATGGGCGCTGCCAATCGCGGTCGCCTTCGAAGGCTTCTGGGAACTGCTCGAAAATTCGCCCTTGATCATCGACCGGTACCGCGCAGTGACGGTGAGCTTTGGCTACGAGGGCGATAGCGTGCTGAATTCGCTGTCCGACATCGGCTTCATGGCGCTGGGCTTCTGGATCGCGAGCAAGCTGCCATGGAAGGCCAGTCTGGCCATGGCGATTGCGTTCGAGCTGTTCACGCTGTTCATGATCCGCGACAACCTGACGCTCAATGTTCTGATGCTGGTCTGGCCGCTCGAGGCGATCCGTACATGGCAGGCGGGTGTTTGACGAAGGTCAATTACGCACTTCACAAAGCCTGCAATTGAGCGTTTAATCGTTCAATTAAAAAGTTGGAGAGGATTCGCCGATGAGCGCCACCGCAACTGCAGAACCGACCGCTGCCGCGACCACCACCCATTTCGACGTGCTGATCGTCGGGGCGGGGATCTCCGGGATCGGCTCGGCCTATCACCTGCAGGATCAATGTCCGGGCAAGACTTACGCGGTGCTCGAAATGAAGGACACCTTCGGCGGCACGTGGGAAACCCACAAGTACCCTGGGATCCGTTCGGACAGCGATCTCTACACCTTCGGCTACCGCTTCAAGCCGTGGGTCGGCACGCCGATTGCGAGCGCCGAGGCGATCCTCACCTACATGCGCGAGGTGATCGAGGAGAACGGGATCGCGCCGCACATCCGCTATGGTCACCGCATCACCGCGTGCAGCTGGGACAGCCAGACCAGCCTGTGGACCGTGACCGCGACGACCAAGGACGGCGCCGCGCACCGCTTCACCTGCAACTTCCTGTGGATGTGCCAGGGCTACTACGATCACGAGCACCCCTATCTTCCCGAATGGCCGGGGATGAACAAATTCAAGGGTACGCTGGTTCACGCCCAGCTGTGGGACCCGAAGACCGACTACACCGGCAAGAAAGTGCTGGTGATCGGTTCGGGCGCGACCGCCGCCACGGTGGTCCCGGCCTTTGCCGAGAAGGCCGAGCACGTCACCATGCTCCAGCGCAGCCCGACCTATTTCTTCGCCGCGCCCAATCAGAACGAGCTTGCCGACAAGCTCCGCGCCGGGGGGATCGATGAGCCGACCATCCACCGCGTGGTCCGCGCCCAGATCATGTTCGATCAGGACGCGCTGTGCCAGCGCTGCGTCAACGAACCCGACGCGGTAGTTGCCGAGCTGCAGGAGGCGATCAAGGCCTATACCGGACCCGATTTCGACTTTTCCGAACACTTCACTCCGCGCTACCGGATCTGGCAGCAGCGGCTCGCCTTCGTGCCCGATGGCGACCTGTTCAAGGCGGTGGCGGCAGGCAAGGCCAGCGTCGTCACCGACGAGATCGAGACCTTCACCGAAACCGGGGTGCGGACCAAATCGGGCAAGGAGATCGAGGCCGATATCATCGTGCCGTGCACCGGCTTCCACCTGTCGGTAATGGGCAAGATCCCGTTCAGCGTCGATGGCAAGGCGGTCGACTGGGCCGAGACGCTGACGTATCGCGGGATGATGTTCACCGGGGTGCCCAACTTGGCGCACGTGTTCGGCTATTTCCGCGCGAGCTGGACGCTGCGGGTCGACATGCTCGGCGATTACGTAACCCGGCTGCTCAAGCACATGGACGAACTGGGTGTCCGCAAGGTGGAGATCGCTCCGCGCGAGGAAGACCACAACATGCCGCACTTGCCGTGGATCGAGGCCGAGAACTTCAACCCCAACTACCTGATGCGTGACATCGACAAGATGCCCAAGCGCGGCGACAAACCCGAATGGCGGCACAACCAGGATTACTGGGCCGAGAAGAACGAATTCCCGGCGATCGATCTCGACGGCAGCGAGTACCTCTATGACGGGGTCCGTGCCGGCGCGAAGGTCGCCGAACCGGCCTAACCGTTCAGCGACGCGCGCAGGCGCGGCGCGGCGAAATCGAGGAATGCCCGCAGCTTGAGTGGCAGGATCGGTCCGCTCGCGTGGATCAGGTGAACCGGGATCGGCTCTGGCTCAAATGCCGGGAGGATGATCTGCAGTTCGCCCGCCGCGAGCGCCCGGACTGCCTGATAACGCAGCACCCGGACAATTCCGGTACCGGCAATGGCCGCCGACAGGGCGGCACTGGCGGTATTGACTCGTAGCCGCGGCTGGATCGGCACCGCGAGAGGCTTATTCGTGCTGCCGAAGCGCCAGATCTCGCTTGACCACAGTGTGCTCGAGTGGCCCTCGAACAGGATGCAATCGTGCCCTGCCAGGTCGGACGGGGTCTGCGGCGTACCGCGCTGCGCCAGGTATGCGGGGCTGGCGCAGGTGATCCAGCCGGTTTCGCCGAGCCGCTGTGCCAGCATGCTGCTATCGGGCAACTGGCCGACCCGGATCGCCGCATCGATGTGATCGTCAAGGATGCTGGCGACCGTATCCGACAGGATCAATCTGACGGTGATTTCCGGGTAGGCCTTGAGGAAGTGGAGCACCACCGGTTCGACGTGGACCTGCCCGAGCATCACTGAAGCGGCGATAGTCAGATTGCCGCGCGGGATGCGGTATTCGCTTCCGGCGGTACGCTCGGCATCGTCGATCTCGTCGAGAATCCGTCGGCACGCCTGGACATAGGTTTCGCCCACTTCGGTCAGCATCAACCGGCGGCTGGTGCGGATCAGGATCTGCGCGCGCAAATGGGTTTCGAGTTCGGAGACTTTGCGGCTCACGGTCGCCAAGGGCATGCCAAGCTTGCGCGAGGCGGCCGACAAGCTGCCGCCATCGACGGCGGCGAGCAGGGTCTTCATGGCATCGATGCGGTCCATTCAACATACCACAAATCGAGAGGATGATTTCCATATTTAACGGCTAATCGCGAAAATTGGAATGCCCTATCTCTCTGTCACCGGGAAGAACCCTCCCCTTCCCGGACCCTGAAAGGAACTTTCCAATGTCCCGCATCCCTACCCCCGCCACCGTCGCCGATGCTCCCGAAAAGGCGCAGCCGCTGCTCAATGCCGTGAATGCCCAGTTGGGCAGCGTCCCCAACATGTTCCGCCTGATTTCGAACAGCCCGCAGGCGCTCGAAGGTTACCTCGGCATGTCGGGTGCACTGGGCAAGGGCGCATTGCCCGCCGCGACCCGTGAGCGGATTGCGCTGGCCGTCGCCGAAATCAACGGCTGCAACTATTGCCTCTCGGCGCACACCTATCTCGGCAAGAACCTCGCCAAGCTCGATGACGCCGAGATCACCGCCAACCGCAGCGGCGCTTCGAACGACCCCAAGGCTGACGCCGCGGTGCGCTTTGCAGCCAAGGTTGCCGCCGCGCGCGGTCACATCGCCGAGGCCGATTTCGCTGCGGTGCGCCTCGCCGGATATAGCGACGCGCAGATCGTCGAGATCGTCCAGCACGTCGCGCTCAACACCTGGACCAACTACTTCAATGAAGTGTTCCAGACCGAAATAGACTTCCCCGCCGTCGAAGCCCGCAAAGCTGCCTGACGGGACGCGGGTGCCGGCCATTGCCCCCCGCCGGCACCCGCCAAACCGGATCATCAAGCCATGGCCCGCAATTACATCCACACCCTGTTCACCGACCAGGCCCGCGCGATGCAGGCGGCTGACGGATCGCGTGACGCCTATGCCCGGATGGAAGCGGGCGCTGATGGCAGCCCCGACTTGCTGGGCGACAAGGAAGCCCGGTTCATCGCAGCGCGCGACAGCTTCTACCTCGCCAGTGTCACCCCGGAAGGCTGGCCCTATGTCCAGCACCGCGGCGGCGCGGCAGGTTTCCTCAAGGTGCTGGAAGGCAACCGTCTGGGCTTTGCCGACTATCGCGGCAACCGCCAGCATGTCTCGACCAGCAACCTGATTGCCGATCCCCGGGTCTCGCTGCTCCTGATGGACTATCCGGGGCGGCGACGGCTCAAGATCCTCGGCCATGCCCGGATCGCTTCCGCCGCCGGCGAACCCGAACTGATCGCCAGTCTGATGCCTGAAGGTTACAAGGCGCTGCCCGAGCGGGCCTATCTGATCGACGTGCTGGGCTATGACTGGAACTGCCCGCAGCACATCACGCCGCGCTTCACCGAAGCCGAAGTGGCCGCCGCAGTGCAGCCGCTCCACACCGAAATCGACCGACTGCGCGCCGAACTGGAACATCTGCGCGGACAAAGCTAGGAACAAAGCCATGCACTCCGAACGCCCGCCGCTGCCGCCCTTCACCGCCGAAACCGCCGCGCTGAAGGTACGCGCTGCCGAGGATGGCTGGAACAGCCGTGACCCCGCCAAGGTCGCGCTGGCCTATACGCCAGACAGTCGCTGGCGGAATCGCGACCTGTTCATCAATGGCCGGGCCGAAATCGAAGCATTCCTGACCCGCAAATGGGAGCGCGAGCACGAATACCGCCTGATCAAGGAACTTTGGGCCTACGACGGCAACCGCATCGCGGTGCGCTTCGCCTATGAATGGCACGACCATGCCGGGCAGTGGTGGCGCAGCTACGGCAACGAGAACTGGGAGTTTGTGCCGAGCGGCCACATGGCGGTGCGCCATGCCAGCATCAATGACCTGGCGATTGCCGAAGCGGACCGGCTGTTCCGCTGGCCGCAGGGCCTGAGGCCGCACGATAACCCCGGCCTGAGCGATCTGGGGCTATAGGCGGTTTACACTGCGCGCCGCCTGCGCCAGTCTGGTTTCAATGAGCAACGCAATGATCTGGTGGGGCGGCGCGCGCCCCGACCTCGCACCGATGACCGGGCTGGGCGTGAATGCCCTGCCCGGCCATCTAGGGATTGAATTCGTAGACTGCGGCGATGACTGGATTCGTGGACGGATGCCGGTTGACGAGCGCACCCAGCAGCCGTTCCAGCGGCTCCACGGCGGTGCCTCGGTGGCGCTTGCGGAAACTATCGCCTCGGTCGCGGCGTCATACTGCGTCGACCGCGAGAAGTTCGCGGCGGTGGGCATGGAAATCAACGCCAACCATATTCGCCCGGCCTATTCGGGCTGGGTCTATGCCACCGCACGGCCTGAATCGCTTGGCCGCACCACGCAGGTCTGGACGATCCGGATCGAGGACGAGGCGGGCAAGCTCGTCTGCCTCTCGCGCATGACCGCCGCGATCATCACACTGGAGCGTAAATGAGCAAACCCACCCAATCGGTCGCCGTGATCGGCGCGGGCGATCACATCGGCGCGGCGATCGTCCGCAAGTTCGCCGCCGAGGGCTTCCACGTCCACGCCGGACGCCGCAATGGCGACAAGCTTGCGCCGCTGCTTGGGCCAAACGTCACAGGGCGCTCGCTCGATGCGCGCGAGCCTGAGGACGTGACCGCCTTCCTTGCCGAAGTTGAAGCAATTGCACCCCTCGATCTGGTGCTGTTCAACGTCGGTGCGAACGTGCAGTTTCCGCTTACCGAGACCACCGACCGGGTGTTTCGCAAGGTCTGGGAAATGGCCTGCTTCGCCGGGTTCATCGCCATGCGCGAAGGCGCGAGGATCATGACCCCGCGCGGGAAAGGCAAGATCTTCGTCACCGGCGCCACCGCAGGTCTGCGCGGCAACCCGGGCTATGCCGCCTTTGCCGCCGCCAAAGCGGGCCTTCGCGCCGCTGCGCAAAGCGCCGCACGCGAGCTTTGGCCGCAGGGCATCCATGTCGCCCACCTGGTGATCGATGCCGGGGTCGACACCGAATGGGTCCGTGCCCGGGTGACCGAGCGGATCGGCGCTGAAGCTCTCGCCGCGCAGCCCGACCTGCTGATGCCGCCCGCCGCAGTCGCCGATGCCTATTGGGCGCTCTACCAGCAGCCCAAGGCGGCTTGGACCTTCGAGCAGGAAATCCGGCCATTCGGGGAGAAGTGGTGATGCCCAAGGAGATCGAGTTCCTTTACGACTTTGGCAGCCCCAACGCCTACATGGTCCACCGCGCGATCGAAGACATGGGCGATGTCGCGTGCCGCTATGTCCCGGTGCTGCTAGGCGGGATTTTCAAGGCGACCGGCAACCAGAGCCCGATGCAGGCCTATGGCCACATCCCTGCGAAGCGCGATTACGACATGCTCGAAATGCGCCGTTTCATGGCTAAGCACGACATCAACAATTTCACCATGAACCCCAACTTCCCGGTCAACACGCTGCTGATGATGCGCGGAGCGGTCGCCGCCGAAGCGCTCGGCTGCAGCGAGGACTATGTCGAGGCGATGATGACCGGGATGTGGGAGCGTGGACTTGCGCTCGCCGATCCCGAAGTCTGGGCGGGCCTGCTCGGTGAGGCCGGGCTGCCGGTCGAGGCTCTGGTTGCGGGTGCCGCAGATCCCGACAACAAGGCCAAATTGGTCGCCAACACCGAAGCCGCGGTGGCGCGCGGGGTGTTCGGCATCCCGAGCTTTTTCGTGGGCGGCGAACTCTATTTCGGCAAAGACCGGCTGCGCGACGTACTGGAGGCTGCACACAATGACTGATTATACCCTGCCCAACAATTCCGCTGACTTGACCGGGCGGGTGGCGCTGGTCACCGGCGCTTCGTCAGGCCTTGGCGCGCGCTTTGCCGAGGTGCTCGCCGCCAATGGCGCGGCGGTGGTGCTCGCCGCACGGCGGCTCGACCGGCTTCAGGCGCTGGCCGACAAGATCAAGTCCGCTGGCGGCAAGGCGCTCGCGGTGCAGATGGACGCGACCGATGCGGATTCGGTCGTGGCAGCGGTCGCAGCTGGCGAGGCGGCGTTCGGTACGATCGATATCCTCGTGAACAATGCCGGGATGCCCGACGCGCAGCGCGCCCACAAGATGACCACCGAACTGATCGATCAAGTCCTCGGGGTCAACCTGCGCGGGCCATGGATCCTCGCTTGCGAGGTCGCGCGGCGGCTGATCGCGGCGGAGAAGCCGGGGCGGATCGTCAATATCAGCTCGGTCGCGCATTACCGCTACGATGGCGGCGGCGCGGCGCTTTACGCGGTGACCAAGACCGCGATCGCGCGGATGACCGAGGCCCTGGCGGTCGAGTGGGCGCATTACGGGATCAACGTCAACGCGATCGCGCCGGGGATGTTCGTTTCCGAAATGACCGATGGGATGTTCGAACGGATGGGCGACAACCCCGCGCAGCACTTGCCGCGCGGGCGGGTGCCGGTGCCCGAACAGATGGATTCGACCCTGCTCTATCTCGTCGCCCCGGCGAGCGAATGCGTCACCGGCGCGATCATCCGGATCGATGACGGGCAAAGCGCGCGGAGGAAGATGTGAGCGACCTGGTCCTCGTCGAACGCCACGGTCCGGTTGCGCTAGTTACCCTGAACCGACCCGAGGCGATGAATGCGCTGTCTCGGGGCCTGCGCGCCGCACTGGCCGAGGCGATGGTCGCGCTTGATCAGGATGACAGCGTGCGCGCGGTGGTGCTGACCGGCGCGGGTACAAGGGCCTTCACGGCCGGGCTCGACCTGAAGGAACTCGGCGTTGAAGGCCTTGGCGCGGCCAATGCCGAGACGCCAGCGGCCAATCCGGTCAAGGCAGTCGAACAGTGCCGCAAGCCGGTGGTCGGCGCGATAAACGGGGTCGCGATCACCGGCGGGTTCGAACTGGCGCTCGCCTGCGACGTGCTGATCGCGAGCGACAACGCCCGCTTCGCCGATACCCACGCACGGGTCGGGATCATGCCCGGCTGGGGGCTGTCGCAGAAGCTCTCCCGCATGATCGGAATCAGCCGCGCCAAGGAGCTGTCGCTAACCGGCAACTTCCTCGATGCGCAGACGGCGTGTCAGTGGGGGTTGGTCAACCGGGTGGTCGCGGCGGAGGAGCTAGTCCCTGCCGCGCTCAAGCTCGCTGCCGACATGGCCAGCGCCGATCCGGGCATGATCCAGGCCTACAAGGCGTTGATCGACGCGGGTTACGCTTCGAACTTCGGCGAGGCGCTCGCGATCGAGCACCGCACCAGCTCGGCGCGAAATTCAGCGGTCAGCGGCACCGAAGTGGAAGAACGCCGCCGCGCGGTGATGGAGCGCGGGCGCAGCCAAGCGGTCTAGCGCACATTTCCCCTAGATTTGAGATTCAATCGCGATCGCGCCTCGCAGCGAGCCAGTTGACTAACCAGCGTGTCGCAATGCCGATCAACGCTGCCATGGTTATCGCTGGCCAGAACAGAGACCAAATAATTCCATGCTTGCACGGTACGTCTGGAATGCAGTCTCCAAGTGTACTGACCAGCACCACAAATCCAACCAATGGCACTCCAACGAGTGTGAAGGTCAAACAGCCCCAAAACCCTCCTGGAGTTCGACTTTCGCGATAGCTGCCATCGGTGTTCATGGTGCCTCAGCAATCACCCCACACGGGCGGGCGCTTCTCGAAGAAGGCCTGCCGCGCCTCGATCGTATCAGCGGTGCCTGAGAGCATCACCTGCTGCCGGTCCTCGATCGCGAAGGCATGTTCCATGCTCGCCGCATCGATGTTCAGGTTGAGCGCGTCCTTGGTGAGGCGCAGCCCCATCGGCGCGGTCAGCAGCATTTCCTCGGCGAGCACCATGGCCTTGGCGAGCAGTTCCTCGGCGGGCACCACTTCGCTGACCAGCCCGCAAGCGAGCGCCTTCTCTGCGGTCATGAACTTGCCGGTGAGCAGGTACTCCGCCGCCACCGAAGCCCCGACCAGCCGCGGCAGGAAATAGCTCGACCCCATGTCGCAGCCGCCGAGGCCGATCTTGATATAGGCCGCATTGGCCTTGAGATCGGGCGCGGCATATCGCACGTCGCTCGCCAGCAGCAGCGAGAACCCGCCGCCGCACGCGGGACCCTGCGCGCAGGCGATCACCGGCTGCGGGCAGCGCCGCATCGCCTGCATCACGCTCGCGATCATCCGCTGGGTCCGCCACACCTGATGGACCGGCCCCGCCTCGGGATCGCGCGGCCAGCCGGTCAGGTCGAGCCCGGCGCAGAACGCCCGCCCTTCGCCGCGCAGGATCACCACGCGCACCTCGGGCCGATCGCGCAGCCCGGTAAAGTATTCGAGCAAGGCCGCGATCAGCGGCTCGTCCATCGCATTGAGCCGTTCGGGCCGGTTAAGCGCGACGATCTCGATCTCGCCCTCGGCAGAAATGGCAATCGGTTGCTCGGCCACGCAGTGTCTCCCTGTCGCGCGGCAGGTTGACCGTTTCGCGCCTGCATGGCAATGGGCCGCCTTCGCCCGCGCCCCTGCTTCCCTGGCACGCGGCACCGGGCGGGTGTAGCTCAATGGTAGAGCAGCAGCTTCCCAAGCTTACGACAAGTGAGGTTTTCTGCGGCGTTGCGCTGTAAACCAATCGCCAAACGAGGCTTATCTTTTCAACGGGTTAGCGCGGAAGTGTAAACGTTCCGGCCATCTAAAGACCACCATCGCAAATCTCACAAAGTGCGTGAATGATGTCGCGGACAACGGGGTCTTTCAGACTGTAGAAGCGGGTCTGCGCCTCGCCGCGCGTGCCGACAACTCCCTCTTCACGCATTATGGCCAGATGCTGCGAAACTGCAGACTGCGAAAGCCCCGAAAGCTCTACCAGCTCGGTAACCGACACCTCGCCCTCATCCATCCGGCACAACATCAGCAGGCGCTCGGGATGGCTCATCATCTTCAGGCGCGCTGCCATCAGTGCGGCATTAGCCTTGAGTTCGTTGCGACCAGTTGGTTTCATTGCACTTCCTCGGATAGCTCATCCACGTCATCGCGCAAGACGATGTAGATTGCGGGAATGACCAGCACTGTCAGAATGGTCGAGGAAGCCAGACCGAACAGCAGCGAAATCGCGAGTCCCTGGAAGATCGGGTCAGTCAAAATCACTGCTGCACCGATCATCGCCGCCGCCGCAGTCAATACGATCGGCTTAAAGCGGATCGTGCCTGCCTCGAGCAGAGTCTCGCGCAAAGTCTTATCGGCCGAGCGGGCATGGCGGATGAAATCGACCAGCAAGATTGAGTTGCGCACGATGATCCCGGCCAGAGCGATGAATCCGATCATCGAAGTGGCGGTGAACGGAGCGCGCAGGAGCATATGGCCCAAGACGATTCCGATCAGCGTTAACGGGATCGGCGTCAGGATCACCAGTGGTATCTTGAAGCTGCGGAACTGACCCACCACCAACACATAGATGCCCAGCAGTGCGACCATGAAGGCCGCGCCCATATCGCGAAACGTAACCCAGGTGATTTCCCATTCACCATCCCACAACAGCGATGGCTTGCTTTCATCGAGAGGCTGGCCGTGGAGTAGCACCGCTGGCTTTATCATGCCGTGTGCCTGCCAGTTGAACTGATCGACTGCGGAATCGACCGCAAGCAGGCCGTAGATCGGTGCTTCATAGCGTCCGGCGAGATCGGCCATGACCAGTGTGGCACCCCGGCCGTCGCGGCGAAACATCGACTGACCACCGCCAGTCATGTCGGCGCGGACCAGCTCCCCCAGCGGGATCAACTGTCCCCCAGGAGCAACCGCTACTGGTGTTGCGGCAAGCGAGCTCGACCAGGTGCGCTGCGATTGCACGAGGCCAAGTTCGATCGGCAAGGGGTCGCGATCGCCTCCGCGCGGCGCATAGCCCACGGTCTGATTGCCGAGTAGCGCGCCAATCGAATCGAACAACTGACGTTCCGACAGGCCATACTGGTCGAGCTTGGCGCGATCGGGCACCAGCCGCAGCGTGGGCCGAGGCACGCCAAAGCTGTTATCGGTATCGACGATGTATGGGACCGATTTGAACAGCTGCTCGACCTGCAGTGCGGTCTGGCGGCGGGTAGCCTCATCGGGTCCGTATATTTCAGCCAGCAGCGTCGCGAGGACCGGGGGACCGGGCGGGGTTTCAACCACCTTGAGCGACGCGCCCTCAGGCAGCAGTATGGCAGCCTTGAGTCGGTTGCGGAGATCGACCGCGATATCGTGACTTGCGCGGCTGCGATCTCCCTTGGGCTGCAGGGTTACCATCAGATCACCCATCTCCGGCTTCGCGCGCAGGAAGTAGTGCCGCACGAGGCCGTTGAAGTTGAACGGCGCCGAGGTGCCCGCATAGACCTCCATCGAGGTTACTTCGGGGAGCTGCCGCGCAACCGCTGCAGCCTGTTCCAGCACGCGCGACGTTGCTTCCAGGCTGGTGCCTTCAGGCATATCGGCGACAAGCTGCACCTCGCTCTTGTTGTCGAACGGCAGCAGCTTCACCGTCACCGCCTTGAAGTAGAACATCGAGCAGGCGATCAGGGTTGCCACGCCCACGACGACCAGAAATCGCCGCGCGCTTTGGCGCGTGGCGATCACCTTGCTGGCGTAACGTTTGTAGAGCGCACCTAGCTTGCCGCCGTCGGCATGGTCGTGACCGCCTGGCATCGCCTGTTTCGCGAGCCGGACCATCAGCCACGGCGCGATGATCACCGCGACGAAGAAGGAGAAGATCATCGCGGCGCTGGCGTTGATCGGGATGGGCGCCATGTAAGGCCCCATCAGGCCGGAAACGAACAACATCGGTAGCAGCGCAGCAACTACGGTAAGCGTCGCAACGATAGTCGGGTTGCCCACTTCAGCGACCGCCTCAACCGCTGCATCGATCCGGCTGCGACCATCGTTCATCGCCCAATGACGGGCGATGTTCTCGATCATTACGATCGCATCGTCGACGAGGATACCGATCGAGAAAATCAGTGCGAACAGGCTGACGCGATTGATCGTAAAACCCATGATCTTCGACGCGAACATCGTCAGCATGATCGTGGTCGGGATTACAATGGCGGTGACGCCTGCCTCGCGCCAGCCGATCGCAAAGCCTATCAGCGCCACGATCGAAATCGTCGCCAGGGCCAAATGGAAGATAAGCTCATTGGCCTTCTCATTGGCGCTTTCGCCATAATTGCGGGTCACCGCAACGTTGACGCTATCGGGGATAAGCGTGCCTTTCAGCGTTTCGAGCCGCTCGGTCACGCTTTGCGACACAGCTACGGCATTGGCACCTGCACGCTTGGCGATCGCCAGACTGACCGCGGGGGTCATCGCCCATCCCGCCTTGTCGTCTCTAGCCCAGCGCCAAGCACGGGCCTGATCCTCGCTGGGAGTTTGATCGACCCGCGCGACGTCCTTCAGCAAGACCTGTGCCCCGCTCGCCGAGCGCACAGTCAGCTGCCCCAGCTCCTCGGCGCTGCGCAGCGTCTGTCCGGCGGTGACGCTGACCGCCTGGCCGCCTTCACGAATCGAACCCACCGGGAACGACCTATTGGCCTGGCTTACTGCTTCGATGACATTGCCTAAAGGCACGCGGTAGGCGGCCAGTTTGCCCGGATCGGGCACCACGCGCAGCACTTCGCGCTGTCCGCCGGTAATGAAGGTCAGGCCGACATCGTCGACCTTGGCGATCTCGCTGCGAAGTTTGCCAGCCAGCTCGAACAGCGCCTGATCGTTCCACTGCCCCGGAGCTCCCGGCTTGGGCGTCAGAGTCAGCACCACGATTGGCACATCGTTGATGCCGCGCACGGTTATCTGCGGGGGCGGGATGCCGACCGGGATCCGCTCGATATTGGCGTTGATTTTTTCATCAATGCGGGTCGCGGCGGCTTCGGGGTTGGAGCCAACCAGGAACCGCGCTGTGACCAGAACGCCGTTGTCTTCTGCCTGGGTATATACGTGCTCCACGCCGTCGACACTCTTGACGATTGTTTCAAGAGGTTTGGCCACCAGCTCGACTGCTTCGGGAGCAGACAGGCCGGGGGCTGCGACGCGGATATCGACCATCGGGACGGAGATCTGGGGTTCTTCCTCGCGCGGGATGGTGATTGTCGAAATGAGACCGACGATGACCGCTGCCAGCAAGAGTAGCGGGGTGAGCGGCGACTGGATCGTCGCACGGGTCAACCGGCCCGAGAGGCCAGGGTTCATTGCCTCGCTGCCCCGACCAGCGTATCACCGGCGTTGACGCCCGAGAGCAACTCGATCTTGCCGATTTCGCTCGATGCCGCCGTCTGGACCGGCACTTCCATCGCGCTCCCGTCCTTGGCGAGGATGGTGACATAATCGATGCCAAAGCGGCTGGTGACGAAGCCGATCGGCACAAGCAGCGCCTTGCGGCTACCCGTTTCGATCCGCGCAGGAAGACGGCGGCCGATCAGGCTGTTGTCGATTCCCGGCATGTCGACATCAACAGTCAGCTGCCCGGCAACGATCGCAGGATAGATCTTGATGACCCGACCCTCACTATGCGCACCGCCAAAGCCGGCCGTTGTCACGCGGGATCCGGGGTGAATTTGTCCGGCCAGCGATTCCGGGACTTGCAGGCGCAGGATCGTTGGTCCTGCAGTAATCACCGCGACCACCACACCGGGAGCAACAGGCGCGCCTGCAGGCACGTCGACGCGCAGAACGCGGCCATTGGCCGGGGCAACGACAGCGCCTTGCCCGGCCACTGCGCCGACAGCAGACTGCTGCGCCTGCGCTGCGCGAACCTGCGCGCGGGCTGTGGCCAATGCCGCATCGGCCATGTCGAGTCGCGCCTTCGCGTAGACTCCGCGATCATAGAGATATTTGACCCGCTTCCAGTCGGCGGCGGCCTGATCGACTTGCGCCTGTGCGGCGGCGGCCTGCGCGCCATAGGCCCCGGCCTGATAGCCAAGCTGGGTATCTAGGATCCGTCCGATCACCTGCCCCTGGCCGACCAGATCACCCTCACGAACCGTGATAGCGGTCAGGATGCCGGGGATCCGCGCCAGCACCTGGGCTTCCTTGAGTGCCGCGATCTCAGCACTGACGTCCTGCCAGCCCACGGTATCGCTGGGCTGCAAGACCAGCCGCTGCCCCGCGGGCGCGGTTGCATGCTGTGCAGGCTGCTCATCGCTGCTGCATGCAGCCAGCGGCACAGACAGAACCAGCGCAGCAGCAGTGCTGATGATTGCTTTGCCCAAGCGCATTGCGGGTTCCCTAAACCTCGACCGGTAGGCGGGCCGTCTGCCAAGCGCCGAATCCACCAGCCAAGTGTGTATCGATTTCGGCCCGCGCGGCAGCGCACTTCTCCAGCGCCATGGCCGAGCGGCGCCCTGCGGCGCAGTTCAGCACCAGAAGCTTGTCGCCCGGATCAGACAGCTGGCTCGGACGGAATTGTGAAAGCGGCATGTTGATCGCACCCGGAATATGCCCGGCGGAAAATTCCTCGGGCTCACGCACGTCGACGACCAGCGCGTTGCCTGCGCGCAGCAACGCTGCAAGCTCCGATACAGTGACCTCACGGTGGCGACTTTGTTTTCGATCAAAGAACATCGGCCCGTTTTCCTCCAATCCAAAAGCAGACTCTAAAACAGCACTTGCTTATATGCTTCTTCGCGCATATTAGTCAATGCCGATATATGAGATCGAGTCGGATCGCCAATACGTCGCGATTGAAACCTAGGGAGCGTTGGGATGGCATTGCCGAAGATAATCATCTTGGGCGCAGGTCTGGGCGGGACGATTGCCGCCTACGAGATCCGCGCCGCCGCCAAAGGCAAAGCCGAAGTCATGGTTGTCAATGACAGTGATAACTACTGGTTCGTGCCTTCCAACCCGTGGGTCGCAGTGCGCTGGCGTGAACCGGACGCGATCAAGGTGCATCTTCCACCGGTCATGGCAAAGAAGGGCATCGGCTTCACCTCGGTAGGGGCCAAACGGGTGCACCCGTCCGAGAACCGCGTCGAACTCAATGACGGCACTTCACTGAATTATGATTACCTTGTGATCGCCACCGGCCCGGATCTGGCATTCGACGAGATAGAAGGACTAGGGCCCAAGGGCTTCACGTCATCGGTGTGCCGGACCGACCATGCCTCCGATACTGCCGATGCTTTTGATCGGCTTGCGGCTGACCCCAAGCCGGTGGTGATCGGCGCGGCGCAAAGCGCTTCGTGCTATGGTCCCGCTTACGAATTCGCGATGATTGTCGATACCGAGCTGCGCCGCCGCAAGGTGCGCGACCGGGTGCCGATGACCTTCGTTACGGCCGAACCCTATATCGGCCACCTCGGACTTGACGGGGTTGGCGATACCAAGGGCCTGCTCGAAAGCGAGATGCGCAATCGCCACATCAAGTGGATCACCAATGCCAAGATCAGCAAGGTCGAGGACGGAATGATGCATGTCGAGGAGGTGAACGAAGACGGCACCACCAAAGCCAAACACGATCTTCCCTTCGGCTTCTCGATGATCCTGCCGGCATTTCGCGGTGTCCCCGCTGTCCACGGCATCGAAGGATTGACCAATCCGCGCGGGTTCATTCTTGCGGACAAACACCAGCGTAACCCCAACTTCAAGAACGTCTATTCGCTGGGTGTCTGCGTTGCGATCCCGCCAGTCGGCCCGACGCCCGTTCCGGTGGGTGTGCCGAAGACCGGGTTCATGATCGAATCCATGGTCACCGCGATAGCGATGAACATCAAAGCCGAGCTGAACGGCCAGGAGCCCAGCGAAGAAGCCACCTGGAACGCAGTCTGTCTCGCCGACTTCGGCGATGGCGGCGTAGCCTTCGTTGCCCAGCCGCAAATCCCGCCGCGCAATCTCAACTGGTCGAGTGAGGGCAAATGGGTCCACCTCGCCAAGATCGGGTTCGAGAAATACTTCATCCACAAGATCCGCCGCGGCACCAGCGAACCATTCTACGAGAAGCTCGCGCTTCACGCGCTGGGCATTCGCAAGCTGCGCTTCAAATAAGGAGATCAAGCAATGACACTCGACACTGCCGTTTTCCGTTTTGCCGGGGTGGTCGTGCTCGCCAGCCTAGCGCTGGCCCACTGGGTCAATCCCGCCTGGCTCTGGCTTACCGCCTTTGCCGGGTTGAACTTGCTCCAAGCCAGTTTCACCGGCTTCTGTCCCGCCGCGATCGTTTTCAAGAAGCTGGGCGCGCGTCCGGGAGCTTCCTTCAGATAGCCGCCTGCGGCTGAACCCCTGTCCTGCGCCGCCGCTTACCCCCGACCGTTGCGGCGCAGGACAACCCCTAAGGCCAAACAATGTCCGACCAAGCCCTCTCCGCCGCTATCAATCTGATTGAGGCCACGCGCGTGTCGAACCAGCCGGTAGTGAAGACCTTCTTTGACGAGGCGACCTTCACGGCCACCCATGTGGTCCATGACCCCGCCACTCGCCACGCGGCGATCATCGATCCAGTGCTCGATTTTGACCAGCCTTCGGGCCGCACAACAAGCGCTTCGGCGCAGGCAGTGGTTGATTACGCCAAGGCCCAAGGGCTGACCGTCGACTGGCTGCTCGAAACCCACGCGCATGCAGATCACCTGTCAGCCGCGCCATTCCTCAAGGAACAGCTCGGCGGAACATTGGTGATCGGACAGGCGATCACCGCGGTTCAGGAGACCTTCGCGAGCGTCTTCAACGAACCCGCCAGTTTCGCACGCGATGGTTCACAGTTCGACCGGCTGATGGCGGATGGCGAACAATTCACGATCGGCGGAATTGGAGCCTTGGCGCTCCATGTGCCCGGTCACACGCCCGCATGTCTTGCCTATGTGATCGGTGATGCGGTGTTTGTTGGCGATACAATGTTCATGCCCGACTATGGCACCGCGCGGTGTGATTTTCCTGGCGGAGACGCCCGCACGCTCTACCACTCGATCCGCCGCCTCCTGATGCTGCCGGATGCCACTCGCGTCTACCTGTGCCATGATTACAAGGCGCCGGGGCGCGATCACTTTGTCTGGGAGACGACCATCGGCGGGCAACGCCGGGATAATCTCCATGTCCACGATGGCACTACCGAAGATGAATTCGTGGCCATGCGCGAGGCGCGCGATGCCACGCTCGACATGCCGCGACTTATACTTCCTTCGGTCCAGATCAACATGCGCGGCGGTCAGTTCCCGCCTGCTGACGAGAACGGTGTCAGTTACCTTAAGCTGCCCTTGAACCTTCTGTGATTGATCAAATCCACTATTTGCTCGCTGCGATCAGCGGTGTGCTCGTCGGCTTCACACTGGGGCTGGTCGGCGGCGGCGGGTCGATCCTCGCCGTGCCGCTGATGGTCTATCTCGTCGGTGTGCGCAGCCCGCATGTCGCAATTGGCACCAGCGCACTCGCCGTAGCTGTCAATGCGCTGATCGGACTGTTCAACCACGCCCGCAGTGGAAACGTCAACTGGCGCTGCGGTGGTTCCTATGCTGCGGCGGGCGTTGTCGGTGCTTTGGCTGGATCAACCCTCGGCAAGGCGATCGACGGCCAGAAGCTGTTGTTCCTGTTCGCCCTGCTGATGATCGTGGTCGGAGTCGCGATGTATCGAGGCCGCGGCAACGAAGGAACCGAAGGCGTGGTCTGCAACCGCGACAACATGCCCAAAGTGATGGGTTTCGGGTTTGGCACGGGCGCGCTGTCCGGCTTCTTCGGGATCGGTGGTGGGTTCCTCATCGTTCCCGGCCTAGTCGCCTCCACCTCGATGACGATCTACCGCGCGATCGGCACGTCGCTAATCGCGGTTACCGCCTTTGGCCTCACGACCTCGCTCAATTACGCGCTTTCGGGTCTGCTTGATTGGCAGCTCGCGGCCTATTTCATAGCCGGCGGCGCCGTCGGCAGCCTGATCGGCACCCGCGCATCGCGGCACCTGTCAGCGAAAAAGGGAACACTCAACGCAGTTTTTGCAAGCATGATCCTGATCGTTGCCTGCTACATGATTTACAGAAGTTGGGCGGCCTTTGCAGGCTGACCCACGGAGAAGCACATGACTGCATTGTTGCTGGCTCGCGCCCAGTTCGCCTTCACGGTGAGCTTCCACTTCCTGTTTCCCGCCTTCACGATCGGCCTCGCAAGCTTCCTTGCGGTGCTGGAGGCCTTGTGGCTGAGAACCGGGAAGGGGGTTTACGCCAACCTCTATCGCTACTGGCTCAAGATCTTTGCTGTGGTCTTCGCGATGGGCGTCGTCTCGGGATTGGTGATGTCCTACCAGTTCGGCACCAACTGGTCGGTGTTCTCGGACAAGGCCGGGCCGGTCATCGGACCACTGATGGCCTATGAAGTGCTGACCGCGTTCTTTCTTGAGGCTGGCTTTCTCGGGGTAATGCTGTTCGGCATCAACAAGGTCGGTCGCCAACTGCACTTCGTCGCCACCCTGGCAGTGGCGCTTGGGACGTTCATATCTGCCTTCTGGATTCTGGCGGTGAACAGCTGGATGCAGACGCCGGTTGGCTACGAGATCGGCGCGAATGGCCAATTCCTGCCAGGGCCGAGCTGGGCTGCGATCATCTTCAATCCCAGCTTCCCTTATCGTCTCGTCCACACCGTGATAGCCGCCTACCTGACCACGGCATTTGCCGTTGGCGGAGTAGGAGCTTGGCACCTACTCAAGGACCGCGACAATCCGGGCGCGCGCAAGATGTTTTCGATGGCGATGTGGATGGCTGCGCTCGTCGCCCCCGTCCAGATCCTCGCCGGGGACATGCACGGACTTAACACGCTCGAGCACCAACCGGCCAAGGTCATGGCGATGGAGGGGCACTTTCAGAGCCATCCCAATGGCGCACCGCTGATCCTGTTCGGTATTCCCAATGCCCAAGAGCAACGGGTCGACTATGCGATCGAGATTCCCAAAGCCTCATCGTTGATCCTCAAGCACGACCTGAATGCACCGCTCGCCGGGCTCGATACCATCCCACTGGCGAACCGGCCGCCAGTCGGCATCGTCTTCTGGGCCTTCCGAGTGATGGTCGGGCTGGGATTTGCCATGGTCGGGGTGGGCATCTGGAGCCTGATCGCGCGGGCCCGCAAACGTTTGTTCGATTGGCCGTGGCTCCACCGGGCCGCTCTGGTCATGGGCCCGACAGGCTTCATCGCCGTGCTGTCAGGTTGGGTGGTAACCGAAGTGGGCCGCCAGCCTTTCACCATTTATGGCCTGCTCCGCACCGCGGATAGCGCATCGCCGCTCGACGCGCCGGCCGTCGCAGGTTCGCTCATTGCCTTTGCGGTGGTCTATTTCAGCGTGTTCGGGGCAGGCATCTGGTATCTGCTGCGACTAATGAAGAAGCCGCCTGAGGCGCACGAGGCCGCGCTCGACGGAATGCCGATCCGCACTGCCGGCATCACCCCCGCACCTGCCGTCATTGAGGGAGAAGGCGCGTGATAGACCTGACCGTTATCTGGGCCGGGATCATCGGCTTTGCCATCGTTGCCTACGTGGTGATGGATGGGTTCGATCTTGGGATCGGGATTCTGTTCCCCTGGATCAAGGTCGGACCCGAACGCGATACGGCGATGAATAGCATCGCGCCCGTCTGGGATGGCAATGAGACCTGGCTGGTGTTGGGCGGCGGTGGGCTGCTTGCGGCCTTCCCGCTGGCCTATGCGATCATCCTGCCCGCGCTCTATGCCCCCCTGATGGCCATGTTGCTTGGCCTCGTTCTGCGCGGTGTTGCCTTCGAGTTCCGTTGGCGCGATCCGGCACACCGCCCAACCTGGGATCTCGCCTTCCACGCCGGATCGCTGATCGCCACTTTCGCGCAGGGCATAACGCTGGGGGCGCTGCTGCAAGGTATTACGGTTAGGGGCCGCGCCTATGCTGGCGGCTGGTGGGAATGGCTGTCGCCCTTCAGTCTGCTGACCGGTGCGGGTCTGGTCATTGGCTATGCTTTGCTCGGATCGTGCTGGCTTATCTGGAAAACCGAAGGTCCGTTGCAGGACCATGCCTATGGTCGGGCCCGGCTGCTGGGAATGTTGCTGCTTCTGGCCATCGCGACGGTGAGCCTCGCCACACTGACCTTGGAGCCGCAATATTATACACGCTGGCTTTCCTTCCCCGGCGTGCTCGCCACCGCGCAGGTGCCGCTTGCATCGCTGGTGGTCAGCGTCCTGTTCTTCCGCAGTCTGAAACGCAAACGTGAGGTCCAGCCGTTTCTGTATGCGCTGGGCCTATTCGGCCTGTGCATCGTCGGTCTCGGCATTTCCATTTGGCCGAACGTCATTCCGGCCCGTGTGTCGATCTGGGATGCAGCCGCGCCCTATCGCAGCCAGCTGTTCATGCTCATCGGTGCGGGCGCGATGGTCCCCGTCATCCTTGCATACACTGGCTGGGCCTATTGGGTATTCCGCGGCAAGGTTGGAACCGAGGGATATCACTGATGCATGCGGGTCTGGTCAGGCTGGGATGGTTCACAGGGATCTGGCTGGCCAGCGTCCTGAGCCTCGGCCTTGTGTCCTATGTTCTGCGGCTTTGGCTAAAGTGACGGCGTTTGAGTCGATAAGTCGCGGCGATCATTGCATGGTCACCTAGCCAGGTCGCTGGCATTCGGCGAAGCT
Source organism: Novosphingobium sp. (assembly GCA_046063275.1). Classification (GTDB taxonomy): domain Bacteria; phylum Pseudomonadota; class Alphaproteobacteria; order Sphingomonadales; family Sphingomonadaceae; genus Novosphingobium. Next base: position 12,139 of record JBJTLY010000329.1, on the reverse strand, counting down.
ACGTTGACCAAAGCCACATTAATGTGGCAATGGGCCGTCGCCTTCGGGGCAGCCTGTAAACCATGCTGTAAACCGTTTGCACTGCCGCACTTGAGAACCTAGGTTTTCTGCGGGTTAGCGGGTGTAGCTCAATGGTAGAGCAGCAGCTTCCCAAGCTGAATACGAGGGTTCGATTCCCTTCACCCGCTCCATTTCCCTGTCCATCGAAGTAAGCATGCGCACCGGCAGTTCGGCTGGTCGCTGGTGGCGACCAAAGAAAAGGGCGCCCGATTTGCATCGGACGCCCTGTTTCTTGATGGTAGGCAGACCAGCTTAGAAGCGGAAGCCTGCGCGCAGGCCGAAACCGGTGGTGTCACCGACATTGGCCCAGGCGCTCAGCAGCGGCCCGCCCTTGTTGCCGCCGCCGATACCGGCTTCGATCCGCGCCCAGGTGCCCTTGTTGGCGCCGTCGAGGGTCGAAGTGGCAAGCCCGCTCTGCAGCAGGTACCTGTTGCTGTCGCGGAATTCATGGAAGCCGCGGACTTCGATGAACGGTGCGATCCCGCCAGCGAAGGTTGCCCGAGCGTGCGCCTGTCCGCGTTCACTGGTCAGCTCGTCGCGGGCGAAGGCGATGTTACCGAAGTTGAAGGCATCGAAGTTCGTGTGAACGTAGGCAAAGCCAACCCCGAAGTCGAAGTTGATCTTGTCCGAGCCGCCGGTCCGCAAGCCGACCTCGCCCTCGATACCATCGGTGCGGGACTTGGGTTGAGCAAATCCGTTCGCGATCGCATCGTTGGTGTAGATCGTGCGCAGATCGTCCCGCTTGACCAAAACGCCGGCGTAGAGACCGCTGGTCATGCCGAACTGGGCGTAGGCGCCGTAGTTATGACCTTCGGTGTGGATCAGCGCTCCATTGGGGGTAGTCCCATTGGCGCGCTCATAACCGCCGGTTACACCGATCACGAAGTTCGAGCTCCCGAAGTCAAGGCCGCCCTGCGCGCCGCGGATGTCGGTGCGGATGCGGTCATTGATCGTGAAGGTCGAACCGAAAGCAGTCGCGGTGCGGTTCTGATCGCCGTTGGTCTGACGTTCGCCGTAGAGCTGCGCCCAGATACCCAGCGGATGGCTGCGTTCCTGGCCGAAGCTGATCCGGCGTGCGGTTGCGTACGAGCTGTAGGCGTCGGCCGAGCTGTACCACAGGTCGCGCAGCTGGCGCCCGACGAACACCGTGTCGTAGACCCGGCTATCGGCGGTCGAGACCAGATAGGCGTCACCGCCGCGAACCTGGATGCCATAGTCGATCAGTCCCTGTTGGGCATTGCCGCCCAGAACGAACTGCCCGGCTGTCAGGTTGTTGAGCGTCGTATCGACGATCAACGGTCCGGTCAGGTCGACCACCGGGTTGACGAAGTTCGCCAGCACGGTGGTGGTCCCGGTGGTGGTGCCACCGATAACCAGCTTGTCGGCCAGGTTGACGTTGCCGTTGCCGACCACGTCGATCCCCAGAGCGGCATTCCCGCTGGCCACGTAGTTGGTGCCTGCGAGGGTCAGCGAATTGGTGGCCACACCATTGCGCATGTCGATCAGGCCCGAATTGTTCAGCGTTTCGAGGCCAAGGATCGAATGGTTTCCGGCAAACGCGGTAAGCGTACCCGAATTGTTGAGCACGTCAGTCCCGGTCAGGAAGTCGAGCGCGACCGGCAGGGCGAAGGTACCCTGGTTGTTGAACGTGTCGTTGCCGGTGGTGAAGGCCAGCGGCCCCGTGATCGAGCCAGCCGATCCCAAGGTCAGCGTGAACGGACCGCCCGCCAGCACCGTGTACGGCGTGGTGCCGCCAGTGTTGGACAGCGCGCCGTTGACGATCAGGGTGTTGCCAGCGGTACCCGCCAGGTTCACGCCCTGCACGCCGGTGACCGTGTTGCCCGCAGCGATGTTGACGAGCGTGGTGCCTGCCGTGGTTGCTGAGACGCCAGTGCCGGTGGTCGAGGCGACGTTGCCGGTGGTGTTGACCACGACATTCGCCCCGCCAGTCGAACTGGCGATGACGGCATTACCGTTCGCGGTCACTGCACCGGTGTTCACGGTAACCAGTCCGGTTGCCGCAGGGGCCGACGAGCTGACCACAATGCCGCGCGAGCCGAGGCCGGTTGCGGTGGTGGTGCCACCAGTGACCGTGGTCGTACCAGCGGTATTGCTGACGACGATGCCATCACTCGCCACACCAGTGGTGCTGACGGTGCCGCAAGTCAGGTTGGTCGTGCCCGCTGCTGCCAGCGACACTGCGGCACTGTTCGCGCCGGTTGTCGCGACATTGCCGCAGGATACTGCCGCGGTGGTTACGCCGGTTACGAAGATGCCCGATGAATTGACCCCCGAAGTGGTGATCGACCCGGTGTTGGTCAGCGTCAGCGGACCGGTGCCGCTTACCGACACTGCGTTACCGCCATTGGTCGTGGCGGCACCAGCAACGGTTACGTTGATCGGTGCGGCTCCGCCGATGATGCGGAGCGCATTGGCGCCGTTTGCAGTCTGCTTGCCGCCGTTGAAGGTGATCGCACCGGTGGAGCTGATCGCCGTGCCGGTCGCGCCAAGTTCGGTCGCGGTAACGGTACCGGTGGTCAGGTTGACCGAATTGGCTCCGGCATTGACCGCAAGTCCGGTGCCGGTGGAGGCAACGTTGCCGACGGTCAGGTTGACCGGGCCGGTGGCAGTAATCAACGCACCTTGAGCGCCTGCACCTGTGGTGGTGACGTTGCCGAGGTTGCCAGTGATGGCCGAACCATAGATCAGAGCGCCATAAGTGCCTGCGCCGTTGGTGCGGATGGTCGAATTGGCTCCGTGCAGGTTGACCGCACCGTTGGTCAGGATGTCAAGCCCGGCAGCACTGTTGCCGCCACTGGCGATGCCAGAAGTGGTGATGTTGCCATAGCCCACATCGACCAGGCCGGTGTTGGCGCGGCTGAAGATGCCGGTCGAGCCGACACCAGTCGTTGCTACATTGCCGGCATTGATCGTGACCGTGCCCGCGCCTGCGGTGTTGGCGGTAATGCCGTAGGCTCCGACCCCGGCGGTGTTGACCGCGCCAGTGGTGACCAGCACATTGCCGCCGTTCGAGTTCGAGAACACGCCGTTGCTGTTGTCGCCCGTGGTGGTCAGCGCACCGCAATTGATCGTGACCGAACCGGTCCCGTTGGTTTGCCCGACCACTGCGGTCGAATTGTTGCCGGTGGTCGAAACGCTCGAGCAGCCGCCGATATCGACTGCGCCGGTCAGCCCGGCCGAAGTCGCGACGATGCCCGCGCCGTTGACTGTGCTTACAGCGCCGGTGCGCACTGTCGCGTTCCCGGTCGAAGCCTGGGCAGCAATACCGTAGCCGCCGGGGGTGGTTCCGCCATTGGTCGAGGTGGTGATGTTGCCGGCATTGACCGAAACGGTGCTGCCGTTGGCAAGGATGCCGCGATCACCGGCTGTGACGTTGCCGACCACGATGGTGTTGGTTCCGGTAGCAGCGGTACGCAGTCCGCGACCGGTGGCAGTGATGTTACCCGCATTGATGTTGATGTTTCCGGTCTGGGCCACTGCATCGATCGCGGTGCTGCCTGCGCCGGTGACCGAGATGTCGCCGGTCTTGAGCGTCAGGTCGGTGCCGCCATTGGCGAGCACGCCGTATGAGGTTGCCCCGGTGGTCGAGATGTTGCCAACGGTTACCGTTGCAGCCTGGCCGGCGGTGTTGAGCACGAGCCCATTGGCACCGATTCCACCGGTGGTGCTGATGTTCACCGGGGCGGTGGTGCCGGCTGGTGTGAAGTTAAGCGCGCCGCCGGTCGAGGTCAGGTTGACTGCGGAGACGCCAGTGGTCGCGATCGGACCGGTCGCAGTGTATGCGACATTCGAAGCGCCGGTGGTGTTGACAGTTACCAGACCGGGGCCGGCAACAGTGGTGGTGATCGGATCGGTGGCCGCGGTCAGCACAGTGTTGGCGCCGTCAACGCAAGTGATTGTCGTGGTGATCTGCGAGCAGGTGGTCGATTGGGCCTGTGCTGTGGCCGGCAGAAGGAAAACGGCAATGGCTGTGGACGCACTGCTGAGCAGCGCGAAGCGCGCTTTCGAGTTGATCATGAAAAAATATCTCCTGTTGCGAGCGCACGCCGAGGAGACGGTGCGACCCGATGCCGCATGAACCACCGGATCGCGGAAGAGTTCCGCAAATTTATGAAATATAGCTATTTTAATGCCAGTTGTGGCTTCTGACTGTTCGGCTCAGCCGCGGTTAGACAGCAACATGGAGGGCAGCGGAAGGGCGAATTGAGGGAAGATCGCGCTGCGTCTGGTAGCCCCCTGTTCAGTGCAAAAATTCCGCCGCTGCACCGCCCGTTCCCGGAGCATCTTGCGTCCGCCACGCAGCCAGGAACGCAAGCGCCGCCGCGAGCGGGACAAGCGCAGTGATTGCCAGCGCCTGCTGCAGCGGCAGGGTGAGCGCGATCACTCCCGCGATCCACGGCCCGGGTGCGAGGCCGAGGAAATTATTGCCCAGGGTCACTACCGCAAAGGCCGTACCATGGAGCTGCGGCGGGGTGAGCTGGGCGACGAGCGATCCGACCGGCCCGGTGGTTCCAGCGGCGAGGAAGGCCCCGGCAAGGAGTGCGGCGAGCTGCAAGGGCGAGGGCGGGAGCGTGAACCCGATCACCAGCAACACCCCGCTGGCAATCCCTACTGCCGCGGCGATGGCGAACCGGCGATTGCCGTGCCCGCCCGACGCAATCCGGTCTGACAGCATGCCGACCAGCACCATGCCGAGCGCCTGCGCGAGTAGCACCCCGGCAGCAAATTGCGCGGCCTGGGCGACGCCGTAATGGTAGGTCCGCCCGAAATAGGCCGGGAGCCAAAAGGTCATCGCGCCGCAGACGAACAGCTGCAGCCCGCTGCCAAGATAGACCAGCAGCAACGCCTGGCTCGCCACCAGACTGCGCAGCGGCGCGCGCTCCTTGGCTTGCGGCGGGGCCAGCCGGGCCTCGCGCGCCACGCTGGCAAAGGTGAGCGCGATCAGGCACCCCGCCACCCCCATCGCGCCAAACGACCAGCGCCAGCCGTGCTCGGCTGCGATGCCGCCGCCCAGCGCAACCCCGGCGACCGAGCCGAGCGGACCGCCAGCCATGAACCCTGCGGTCAGCACTGCGCGCAGGCGCGCCGGAAAGGCCGCCATGATCACTGCAAGGCCGGCGCTGCCGTAAGCCGCCTCACCGAACCCGATCACCGCCCGCGCTGCGAACAATTGGCCATAGCTTTGCGCCAGCCCGCAGGCGATCGTCGCGGCGCTCCAGAGCAGCGCCATGCTGACGATCGCGCGGACCCGCCCGAAGCGGTCGGCAGCGAAGGACAGCGGCAGCGCCAGGGTCGCGACCATCGCCGGGATGATCGAACCAAGCCGGCCCAGCTGTTCGTCATCAAGGTGCCATTCGGCCTTGAGCAGCGGCGTGACCGCACCCAGCACTTGCCGGCTCATGTAGTCAGACGCCAGCAGCAGGACGATCAGCGCGAAGATCAGCCAGCCGTAAGGGGTGGCGCGATCGGCCTTCACTTCGGCTCGATCCCGCGGGCCTTCATTTCCTCGACCAGGAACGGCACCCCATGCGCCACCGAATGAACCCCGAGCACTGCGACGCATTGCAGCACCGCCATGATTTCGTCAGGGGTCGCCCCAACGTCAAGCGCCTTGGCGATATGGCGGCGGGTGCCGGGTGCATACATGTGGGTACAGCTGGCATCGACCGCGATCGCGATCAACTCGTAAGTCTTGGGATCGAGCACCCCGCGGCGCATCGGCAGCGTGCCCATGTCGAGGAATTTCTCGAGCCATTCGGCGTCCAATGCGGCAGCCTCATCCCACGCATGGTTCCAACCGCCGTTGGCACGTGCCGCATCGCTGATCGGGGTCTCACTCATTCGCCTGCTCCTCTCTCGCAAAAAACGGAAGACGACCGGGCCCTCCCGCCCGGCCGCCTCCCGCCCCCTCCAGCTCAGGCCGGGATCAACGGTGCCGAACGCACGTTGGCAACGCCAAAATTATTGGTAGTGCGATTGGGCAGCCAGCCGTTCTCGCGCAGGGTTTCGTCGATCGAGGAATAGAAGGTGCCGATCTTGTAGATCCGGCGGGCTTCCTCCGCCGTGGCAATCGGTCGGTAGAGTTCCTCCGAGATCCGCACCATCTTGTCGATCTGGTGGCACGATGTGGCGCGCTCGCCCTTGCGGCCCCACATGTTGTCTTCCTGACCGACGCGGACGTGGAAGCCCATGGCAATGCCCATGGTGCAGAGCGGGTAGACGTTGCGCATCAGCCCTTCGACCGTGAACACCGCGTTCTGCGGCAGCCGGTTGACGAATTCCATCAGGTTGCGCGGGTTGGGGCCGTCGGCACCGCCGCCGATCGCCACCCAGTTGCAGACCATCGGGCCCATGTAGTGCCCGGTGCGCACGAGACGCTCAATCGTTTCGAGATCGCGCGCGCAGGTGACCATGAAGTGGGTCTGGATGCCACTCGCGGTGAGCCGCTTCATGTGTTCCTTCATGAACTTCGGCCCGGCCTCGTAATACATTTCGGTATAGGCTTCGGCGAAATTGCTCTCGCCCATAGAGGTGCCGCGGCAATCGTCCTCGCTGATCAGCTCCATCACGTTCATCTGGTTGGTGTTGACCGCCAACGTCACCTGATCCGGCGCGGGCTTGAGGTCGGCGAGCATGTGGCGGGTATCGTCCGACAGCCACAGCGCGGCCTGGCCTTCATCCTTTGGCGCAAAGCTGATCGAGCCGCCGACCTGGAGGATCATCCCCGGCACCGCGGTGCGCAGGCGGTCGAGCATCTCGTTGAATCGGTCGAGGTTCTTGGAACCGGTACCGTCGGGCTCGCGCACGTGGACGTGGAGCACGGTCGCCCCGGCGTTGTAGCAATCGACTGCCTTCTGGACCTGCTCGGCAAAGCTCACCGGGATGTCGTCCGAATCGCGCGGCAGGAAGCTCGGCGCATAAGGCGCGACCTGGATGACCAGCGGATCCTGGGTTTCGGGAAGCAGGCTGTCGTCAAAGAACTGCATGGGTTTTCTCCTTCGGTTCAGGCGGTGAAATGGCGCAGCACTTCCTGCGCGACAAAATCGGGACGTTCTTCGGGAATCCAGTGGCCGCAATGTTCGGCGACCCCGCCGGTCACATTGGTGGCAACGCGGCTCCAGCTTTCGAGCGCGGTCATCCCCCGCCCGCGGGTTTCGGGATCGCCGCCATAGACCAGGATCGGCATAGCGAGTTTACCCGTCGCTCGGAACGCTGCGTTGTCGGCGATGTCCTGCGGCACGGCACGGTAGTAGTTGAACCCTGCGGTCATCGCCCCGGGCTGCGAATAGGCGCGGACATATTCTGATTGCGCCGCTTCGGAAATGGCATCGGGCTTGGCCCCACCGAAGCGGTAGAAGAAGCGCAGGTAGAAGTCCTCACGTCCCTCGGTCAGTGCCTCGGGCAGGTCGGGCAGGCCGTGGAAGCCGAAGTGCCAGCGGGCGTGGTGGACTACCGGCCCACCGTCGCCTGGCACCGGCGCGTCGAACACCGCCATGCCGAGCACACGATCAGGGAACTGTGCGGCGAGCGCATAGGCGACTGGGCCGCCCCAGTCGTGCGCGACCACACGAAAGTTCTCATGCCCCAATGCGGTCATCAGTTCGGCGATGTCCTGCGCCACGGTCTTCTTGTCATAGCCCGACGCGGGACGGCTGCTGTCACCCAGCCCGCGCATGTCGGGCGCGATCACGGTAAACCGCTCGGCCAGCGCCGGAATAACGTCGCGCCACATGAACCAGGTCTGCGGCCAGCCGTGCAGCAGCACGACCGGATCGCCCGCGCCAGCACTGACGTAATGCAGTGTAACCTCGCCAAGATCGGCGGTGTGATGGGCGAAGCGGCCCGGCATCAGAACGGCCGGTCGCCCATGATCGTCGCGCGGTTCATCCGGCGCACGCAGGGGGGGTAGTCCATCACCGCGTAGTGCTGGGTGCAGCGATTGTCCCAGATCGCCACCGAGCCGGGGGTCCAGCGCCAGCGCAACTGATATTCGGGGATTGCCGACTGGGAGACCAGATAACGCAGCAATCCGCTAGAACCGTCGGCGTAGTCCTGGCCAAAACGAACGCGTTTGGCGGTGTGATAGTTGGTGAAATGGGTGATGAAGCCGCCGGTCAGCAGAGATTTGTTCCCGGTCACCGGATGGGTGCGGACCACCGGATGTTCGGGATCGGGAAAGCGCTCTTTCATCGCCAGCCGTTCGTCGATCGGTTTGGCCGCCATGAAGGTCGCTTCCATCGAGTGGCGCGCACGCAAGTCGGCGATGTCTTCCTTCACCCGGTCGGGGAGCCGCTCGTAGGCCAGTTCCATGTTGGCCCACATCGTGTCACCGCCGACGGGCGGGCATTCGAGGCAGCGCAGAACCGCGCCCATCGGCGGATTTTCGCGCCAGGTCGCGTCGGTGTGCCATGAGTTTTCATAGCGCTCGGGCGGGCTTTCGGGGCTCTTCCAGATCTGGATGATCCCCGGCTCGCCGTCGGTGCTGGCCGCGAGCGGGTGGCCTTCGAGTTCGCCGAACCGGCGGGCGAACGCGGCATGTTCGGCATCGCTGATGTCCTGATCGCGGAAGAACAAGACCTTGTGCTTGAGCAGCAGCTCATTGATCGTTCCGGCAAGGTCGTCGTTGCGGCCGGCTTCGGCCAGCGAGACGTCGCTGATTTCGGCGCCGAGTGCACAGGTCAGTTGTTCCACCCGCATGGCTATTCTCCCACAGTGAAAATCGACGAGCCGATCGTCTTGCCGGCTTCGAGATCGCGGTGTGCCTCGACGCATTGGTCGAGCGTGTAGCGCTGCCCGATCTCGACCTTGATCCGCCCGGCGGACAGGTGATCGAACCAGAACTTGGCGAGCTCGGCGCGTTCAGCCGGATCGGCGTAGAAATCGGCGAAGCCCGGGCGGATGAAATAGACCGAGCCCTGCAGCAGCATCTGGAACGCGTCGAGCGGCGGGAACGGGCCCGAGGCGGTGCCGCAGCCGACCAGCACGCCGCGGCGCCGGAGCGATTTCAGCGAGCCTTCGAAGGTATCCTTGCCGACCGAATCGAACACCGTCTGGACGCCTTCGCCGCCGGTCAGTTCCTTGACCCGCGCCGAGACATCCTCGCGGCGGTAAAAAATGATCTCGTCGCAGCCCATCTCGCGGGCCTTGGCGGCCTTTTCTTCGGTGGAAACGGTGCCGATCACCCGGATGCCGAGCAGCTTGGCAACCTGGATCGCGAGCAGGCCAACCCCGCCAGCGGCGGCGTGAAGCAACACGGTGTCGCCAGCCTTGAGCCGCGGATCGGCGCGCATCAACCAGTAGGTTGCGGAGAGCCCGCGCATGGTCGAGGCAGCGGCGGTTTCGAAATCGATGCTGGCGGGCAGCTTGAACAGCGGCGCGGCTGGCATCACGCGTTCGGTGGCATAAGCACCCAGCGGACCGCCGTTGTAGCTGACCCGGTCGCCGACGCTGACCGAAGTCACGCCCTCGCCAACCGCTGTTACCGTACCCGCGCCTTCCACCCCGATCCCGCACGGCGGCTGGACCGGATAGTACCCGCTGCGAAAATAGGTATCGGCGAAGTTGCAGCCGACCGCGGCATGACGCACCCGCACTTCGCCGGGGCCGGGCTCGCCGACCTCGACGGTCTCGAGCTGCAAAACTTCCGGCCCACCGGTTTCGTAGAAGCGGACTGCTTCGGCCACGTTTCGGCTCCTCTTGTTCCCGAGCCCTGCCTATCCCGCACCGCGCTTGCATTTTTCACATTTCGTGCCAGTTTCTTGCCAATTGATGCCAATCAATTCTGCGGGGAAGCGCTGGCGATGTCCGAACTGGTGCGGGTGGCTGCCTTGACCGGCTATCTGGAAACGATGCGCGCTTTCGGAGCCGATCCGCAGCGGCTGCTGCGCGAGCAGGGGCTGAGCGCGGCGCAGTTCTCCGAACCCGAAGCGTTCATCCCGGCCCGCGCCGCCAATGGCCTGCTCGAACGCAGCGCGCAGGTGACCGGGTGCTGCACCTTCGGGCTGCGTATGGTCCAGGGCCGCACGCTGGCCAATATCGGCGCGACCAGCCTGCTCATCGCGCACCAGCCCGACCTGCGCACGGCGCTGGGCGCGCTGACCGAATTCGGAGTGCGGATCAATCCGACACTATCCCTCACGCTGGAGGAACAGGGCGACGAGGCGATCTTCCGCGAAGATGCCAGGGTCACCGGCGCGGGCTCGCAATGGCAGTCGACCGACCTGGTGCTGGGCGTGCTGATGCGGCTGTGCAGCGGAGTGATGGGCGAAGGCTGGGCGCCGCGCGGAGTATGCTTCACCCACCAGCCGCCGCCGCGCAGCGAGCTGGGCGACTATACCCGCGTGTTCCGCTGCCAGCCGCAGTTCAGCGCCGCGTTCAACGCGCTGATCCTTGCGCGCAGCGACCTCGACCGGCCCAACCCGCACGCCGACGCGCAACTTGCCGCGCACGCCCGGCGGCTTCTTGAGGCGGTACCCGCCGCGCACGGGCGCAGCATGGCCGAAGATGCCGACGCGACGATCCGCCTCATGCTGCCTTCAGGCCGCGCCACGGTGCAGGCCTGCGCGCGCGCCATGGGGCTGACCGTGCGCACGCTGCAGCGCCGGCTCGACGAGGAAGGCGAGAGCTTCACCTCGGTTCTAAGCCGCGCCCGCGCGCAGTTGGCGAGCGAATACCTTGCCAACCCGAGGCTCAGGATCACCGATGTCGCCGATTTGCTGGGCTATGGCTCAATCGGCGCGTTCACTCGCTGGTACGGTGAGACCTTCGATGTGAGCCCGCGCGCCGCGCGCAAGAGTGCGAACGCCTATCCGAGCGCGGTGCGGAAAGCGGCAAGCCGCGCTATGGCTTCGTCGAGTACCGATTCGTCTTTGGTGAAGCATAGCCGCAGGTAACCGCGCTCGGGCGCTTCGGCATAGAAGGCGGAAACCGGGATCGAAGCAACCTTGGCTTCGCGCACCAGCCGCTCGGCGACTGCGACGTCGTCGGCGGGCAAGCCCGATGCGGCAAGATCGATGGTGATGAACCAGGTGCCGCTGGCGGGAAGGACAATGAAGCCGGCGGCCTCCAACCCATGCACCAGCCTTGCCTTAAGCGCGGCGTACCGCATGCGCTGCGCCTCGAACCAGCTATCGGGCAGCGCTAGCCCCTCGGCAGCGGCCCATTGTAGCGCGGGCGGGGTGGTGAAGGTCAGGAATTGGTGTTTCGCAGCGATCCGAGCGGCGAGCGCCGGCGCGGCGACTGCCCAGCCGACCTTCCATCCGGTCATCGAAAAGATCTTGCCCGCCGAACCGACTTTGACCGACCGCTCGGCCAGTGATGGTATGGCCAGCGGAGAGAGATGCGGGGTGCCATCGAACACCATCGCCTCCCATACCTCATCGCACAGTACCCAGAGGTCGTGCTTTTCTGCGAGTTCCCCTATCGCCTCTAGTGACTGACGGCTCAGCATGGTGCCGACCGGATTGTTTGGGGTGTTGAGCACGATGCCCCTGGTCTTGGGACCGATCGCCGCGACCAGCGCCTCGATCGGCAGCGACCAATCTGGCGGGGTCAGGCTGACCACCTTGCCCGTGCCCCCGGCCCATTCGACCAGCGGCAGGTAGGCATCGTAGAGCGGCTGGACCAGCAGCACCTCGTCACCCGGAGAAACCAGCGCGAACAGGCTGGCGGCCAGCGCCTCGGTCCCGCCCGAGGTGACGATCACATTGTCGGCGGTGAGTTCCAACCCCTGCATGCGGCGATAATAGTCCGCGACTGCGCTGCGCAATTCGGGCAGCCCGCGCATCGGCGGGTACTGGTTCGATCGTTCGCCCAGCGCCCGCTGCGCCGCCGCGATCAGCTCGGGCGGTTCGGGCAATTCGGGGAACCCCTGGCCCAGATTGATCGCGCCCAGCTCCCGCGCGAGGCCGGACATGTGTTCGAAGATCGTGGTGGTCGGGGCGCTCATTCGCGCAGCCTAGAGCGGTGCGGGCGCGCTGGCCAGATCGTCGCGCGTGAGGCGAACCCGCGAAATCAGCACGGCGGTCAGCATGAGCAGGCCAATCGCGGTCAACTGCGC
>JBJTLY010000328.1:0-7020 GCA_046063275.1 Novosphingobium sp. | reverse complement strand
CTGACCAATACCTTCGGCGACGAGAACTGGTTCCATCTGCTCGATGGGCAGACACTGCTGCTGTGGCTCTGGGCGGCCGCGCTGGTGTTCCTCACCGGGGTCTATGCATGGGCGACGATGGCCTTCGGCATCCGCTTTTCGAACCTCACCTACCGCGGGGTGCTGACCAACGGGCCGTATGCCTTCACCCGGCATCCGGCCTACCTGTCTAGAACGCGTTCTGGTGGCTCGCCTCGCTGCCCTTCGTGGTGATCGGCGGATCGCCGACCGATGCAGTGCGCAACACCTTCTTTTTGGGCTGCGTCAGCGCGATCTACTTCTGGCGGGCGAAAACCGAGGAGAAGCATCTCCTGGCCGAAGATCCGAAATACCGCGCCTATTTCGACTGGATGGACGAGCATGGTCTGGTCACCAGCCGGTTGCGCAAGCTGGGCCAGATGCTCAAAGGCCGCCGCCAGGCTGTGCTTCAACCCGCCGAATAGGCTTCACAGCCCGGAGCTGATCAGGTCCACTTCGGTCAGCCCGTCGGCGCGCTTGCGGATATAGGCGGCGCCCGAGCCGCCCGCCGACTTGCCCGCTACCACCTCGTCATCGCCTTCATGCCGCCGCTCGGGCGCAAGCTTGGCCGCGCGCGCACTGGCGTAGTAGAAATCTACCGCGTCGCTCACCGAAACCGGGGTCACAAAACGCACCGCGCGGACCTTGCAGCCGCCCACGTCATTCCCCGCGCCAACCACTGCATGTCCGCGCGGATAGATTTGCAAGCCCGCAGGAAGCTGCGCTGCCCAGCCAAAGGTGAAGCCCATCCCCTCGGCGCAGGCCTTGCTGGCGATCCCGCTTGCCGCAGCGACAGCGGGCATGGTCAGCGCCCCGGCAAGCCGCGATTTGGGTGCGGTCGATCCTGCGGCAGGTGCAGACTGTAGCGCCGCCCCGAGCTGCGCCTGCGCCGCAGCGCGCGCGGCATCGGCTTCTTCAGGGGTGCGATTGAAATCGGGCAGATCGCCCTGCGGCGGCCCCCCGCCAGATAGCGCAGAGTTGCCACGGTTCTGCGCCGACAGGTCAGGATCGACCATGATCGGATCGCCCAGCGCCGCTGCTGCCGCGCCATCGCGCTCGGCGTTGGGATCGGCGGCCGGCTTGCTCGACGAGCAACCGGCAAGGATCAAAAGCAGTGAGCACCAAGTGAGCCGCATCGGCGCATTACATGGCGCAACACTCGGTCCCTGCAAAGCGGCAATCGCGCCGCGGCAGGACTGGGGACGCCGCCATCGTGGCGGCAGCGCCCCCCATCGTACCTGATTGCGACCCGGTACGACGCGTCCCGCCAAATCGGGCGCGGGTTGCCCCGCGCCGATCGGTGAAGCGCGCCCCTAGACAAGCCAAGATTAACCATCGGCAACACAGCGACACTTGCCCGCCGACCTGCCCCCGGCTAGCGGCGAATGATGGATTCAGCCCCACCCAAACCGCACGGCGGCCTTCCCCTAGCCTTTGGTGCTTATCTGATCTGGGGTTTCCTGCCGCTCTACCTGCGCTTCGTGCATTGGGTGCCGCCGTTCGAATTCGTCGGCTGGCGGATCATTTTCACACTGCCCTTGTGCGTCCTCTTCGTGCTGTGGCGGCGCGAGACCGGCAAGGTCTGGGCGGCGCTGCGCCAGCCGCAGACCCTGGCGCTGCTGACGCTGAGTTCGCTGCTGATCGCGGTCAACTGGGTGGTCTACATCATCGCGATCCAGTCCGGTCACGTCTTTGCGGCCAGTCTGGGCTATTACATCAACCCGCTGGTCAACGTGCTGGCCGGCACGGTGCTGCTGGGAGAACGGCTGAGCAGCCGCCAGTGGATCGCGGTGGCACTGGCTGCGACCGGGGTTTCGCTGCTCGCCTGGGACGCGCGCGAGATGCTGTGGATCAGCCTGGTCTTGGCGGTGAGCTTTTCGAGCTACGGGCTGGTGCGCAAGAAGGTGCCGGTGGAATCACTCCCCGGGCTGACCATCGAGAGCCTGATCCTGCTGGTCCCCGCCAGCCTGACCGCGTGGTACTTTGCCCAGGGGCCGGCGGGTTCATCCATCACCCAAGGGCCCTCCGCCGCACCGCTATTGCTGCTGGGCGGGGTGCTGACCGCGGTGCCGCTGCTGATGTTCGCTGCCGCAGCGCGGCGGATGGACTATTCGACCATCGGCATGGTCCAGTTCGTCGCGCCGTCGATCGTCTTCCTGCTCGGCGTGTTCGTCTTCGGCGAGCCGCTGCGGCCGGTCCAGCTCGCCTGCTTCGTGCTGATCTGGTGCGCGATTGCGGTGTTCGTCTGGGATATCCTCGCCCAGCGCAGCACGCGATCAGGCGTCGAGGCTCCAGCCTAACGTCTCACCGGCATGGAACGGGACGATCGAGGTTCCGTTCGCAGCGATCACGGCAGGGACCACAACCGGCTTTCGCTCCAGCGTGACCCGCCCGGGATTGACCGGCAGGCCGTAGAACGCCGGGCCATTGAGCGAGGCGAAGGCCTCGAAGCGGTCTAGCGCGCCTTCCTCATCGAACACCGTGACGTAGCTTTCGAGCGCGAACGGTGCGTTGAAAATCCCGGCGCAGCCGCAGGCGGCTTCTTTCGCCTCCACCGCATGCGGCGCGCTGTCGGTACCGAGGAAGAACTTGGAGCTGCCCGATGTCGCCGCCGCGCGCAGCGCCAGCCGGTGCAGCTCGCGCTTGGCCACCGGCAGACAATAGGCATGCGGGCGGATCCCGCCGGCAAACATCGCGTTGCGGTTGATGTGCAGGTGTTGCGGGGTGATCGTGGCAGCGACATTCGTGCCCTGAGCTAGGACGAAATCGACCGCGTCCTTGGTGGTGATGTGTTCGAACACCACTTTGAGACCGGGAAAATCGGAGATGATCCCCGCCATCACCCGGTCGATGAACACCGCCTCGCGGTCGAAGATGTCGACCGCCGGGTCGGTGACCTCACCGTGGACCAGCAGCGGCATCCCGATCCGCTCCATCGCGGCGAGCGCGGGGCGGATATTGGCAACATCGGTGACCCCGTGCGCCGAACCGGTGGTGGCATGCGCAGGATAGAGTTTGGCTGCGGTAAATACGCCTTCAGCAAACCCCCGCTCAAGCTCCGCCGGATCGATCCCGTCGGTCAGATAGCAGGTCAACAACGGGGTGAAGTCCGACCCAGCCGGGAGCGCCGCGACTATCCGCGCGCGATAGGCCTGTGCTGCAACAACCGAGCTAATCGGTGGTGACAGGTTGGGCATCACGATCGCGCGCGCAAACTGCCGTGCCGTATGCGCCAGAACGCCTTGCATCACCGCATCATCGCGCAGGTGAACGTGCCAATCGTCGGGGCGGGCTATGGTCAGGGAATCGATGGTCATCGGCTTCGCCCATGCCATAGCGCGCGGCACCGCGCACCCCTGTCATTCGTCGGGTGCGCTTTGCCGCTGATCGAACCTGCCGCGACACACCGCCTCGTTGTATTATGGCAGTAATACAGAAACCTGCCGGAGGGGCCGGGTTTGGGGAGAATTTGATGACCTTGCGTTTCGGTGCCAGCACACTTGCCATTGCCTTTGCCGCCACATTTGCTGCGGCACCAGCCATGGCCCAGTCGAGCACCGACAGCGCGGTCGAAAACGCCGAGGATGCCTTCGGCACCTCGACCAGCCACGAAAATATCGGGGTTTACGACGAAAACAATGTCCGCGGCTTTTCGCCCGGAACGGCGGGCAATTTCCGCATGGAAGGGATGTATTTCGATATCCAGGGCGGGCTTAGCGGCCGGGTGATCGACGGCGAGACAATCCGGGTCGGTCCGGCCGCGCAGGGCTATTCCTTCCCTGCCCCGACCGGAGTGGTCGATCTCCAGCTCAAGAAGGTTGGCGATCAGGCGAGCGCCGCGCCGTTCTTCTCGGTCGACAGCTTTGGCGGCCAGAGCGCCGAACTGGATGTGCAGCTGCCGCTGGCGGGCAAGAGCTTCGGAATATCGGCGGGGATCGGGGCTTACCACAACCGCTACAACGATGGCGGCGGTTCGGTCGGCTACAATCTGGGGCTGGTGCCGCGGTGGAAACCCTCCCAGAACGTTGAGGTGCTGGCCTTCGCCAACCACCAGCAGTTCAGCGACAACACCAGCAATGCGATTTTCATCGCTGACGACAATTTCCTCCCCGCGCGGCCCAAGCGCGGCACCTACATCAACCCCGATTGGACCCGCAGCGCCAGCCATTCGAACAGCTTCGGCCTGATCAGCCGGATCAATCTGGGCGACTGGACCATCCGCACCGGCGCGTTTCGTTCGGCCTATGCCGATCAGGGCGGCTATTCCAACCTGGTGATTGTCGATGCGCTGGGCGGAACCGAGCGCCAGGTCTACGCCACCCCTGCCAGCAAATCCGCTTCGTGGAGCGGTGAACTGCGCGTGTCGCGCCACTTCAGCGAAGGACCGCGGCTCCACCTGATCACCGCCACCTTGCGCGGTCGTTCGGTCGATAGCCTCTATGGCGGAGGTGACCTTGCCAAACTGGGTCCTGCCGGGCTCAACGAGGTGGTGAATGGGCCCAAGCCGGATTTCGGCTTCACTGCATTGACCGATGATCAAACCCGCCAGACCACCGGCGGCCTGTCCTACAGCCTCAAATGGAAGGGCATCGGCGAGTTCACCGCCGGGCTGCTGCGCACCCATTACGTCAAGCAAATCGCCGCCCCGAATGTGCCCCTGAAACGCGGCACCAGCGATGTCACCCTGCCCTACCTCAGCGCCACGCTGACCGTGACGTCGAAGCTCGCGCTTTACGGCAGCTATGTCCGCGGGCTCGAGGATGCCGGCTCCGCGCCGAGTTACGCCACCAACGCCAACGAAATCCTGCCCGCGATCCGCACCAGGCAGTATGACTTTGGTCTGCGCTGGAGCCCGTTCAAGGACACTTCGGTGATCCTTGGCTATTTCGAGATCGAGAAGCCCTACATCGATATCGATCAGAAGAATTACTACGGCGTGCTCGGCGCGCAGAAGCACAAGGGCGTCGAATTCAGCGTGACCGCACAGCCCGCCAAGGGCCTGCGCATCGTCGCGGGCGGAGTGTGGCTCGATCCCAGAGTCACTGCCTCGTCACTCATCTTGCAGTCGCTGGGCAAGCGCCCGGTGGGCCAGCCGCAATTGCGCACCCGCTTCAACCTCAACTGGACCCTGCCCTTCGCCAAAGCGGTGACGCTGGAAACCTACGTCAATCATGACAGCGGTGCCTATGGCACGATCGACAATTCGGTTTACGCCCCGGGTTCGACCCGGATCGGCGCGGGGGCGCGCTACAAGTTCAAGCTCGGCGGGCGCGATTTCACCGCCAAGGTCACGCTCTACAACATTTTCAACGTGTTCGAATTCGTGCCGTTCGGCAGCGGGGTTTACGGCACCAACACCCAGCGCAACCTGCAGGCCTATATCGCCACCGAGTTCTGACAGCGGCGATTGCCAAGCGGCGATGGAAGCCCCACCTAGGGACGCATGAGTGCCACCCTGTTGACGAGCCGTGCCGTGATCCGCCTGTCCGGTGAGGACGTGCGCGGCTTCCTCAATGGACTTGTGACCAACGATGTGAGCGGCCCTTTGCCAGTCTGGGCGGCCCTGCTGACCCCGCAAGGCAAGGTGCTGTTCGATTTCCTCGTCTGGGGCGACGGCGAGGACCTGATGCTCGATTGTGAGGCGGAGCAGGCAGAGGCTTTGGCGAAGCGGCTATCGATGTACCGCTTGCGGCGCCAGATCACGATTGCTGTCGAACCTTCACGTGGGGTCCACTGGCAGGCAGGCGAAGGCGCGTCTCCGGACCCGAGGCTCGCCGCACTAGGCCAACGCTGGATCGGTACCCGTGACGGGGAATCGGCAGATGCCGCTTGGCTCGCCCATCGCCTCGCGCTCGGAGTTTGCGAAGGCGCAGCCGAATTGGGCGACCTCCTCTGGCTCGAATGTAATGCCGCTGACCTCAACGGCGTCTCTTTCACCAAGGGCTGCTACGTCGGCCAGGAAAACACCGCCCGCATGAACTGGCGGCAGAAGGTCAACCGACGGGTGGTGGTGGTGCCACTGGCGGACAGCGATCCGGCCCGGCAGCGCACCGCCTTTCCCGAGCTGGGCCTTGGGGTGGATCACTTGCGGGTCGACGATATCAGACCAGACTGGCGGCCCGTGTGGATGGCCACCGCGCTCGATCAGGACTGAGGCGCGACGACCAGCCCGGCCTTCACTGCCGCGTCGATCAGCATCCGCGTTGCGGTATCGCGCGCCGAATCGCGCGGCAGGCCGAGCGACTGGGTCAGCGGTCCGCCCATCAAGGCATCGCCCAGCGCCATCAGACAAAGGGTATGCGTCATCTCGCGCATCTGGCCGCCGTTGAACTCGGCCAGATCCTCAACCAGATCGTGGATCGCCTCAAGCAGCGGATCGAGCGCATCCTCGTTGCCGTTCATCAGCATCCACGTGGCGAGCGCGCCGCCGCCTTCCTTGTCGAAGGCGTCGAAGGTCAGATCGACCACTTCGCGCGGGTCGCCCTCGCCCTCGCGGCTGGCGATAACCGCTTCCTCGATCGTCGCGCAGATCGTGGTGGCGAGGTGGCGGGCGAGTTCTTTCTGCAGCCCCGCGGCTGAGCCGAAATGGTGGAGCAAGTTGGCATGGGTCCGCCCGATCCGCGAGGCGACGGCCTTGAGCGTAACCGCCTGCGGGCCGAGCTCGATCAGCAATGCGCGCGCTGCTTCGAGCGCGACGGTACGGCTTTCCTCCTGGGTCAGGCGCTTTCTTATTGACATCAGTGTCAGTTACCTTATGTAGGTCTGCATGAACGCTCAGACCAAATTCCCCCTCGACGTAGCACCCGCTGGCCTTTCGGGCAAGCACGCGGTTCCGACCCCGGCCGACCTTCAGATCACCGTGCGCGACGAGCGCTTCGGGCGCGAGAGCAAGCCCGGAAAGTGGTGGCTGAACAATGATCCGATGGCCACGCACTGGCACAATGCGCTGTCCGCCACTTTCCC
>JBJTLY010000327.1:0-7148 GCA_046063275.1 Novosphingobium sp. | reverse complement strand
GAGCCCGAAGGCGGGCCGACCACGCTGAAGGCGATGGTCAAGGAAAACCACGATTACCGGGGGGAATGGTGATGGCAACCAAACTTCGCTGGGCTGATCGGGATGCTGGGCAACGTCTTTCCATTGTGATGATGATTCTGTTTCTGGTCGCTGGCACCGCGCTCATGGCTATCGTTGGCTTCAAGAAGCTGACAAGCGGCCCTACCTCAACGGATGTCGCGGTCGGACTTGCGATGTTGGGTAACGTCGTTTGGCTGCTCTATGGGGCCCTTCGCCGATGGAGGCAGCACGATGCTGGCTGACAAAGACCGTATCTTCACCAACCTCTACGGCTACCAGTCGTGGAGCCTGAAGGCCGCTCAGGCGCGTGGCGATTGGGACAATACCAAGGCGCTGATGACGCGCGGGCAGGATGCGATCATCGACGAGATGAAGGCATCGGGCTTGCGCGGGCGCGGCGGGGCAGGGTTCCCGACGGGCCTCAAGTGGTCGTTCATGCCCAAGGAATCGAAGGACGGCCGTCCAAGCTTCCTGGTGATCAACGCCGACGAGAGCGAACCGGGCAGTTGCAAGGACCGCGAGATCATCCGCCACGATCCGCACAAGCTGATCGAAGGGGCGCTGGTTGCCGGCTACGCAATGCGCGCCCGCGCCGCCTACATCTACATTCGTGGTGAATATATCCGTGAAGCCGAGACGCTGTTTGCCGCGGTGCAGGAGGCTTACGACGCCGGGCTGATCGGCAAGAACGCCTGCAAATCGGGCTATGATTTCGACGTCTTCGTCCACCGCGGCGCGGGCGCCTACATCTGCGGCGAAGAGACCGCGATGATCGAAAGCCTTGAGGGCAAGAAGGGCCAGCCGCGCCTGAAACCGCCGTTCCCGGTCGGGGCTGGGCTCTATGGTTGCCCGACCACGGTGAACAACGTCGAAAGCATCGCGGTCGCGCCGACGATCCTGCGGCGCGGGGCCACGTGGTTCTCCTCGTTCGGGCGTGAGAACAACAAGGGCACAAAGCTGTTCCAGATTTCGGGGCACGTCGACAAGCCCTGCGTGGTCGAGGAAAGCATGAGCATTCCCTTCCGCGAGCTGATCGAGAAGCACTGCGGCGGGATTCGCGGCGGGTGGGACAACCTGCTCGCGGTGATCCCGGGCGGAAGCTCGGTCCCGCTGGTCCCCGGTCACATGTGCCCCGACATGCCGATGGACTTCGATGGCTGCAAGGAAGTCGGCTCGGGCCTTGGCACCGCCGCGGTGATCGTCATGGACAAATCCACCGACATCGTCCGCGCGATCAGCCGCCTCTCGTACTTTTACAAACACGAAAGCTGCGGCCAGTGCACCCCCTGCCGCGAAGGCACCGGGTGGATGTGGCGGGTGATGGAACGCCTGCGCACCGGCGACGCCGAGGTCGAGGAAATCGACATGCTGCAGCAGGTGACCAAGCAGGTCGAAGGCCACACCATCTGTGCACTGGGCGACGCCGCGGCGTGGCCGATCCAGGGCCTGATCAAGCACTTTCGGCCCGAGCTGGAACGCCGGATCGGCGAACGGGTAAGGGAGGCGGCAGAATGAGGAAGGCTCTCTTTGCGATCGCTCTCGCCTCGGTCACGATTACCGCCGCGGGCGCGCAAAATCCGACCAGCTCCGCCGAATTTCGCCCGAATTATGCGGCGGATGCCAAAATCCGCGGAGCAATCGAGCTCGACCGTCTTGTAAAATGCGCGATGGGCCGGCGCGAAAATCTGGCGCGCAATATCATCACGTCTCGGCCGGGATCGAGAGAACAGAACAGCCAGCTCGCGCAATTCCGTGAAGTTGAGGTCAATTGCATGAACGAACAGGTACCGGCGATGTGGCTCGGCGGGGCCGAGACGCGCGGTGCGATAGCGCAAACATTCTATCTGCGGCAGTATCCGGCGAAGCCTGATTTCAACGCCTTGCCACATCCGCTGCTGCCGCTTCCGCAGGCCTGGACGAAAGGCAAACTGTCGGATGAGGAGCGCAGCGAAGTGCTTGGTGCCGACCTTGCCGATTGTGTCGTCGCAGCCGCACCGGTCGACGCCGACGCTTTGCTACGTACCGACCTGCGGAGCCGACCCGAGCGTGAAGCCTTCGCCCGCCTGGTTCCCTTGATTGGCCCATGTCTGCCCAAGGGCCTGAAGATGGAACTCGACGTTGCTTGGTTGCGCGCAGTCGTGGCTGAATCACTGCTTCGCAATATCAACCTGTGGCAAAATTCGGCTCCGCTGAAAGCAGGAGGATCGTCATGAGCGCAATGGTTCTTGCAATCGCCCTTGCAGGTGCTTCGGCACCGGCACAGAGTAATGACCAGATGCTTCGCACTTATTCGGAATGCGCAACACGGCGCAGTTCGGATCAGATGCGCGCGTTGCTCGACGCTGACGACGAATCCGCCTACCGGGCGGCAGCAGAGCAATTCTCGGGTGATCCGCGCTGCACATTAAATGACGAAGTGACCACCACCGTGCTCGCGTCGACCTTCAATCAGGATCGGGGAAAACTGCGCGGGATGGTTGCGGAGAGCCTGCTCAAGCGCTCCAGGACTGTCGCCAAGCTTGCTCCGTTACCCAAGGCGGCATCTTATCGGGCAGTCTGGACCAGGATGACGAGCCGGGTTGCAGCCGTCGACGAAATGGCGATGTGCGTCGCGGCAACCGATCCCGCAGGCATCCGCACACTGCTGGCAACCAATCCGAACAGCACCGCGCAAAGGCAAGCCTTTGCCGCGCTCACGCCGTCGCTAGGCACTTGTCTGGCGAAGGGTTACCAACTCGACACCAAGCCTGCCGGATTGCGCGCCGCACTGGCTGAGGCCCTCTACCATCGCGACCGTGCAGGAGGAGGGAATTGATCGATTTTGTGAAACTTGCACGTCAACTGCCCAACGCGCTTGTCGTGGTGGCAGCGATTGATTTCATCAAGAATGCCATTTTCGTTTGGCATTATTGGCAGGCCAATCAGTTCGATGGGTCTTCCTATATCGAGGGTGTGCGCTTGGCTTTCACGCTTGGATTGATTGAACGGGGCCTTGGCCTCTTGGTCTACCCGCTCGGTTGGATCGTATCGGCGGCTATGCTTCATTTGCTCCTCGCAATTTACGACCGAAAGGCAGCCAACAATGCCTAAAGTCACCGTAGACGGAATCGAACTCGAAGTTCCGCAGGGCGCTACCGTGCTGCAGGCGTGCGAGCTGGCGGGGAAGGAAATCCCGCGGTTCTGCTACCATGAGCGGCTGTCGATCGCCGGCAATTGCCGGATGTGCTTGGTCGAGGTTGCACCTGGACCGCCCAAGCCACAGGCGAGCTGCGCGCTTCCGGCTACCGAAGGCCAGATGATCAAGACCGACAGTGAGATGGTCAAGAAGGCGCGCGAAGGGGTGATGGAGTTCCTCCTGATCAACCACCCGCTCGACTGCCCGATCTGCGATCAGGGCGGCGAGTGCGATCTGCAGGACCAGTCGGTCGCCTATGGCCGGGGCGCCTCGCGCTATGACGAGAACAAGCGCGCGGTCACCGAAAAGTACATGGGCCCGCTAATCAAGACGGTGATGACCCGCTGCATCCACTGCACCCGCTGCGTGCGCTTCTCCGAAGAAGTGGCCGGCGTGGACGAAATTGGCGCGCTTTACCGCGGCGAGAACATGCAGATCACCACTTACCTCGAGCGCGCGGCCAAGCACGAACTGTCGGCCAATGTGATCGACCTGTGCCCGGTGGGCGCGCTTACTTCGCGGCCCTATGCATTCGAGGCGCGGCCGTGGGAGCTCAAGAAGACGCTGTCGATCGACGTGTCCGATGCGGTTGGCGCCAACATCCGGCTCGACAGCCGCGGGCGCGAGGTGCTGCGCATCCTGCCGCGGATCAACGATGACGTGAACGAGGAATGGCTCAGCGACAAGGGCCGCTATCAAGTCGACGGGCTGACCCGCCGCCGGCTCGACAAGCCGTGGCTGCGTAAGGACGGCAAGCTGGTCGCGGCCAGCTGGGACGAGGCTTTTGCAGCCATCGCCAGGATCAATCCTGGCAAGGACACAGCCGTTATCGCGGGCGATATGGTCGATTGCGAAACGATGTTTGCCGCCAAGGCGCTTGCCGGCGCATTGGGCTCGACCATGCTCGAAGGCCGCCAGACCGGACTCGATTACGATTGTTCGAACCTCGCTGCCGTGAACTTCAACTCCACGTTCTCCGGCATCGAGACCGCCGATGCGATCTTGATCGTTGGCAGCCATGTCCGCTGGGAAGCCGCGCTGCTCAACGCGCGGCTGCGCAAGGCGGTCAAGCATGGGGCCAAGGTCTTCGTGGTCGGACCGGAGTGGGAAACCACCTATCCTGCGGCCTTCCTTGGCAATGATCTGGCTGTGCTGGGCAAGCTGCCCAAGGACGCTGCAGACGCTTTCGCCAAGGCCGAGCGGCCCGCGCTGATCATGGGTGGCGCTGCATTGGGCAAGGGCGCGCTTGCGGCCGGACTTGCCTTCGCTGCGGCGAACAAGCTGGTGCGCGATGGCTGGAACGGCTTCAACGTCCTGCACATGGCGGCAAGCCGGATGGGCGGACTGATGCTCGGCTACGCGCAGAAGGGCGGCATAGCCGACCTCGTGAAGGCCAAGCCCAAGCTGGTGATCTCGCTCGGTGCTGACGAGGTGAACTACACCAAGTTTGCTGGCAGCATGATTGCCTACATCGGCCACCATGGCGACAAGGGCGCGCACGCCGCCGACATCATCCTTCCCGCCGCCGCGTTCAGCGAGAAACCGGGGACCTACGTCAACACCGAGGGCCGGGTGCAGCTGGCCGACAAGGCCGTGTTCGCCCCCGGCGATGCGCGTGAGGACTGGACGATCCTGCGCGCACTTGCCGATGCTCTCAAGGTTTCGATCGGGTTCGACAGCTTCGACCAGCTCCGCGCGGCGATGATCGCGACGGTCCCGGCGCTGGGCCACGAAGGCATCGCCGATTACGGCGCGCTGCCCAAGGGGAAGGCCGGGGTGAGCGGGACCGTCGACACCTAACCGATCAACGACTTCTACCTGACCAACCCGATCGCCCGCGCCAGCGTGACGATGCAGCGCTGCTCGGCCGAACTGCTCCACGGGCAGGATTTCGCGGAGGCCGCGGAATGACTGCTCTCTTCCAGACCTGGGGCCTCAGCTTCGAATGGGCCTGGTTCCTCGCCACCATCGCGGGGATCCTGCTGATCGCGCTGCCGCTGATGCTCAGCGTGGCGATGATCATCTATGCCGATCGCAAGATATGGGCGGCGATGGCGCTGCGGCGCGGGCCCAACGTGGTCGGGCCGTGGGGCTTGCTCCAGTCCTTCGCCGACGGGCTCAAGGTGTTCCTGCAGGAAACCATCATCCCAAGCGCGGCGAACAAGGGCCTATTCCTGATCGCGCCGATCATCACTTTTACCGTCGCGCTGATGGCCTGGGCGGTGATCCCGTTCAATTCGAACGCCATCCTCGCCAATATCAACGTGGGGCTGCTCTACATCCTCGCGGTGTCGTCGCTCGGGGTTTACGGTACGGTGATCGCGGGCTGGTCGTCGAACTCGAAGTACCCGTTCTTCTCGGCGATGCGCGCTTCGGCGCAGATGATCAGTTACGAAGTCTCGATCGGGTTCATCCTGATCTGCGTGGTGATGTGGGCCGGCACCTTCAATATGGACGGCATCGTCCAGGCGCAGAAGCACCACGTCTGGATATTGAACGGTTTCGTGTTCAACCCGCTGCTGTTCCCGATGTGGGTGATGTTCCTGATCAGCGGCATGGCCGAAACCCAGCGCGCCCCGTTCGACCTGACCGATGCCGAGAGCGAGCTCGTCGCCGGGTACCAGACCGAATACTCCTCAATGAGCTTCGCGCTCTACTGGCTCGGCGAATACGCCAACGTGCTGCTGATGTGCGCATTGAACGCGGTGCTGTTCTTCGGCGGCTATCTACCGCCGCTCGACTGGGCGCCGCTGTACTGGATCCCCGGCTGGATCTGGCTGTTCGCCAAGATCCTGTTCTTCTTCTTCGTGTTCAGCTGGGTCAAGGCGACCGTCCCGCGCTACCGCTACGACCAGCTGATGCGACTAGGTTGGAAGGTGTTCCTGCCGGTGTCGCTGGGGTTTGTCGTGGTGGTCAGTGGCTATCTGATGTGGATGAAGGGGCCAGTCGCTGCGGACAGCGAGCATCTGGCGGTCTGCATCGAAGCAGATCCAGCACTCGCGCATGACAGTGCGGTCATCAAGCTCGGCAAAGCTTACCCGACCTGCCCGCAGAGGAAGGTTTTCAAGTGACTCCCGCTCAACTCATCAAATCGTTCACCCTGTGGGAGTTCCTCAAGGCGCACTGGCTGACCTTGCAGTACTTCTTCAAGCCCAAGGCGACCATCAACTATCCGTTCGAGAAGAACCCGCTGAGCCCGCGCTTTCGCGGTGAGCATGCTTTGCGGCGCTATCCCAACGGCGAGGAGCGCTGCATCGCGTGCAAGCTGTGCGAGGCGGTATGCCCGGCGCAGGCGATTACGATCGAGGCCGAGCCGCGCGACGACGGCAGCCGCCGGACCACCCGCTATGACATCGACATGACCAAGTGCATCTTCTGCGGCTTTTGCCAGGAAGCCTGCCCGGTCGATGCCATCGTCGAGGGGCCGAACTTCGAATATGCGACCGAAACGCACGAGGAGCTGCTTTACGACAAGGCGAAACTGCTGGCCAACGGGGACAAGTGGGAGCGGGCGATCGCCGCGAACCTTGAAGCCGATGCGCCGTATCGTTAGGGGCGCGGCTTCATGGTAACCGTCCTTGCCTTTTACCTGTTCGCCACGCTGACGATCGTCGCGGGGGCGTTCACGATTCTGGCGCGCAACCCTGTGCATTCGGTGCTGTGGCTGATCGTGGCGTTCTTCAACGCAGCGGGGCTGATGGTCCTGCTTGGCGCGGAATTCATCGCGATGCTGCTGGTGATCGTTTACGTCGGCGCGGTCGCGGTGCTGTTCCTGTTCGTGGTGATGATGCTCGACATCGATTTCGCCGAACTGCGCGCCGGGTTCGTTCGCAACTTCCCGCTGGGGATCGCGGTCGCGCTGGTCCTGCTGGCCGAGATCGTGATCGGCCTTGGTGCGGTTGGTCAGGGCGGG
>JBJTLY010000326.1:0-21675 GCA_046063275.1 Novosphingobium sp. | reverse complement strand
GCCGACCACGGCATCGCCGCCGCCATCGCCCTGCCCGGCAAAGACCGTGCCCGGCGTGCCGGTGCCCGTCGCCGAATCGGCAGTAAGCTTGACCTGGCTGGTCTGGCCGTCGGTCGCGCTGGCCGGCAAGCTAACGATCACGAAGACCTTGAGCGAACCGTCAGCAGCAATACTCGGTGTGGAAGCACCCGGCGCCAGCACCTGGTCAACGCCTGCATCGTATACGCCGTTGCCATTGCTATCGACCACGATCGACTGGACCACGGCATCGAAGCCATTGCCCGGTACGGCAGGATCGGCTGTCAGCTTGAAGGCTTCCGGACCGTTGCCCGTATTGGTGATCGAATATTCGAGCACTGCGTTGGTCTGGCCGGCCACCGCCGGGATCGTCGTCAGGCCGGCAACCGCCACGTTGAGCAGTTCGTCAACCTTGATGCTGACGGTGTTCGAAGTCACCGTCCCGCCTGACGCACCCGAGGTGTAAGTCGCCGAAGCGGTGTTCTGGATCAGCGTCCCAGCGCTGACCCCGGTTGCGTGGGCGGCCGCCGGAGCCAGTACGGCGCCAAGCGAGACCAGGGCGAGAGTGCGGGTTGCGACCCGGCTTGAGAGTTGCTTTGTCATTCGATTGCATTAGCGCGACAGGGTTAACAAACCGCCAAAGCCGCAGTGCTTTTACGCGCGTCGATCCAAGGCATTTCATTAACTCATCGGCCCCATTCCGGCACCGCGAATGTACCCGAATCCGCCATTGCGATCGTTTGCGCGAGATGCTCAAACAATTCGAAACTAATCGCTTTTTGGAACGAGCGTGCTTGAGAAAATCCGTTAACGCCCGCGTTGACCTAGTTAACCCTCGCGACGAACTGAACGGTCAAGGTCGAGTTCGCAGCCAATGATCCACCGGGCACGATCTGGATGCCATCGACCTGCGCATCGTAACCTGCGCTGGGCGTGTAGGTCCATGTTGAGTCACCGACCTTGCTGTAGGCGATGTTGGCGCTCGAAAGCGTGGTGCCGCCTGCGCTTACGACTTTTATCGGCAAGGTCGTGGTTCCGTCGAAGGCGCTGTTGCGGAAGGTCACATTGGCGGGAAGCGCGTCGGCCAGGTTGAGCGAGCTGGCATCGACCGGACTGCCGCCCGAGTTGGTCACAGTCAGCGTGTAGATCACGTCGTTGCCGGGGATGTTGAATGCACCGTAAGTTCCAGTCGCCGGTGCCTCTGTCTTGGACGCGGTGATTGCCGGCATCGGACAGAACGACACACCGGAAATCCCCATCGCCTGCTGGCCCGTGGTCGTCTCGCCTGACGTCAGCGGGTAGTTTCCGTAACGAAATGTGATCGACGTGAACGGCTGCGGGAAGTGGGCGGTCAGGTTACCGTTGTCCGCATTGTTGCCTGAAGTTGCATTGCCGGCAGCTTGAGCGCTGGTCAGGCTCAGCGGAGACGCCGTGCTGCCGATTGTCACGGTTGAATTGGTCGCAGTGTGCGGCAAAATGCCGTCGTTGCCGTTGCCGTAAGGCGTGGTCAGCACAGGGGTATAGGTGTTGGTTCCGTCGGTGCCGCTGACTTGTACCCAATCGCGGTACTGATTGGTCGCGAAATCGACATCGTTGACGGTCATCGAAAAGTCGCGGATCGGCGTGGCGAAGGTGAAGACCGCGTTGATGGTTCGGGTCGTGCTGGCGAGCGTGGTGGTCCGGCCGCCGAACACCCCGCCCAGCACGAGATCGTTCGCGGTCGTGGTCGATCCGGTCACCATGGTCGAGATGTTTGGCATTTGATTGCCCGCCACTTGCGTGCTGGTCAGGCCGTTCTGGGTCACCTGGACCGTAAAAGTCTTGTTGGCCCCGCCACCGCTGGTGGCGGTGTAGGTGTAGGTAGAGCCATAGGCGAGCGTGGCTGCGGTTTGGCTGGAAAAGGCAAAGGAAAAAGTGTTCGCTGCGTCGCACGAAGCCCAGGCCGGACTTGCGCCCAGCAACACCGCGGGAATCGCCGCAAGGAATTGCCGACGGCGTCGCGAAATCCCTGCTCGTCCGTGCGATTTGTAATCGCCGGGTTGATTGATCGTTTCCACCGTCATGCGTGGTTTTACTGACGCAAAGTGGTAAACCGCTAATTAAGTGATTTGACCGGCAGAATTAGACGATTGATCTAAAAAGAGTATTTTTGGATCGCGGCCTGCAATCGGTTGCTAGTCAGCAATACGGATGGCGGCGAATCATCAGATGTGCAGCGCCCGCCCATATGCCGCCAGCACGCTTTCGTGCATCATTTCGCTCAGTGTGGGGTGCGGGAAGACCGTGGCCATCAGCTCGGCCTCGGTTGTCTCGAGCGTCTTGCCCACGACATAGCCCTGGATCAGTTCGGTGACTTCGGCCCCGACCATGTGCGCGCCGAGCAGTTCGCCGGTCTTGGCATCGAACACCGTCTTGATGGAGCCTTCCGCCTCGCCCAGCGCGATCGCCTTCCCATTGCCGATGAACGGGAAGGTCCCGGCCTTGACGGTGTAGCCGGCTTCTTTGGCCTTGGCCTCGGTCAGCCCGACTGAGGCGACCTGCGGGTGGCAATAAGTGCAACCCGGGATGTTGCGCTTGTCCATCGCGTGCGGGTGGACCTCCTTGTTGCCGAGCACCTGCGCGATCGCTTCGGCGGCGATCACGCCTTCGTGGCTGGCCTTGTGCGCCAGCCATGGACCCGGGGTGACGTCTCCGATCGCCCAGACGCCGGGGACATTGGTCCGGCCCATGTCATCGATCGCGATGATACCACGTTCGGCTTTTATTCCAAGCGCTTCCATGCCGATGTTCTCAGTGTTTGGCACGATTCCCACGGCGACAATGACGTGGCTGAACTGGCTCTCGCTGACCTTGCCGTCTGCAGTTTTGATCTTGGCCGAGACGCCCTTGTCTGAAACCGAAAGGCTTTCGACCCCGGCCCCGGTCAGGATGGTCATGCCCTGCTTCTTGAGCGCCTTTTCGAGGAACGCCGAGACATCGGCATCTTCAACCGGAACGATCCGCTCCATCATCTCAACGACGGTAACTTCGGCGCCCATGTCGTTGTAGAAACTGGCGAATTCGATCCCGATCGCACCCGAACCGATTACCAACAATTTGCTCGGCATTTCGGGCGGAGTCATCGCGTGGCGATAGGTCCACACCCGTTTGCCATCGGCCGGAGCGAATGGCAGATCCCGCGCGCGGGCACCGGTGGCGACGATGATGTGCTTGGCGGAGAGAGTTTCAGTACCCTTCTCGCCCTTCACCTCAAGCTTGCCGCCACCCTTGAGCGTGCCGACACCCATGTGCACGGCGATCTTGTTCTTCTTCATCAGGTGCGTGACGCCCTGATTGAGCTGCTTGGCCACCCCGCGGCTGCGCTTGACCACCGCCTCGATGTCGGCGCTGATCTTCTCCGCAGCCAGCCCGTAATCCTTGGCGTGCTGCATGTAGTGAAAGATCTCGGCCGAACGGAGCAGTGCCTTGGTCGGAATACAGCCCCAGTTGAGGCAAATCCCGCCAAGCAGCTCGCGCTCGACAATCGCAACCTTGAGCCCAAGCTGGCTCCCACGGATAGCTGCAACATAGCCGCCGGGGCCCGAACCGAGGACGATGAGGTCGTAATCAGACATAGATCAGCTTTCTACTTCCCCTCTCCCCTTGCGGGAGAGGGACAGCCGCGCAGCGGCAGGGAGAGGGGGCGGCGCGTCATGCAAGGCGTACCAGATCGTATCTGCGACCGCGCCGGTCTCAGCGAGCGCTTCGTTGTTCCAGAACCTGACTACCTTGAAGCCCTGCACTGTCAGCCAACGGTCGCGCTCGATATCGTAGGCGTTTTCAGCATGCTGCGAACCATCAGCTTCAATGATCAGGCGGCGCTCGAAATTCACGAAGTCAACGATGTAGCGACCCAATACCTGTTGCCGTTTGAACTTGAATCCTGCGAGGCGATGCCCCCGCAGGATCGACCACATGCGACGTTCGGCTTCAGTCGGGTTGGCACGCATTTGCTTGGCGCGCGCGAGCAGAATTGCCTCGGTGGTGCCCCCTCTCCCTGCTCGCTGCGCGAGCTGTCCCTCTCCCGCAAGGGGAGAGGGACTAGGTGTGCCGACTCCCGGCATAGCTTAAGCCACCAGTCCCAGCGGGGTCTCCACCAAGTCCTTGAACGCCTGCATCAATTGCGCACCGTCCGCACCGTCGATCGCACGGTGGTCGAAGCTGCCGGTGGCGCTCATCACGCTGGCGACGGAGAGTGCGCCGTCGACTACGTAAGGCCGTTGCTCGCCCGCGCCGACCGCCATGATCATGCCTTGCGGCGGGTTGATCACCGCCTCGAACTGCTTGATCCCGAACATGCCGAGGTTGGACAGGCTGGCGGTGCCGCCCTGGAATTCGTGCGGCTGCAATTTGCCGGCCTTGGCCTTGTCGGCCAGCGCCTTCATCTCGGTGCTGATCTGGGCAACGCCTTTGGTCGCGGCATCGACGATGATCGGGGTGATCAGGCCCGACGGCGCGGCCACGGCCACCGAAATATCGGCACGGCTGAACTTGCGCAATTCGTCCCCGGCAAAGCTGACATTGCACTTGGGGACGCGGATCAGTGCCTTGGCCAACGCCTTGATCAGAAGATCGTTGACCGAGAGCTTTACGCCATCAGCTTCAAGTGCATTATTAAGTTCGCCGCGCAGCTTGAGCAGCGCATCAAGCCGGACGTCCACAGTCAGGTAGATATGCGGGATGGTCTGCTTGGCCTCGGTCAGGCGGCGCGCGATGACCTTTCGGATATTGTTGAGCTTTTCGGCTTCGTAAGGGATGCCGAAGTCCGGAGTCGGCGCTGCCGGAGCCCCCGCAGAGGCGGGGGCCGCAGTCGGTTGCGCTCCGAGGCCCGAGGCCCCCGCCGTCGCGGGGGCGCCGTTGACGTCGGCCTTGACGATCCGCCCATGCGGACCACTGCCCTGCACGCTCTTCAGATCGATGCCCTTGTCCGCAGCGATTCGCTTGGCCAGCGGCGAAGCGATGATCCGCTCACCTGACTTGGCCGCAGAAGCGGCGACGGGTGCGGCTGAAGTCGCAGCAGGTGCGGGAGCAGCCTCAACCGGCGCGGGAGCCGGTGCGGCGGCAGGCTTGAGCGCAGGCGCTGCGCTGGCATCTTCGTCCTCACCGGCAACCATCGCGATCACGGTGCCGACCTTCACCCCTTCGGTACCCTCAGCGACTTCGATCGCGGTGATCACGCCTTCGTCGACCGCTTCGAATTCCATCGTTGCCTTGTCGGTCTCGATCTCGGCCATGATATCGCCCGAGGAAACCTTGTCGCCCACCTTGACCAGCCACTTGGCAAGCGTGCCTTCCTCCATCGTCGGAGAAAGTGCGGGCATCTTGATTGCGATCGGCATGGCGGCGTCCGGTCCCCTGGCGCTATTCGTTTCCGCTACGTCTCTGGCCAAATCCGCGCGCTGGGGCAAGAACCTTGCGCAGAATACGATTGTGCCTGATACATTTCTAATAGGGCGGGAGCGGATTTGCGATGCGGGTTTACCTGGTGATCATGGACGAGACTGACGAGGCCAGCCTGGCGCTGCGTTTCGCCGCGCGCCGCGCCCAGCGCACCGGCGGCGCAGTCCACCTGCTCGCACTGGTCCCGCCGCAGCCGTTCGTTGCGTTCGGCGGGATCCAGGCCACTATCGAGGAAGAGGCGCGCTCGCGCGCCGAGGCGCTGGTCACTTCGGCTGCCGGCAACATGCTGAGCGAAGGAGCAAAGCCGCCCGCAATCGCTGTCCGGACGGGAGACGGCGTAGCAGTGATCCGCGACTATCTGACCGAGCACCCTGAGGTTTCCGCACTGGTTCTTGGCGCAGCGGCAAGCGGCGGGCCGGGACCGCTGGTCTCGCACTTTGCCGGCAGCGCGGGGCAGCTGCCCTGCCCGGTCTACGTCATTCCCGGCGGCTTGACCGATGATGAAATCGAGCGCTTGAGCTAGCGCCGCTTGCCCTGGTGGCGGATATTGCCGGGGCGGCCGCGCTTCCCCGCCATATGGTTGCCCTTCTTGTGCAGAGGCAGCGGCCTTCCGCGCGCTTCGATTCGCCCTCCGGTGCCGTCTTCAGGTTCAAACTTCAGTGCGCCGGTCAGCGGATTGGCCTCGGCCAGCTTCAATCGCATCCGGTGGCCCATGCCGTATTTCACGCCGCTGCGTTCGCCTTCGAGCACCTGCGCCTTGTCATCGTAGTTGAAGCGCTCGTCACCAAGCACCGAAATCGGCACCAGGCCGTCCCCCCCCAGACCGACGATCGTGGCGAACAGGCCGAAGCGTTGCACCCCGGTGACCCGGCAATCGAACACCTCGCCCACCCGCGCGGAAAGCCAGGCGGCGACATAACGGTCGATCGTCTCGCGTTCGGCCATCATCGCGCGGCGCTCGGTCTGGCTGATCGCTTCGGAGACGCGGGTCAGGTCGCTGCGGTCACGCTCGGACAAGCCGCTGTGTGCGGGCAAATTGGCCTTTGGCGCGGGCAGTTCGAGCCCGTAGGCATCAACCAGCGCGCGGTGTACCAAAAGGTCCGAATAGCGCCGGATCGGCGAGGTAAAGTGCGCGTAAGAGCCAAGCGCGAGGCCAAAGTGCCCAGCATTGCGCGGGCCGTAAAAGGCCTGGGTCTGGCTGCGCAGCACCGCTTCCATGATCACCGCCTTCTCGCTCTCGTCCGCAGTGTCTTTGAGAA
Source organism: Novosphingobium sp. (assembly GCA_046063275.1). Taxonomy (GTDB): domain Bacteria; phylum Pseudomonadota; class Alphaproteobacteria; order Sphingomonadales; family Sphingomonadaceae; genus Novosphingobium. The sequence continues at coordinate 14,959 of JBJTLY010000326.1, read as the reverse complement.
TGCGGTTGAACAGCGTCGGCGTGATGACCTGGCCCAGCGAGAACTTGCGATCGAAGGTTTCGAGATAGTCCTTGAGCGCAATCAGCTTCTCGCGGCTCGGCGGTTCGTGGATCCGGTAGACCACCGGCGCGACCTTGGCTTCGAGCGCCTTGGCGGCGGCGACATTGGCGGTGATCATGAAATCCTCGACCACTTTGTGCGCATCGAGCGACTGGCGCAGCGCGATCTCGGTGATCTTGCCCTCCTGATTGAGCACCACGCGCCGCTCGGGCAGTTCCAGCGCCAAGGGATCGCGCGCATTGCGCGCGGCCGTGAGCGCGCGCCAGGCGGCCCAGAGGTTGTCGAGGGTCTCGCCGCCCTCGCCCGCATCGATCCGCCGCTGGGCTTCTTCGTAAGCAATGACTTCATGGATCCGCACCACCGCGCGGGTGAAGCGCCATGACGTCACCTTGCCTTCGGCGGTGAAGGTGACGTGGCATGCCATCGCCGCGCGGTCCTCACCGGCGCGCAGCGAGCAGACGTCAGCGCTGAGCACTTCGGGCAGCATCGGCACCACGCGGTCGGGGAAATAGACCGAGTTGCCGCGCTTGCGGGCATCGCGATCGAGCGAGGAGCCGGGGCGGACGTAATAGCTGACGTCGGCAATCGCGATCACCGCGCGGAAGCCGCCCTCCCCGTCAGGTTCGGCCCAGATCGCATCGTCGTGATCCCGCGCATCGCTGGGGTCAATTGCGACAATTGGCAAGTGCCGCAGGTCTTCGCGTTTCTCTGCATGCAGCGGGAGCTTCGCGGCGAGCTCAGCTTCCTCGATCGTCTCGGGATCGAAGGCGAAAGGGATACCATGCTTGTGGATCGCAATCAGGCTGAAGGCGCGCGGCGCCAAAGGATCGCCGAGCACCGCCGTGACCTTCACGCCAGAGCGCGGACTGCGCCCCACCGGTTCAGCCAGAACCAGCTGCCCTTCGTCTGCCTCGCCAAGATCTGCCACTGGCAGTGAACTGCGCTCGCGCTTGTCGACCGGCGCCAGCCAGGCCTTGCCGGCCTTGTCGATCTCGATCACCCCCATGGTCTGATCGGCCGCGGCGGGAAGCTTCTTCATCGGGTGGGCGATCCACCCGGTGGCGGTTTCCTCGGTACGGGCCAGAACCCGGTCGCCCGAGCGCAGTGCGCCATCGCGGCCCTTCATCGCGCGCAGACGGATGCGCGGCGGCGGCACGGCATCGTCCGGGGTCCAGCTGTCGGGCACGGCAATAGCCTCGCCCTCATCGATCTCGACCACCCGCAGCACGGTGACCTTCGGGACCCCGCCCATGCGGTGGAAGGCAGTGCGATTGCCGTCGATCAAGCCTTCCTCGGCCATGTCCTTGAGCAGTGATTTGAGCTGGATCTTCTCCTGCCCTTTCAGGCCGAAAGCCCGCGCAATTTCCCGCTTGCCGGCGGGATCGACGCTTTTGGCGATGAAGTCGAGAACCTGCTTGCGGCTTGGCAAGCCGGGTTGGGGTTTTGGTTTTTTGCCGCTCATTGACCAAATTTCTTGAGCCACGCCGCGCGGCGGATGGTCAGCTCTGTTCGGCAATGCCAATAGACGACCATGACGAGCGTTCCCATCTGTCGAAATTTGCCGGATTCGTTGTTGCAAAAGGTATCTTGCTGAGATGCCCATTTGCGCTGCGCTGAAACCAATTGCTCTCGGTCTGTCCCCGATTTCCGTTTGATCGAAGTGCCCCAGATCGAGTTCAGCATCCTGTCTTGTCTGGAAAATTCGCTCTCAAAACACTTCGCTTCATCAGGATGGCTGGTTGCTTGTCTTGCGCAATTTCTGAATGCCAATGTGTACAACCGCTCGATCTTCGGGTCCAAGTGTTCATCGTCCGGCGAAATGCGGAGATTGTAGGCATAAGGGTCTGCATGCGCCGCCATCGAGAAAAGCGATAGCGCAATCAAACCAGTCCTAATCAATGCCCTAATATGCACGCGCCACATAAATGGTCTCCATCGCCGGCTCGCCGGTGAACGGACAGGTCCCGCTCACGGGTTCCCCGCCCAACGGGGTGTTTCGCACGGTCAACTTGAGCGCCTTGAGCTTGGTCACAACGGCTTCGAGCGCTGCCCCGCTCGGCCGCGACCAATTCAGCTCGACCCAGCCCGGGTATTTCTGGTTGTCGGCAAAGAATGCCTCGATGCCAGCAAGGTCCGAAATTCCGCGCTCGATCTGCGCATCGCGCCGCTCGGTGGCCTCGGTATGCAGGCTGCGCTGGATGTCTTCGAGCTCTGCGGCAGCCTGACCGAGGAATTCGTCGCGCCCCTGCGCGATGAAATTCACCTTGCCGTCATTGCGATAGAGCCGGTCGCGCCGCACCACCGAAACCTGCCCGCCGGCGGCATCACGCCCGCCGATTTCGAGGATCAGCGGCACGCCCTTCTTGACCCAGCCCCAGCGCTTTTGGGTGGCCTTGCCGGCGCGCTTGTCGAGCAGAACGCGGATCGGTTCGCCGAGCGCGGATTGGCCCAGCAGCGATTTGCGCAGCTCTTCACAATAGGCCAGCAACGCCGCGTCACCGTCATCTTCGCGCAGCATCGGCAGGATCACGATCTGGTGCGGGGCCATCTTCGGCGGCACGCGCATCCCGTCGTCGTCGCCGTGGACCATGATCATCGCACCGATCATCCGGGTGGTCATGCCCCAGCTGGTGGTATGCGCGAGCTGCTGACCACCGTCCTTGTCCTGGTACTTGATCCCGGCTGCGGCGGCGAAACCGGTGCCGAGATAGTGCGAGGTTGCCGCCTGCAGCGCTTTGCCGTCCTGCATCATCGCCTCGATGCTGAAGGTGCCCGCCGCCCCAGGGAAGCGTTCGTGCTCCGGCTTTTCCCCCGCGATCACGGGAATCGCGCAGTCGTCTTCGGCAGTGGCCCGGTACATTTCCAGCGCACGCAGCGTCTCGGTCATCGCATCATCGCGGTCGGCGTGCGCGGTGTGACCTTCCTGCCAGAGGAACTCGCTGGTGCGTAGGAACATCCGGGTGCGCATTTCCCAGCGCACCACATTGGCCCACTGGTTGGTCAGCAGCGGCAAATCGCGCCACGATTGCACCCAGCGCGCCATCGCTTCGCCGATCACGGTTTCGCTGGTCGGCCGGACTATCAGTGGCTCCTCGAGCTTGGCTTCGGGATCGGGGACGAGCCCGCCTTTGCCGTCACCGATCAGGCGGTGATGGGTGACCACCGCCATTTCCTTGGCGAAGCCTTCGACATGCTCGGCTTCCTTGGCGAAATAACTCAGCGGGATGAACAGCGGGAAGTAGCAATTCTCAACCCCTGCCGCCTTGATCCGGTCATCCAGCGTGCGCTGCAAGCGTTCCCAGATCCCATAGCCCCACGGCCGGATCACCATGCAGCCGCGCACCCCGCTCTCCTCGGCCATCTCGGCCTCGGCGATGACCTCCTGGTACCAGGCGGCAAAGTCTGCAGAACGGGTGACGGAAAGCGCGTGCTTGAAGTTCGGTTGGGACATGCGCCGCTCGTTAGCGGCTTATGCGTTGCGGTTCAAACAACTTGCCGAGAACATCGAGCATGGCCTGTATCGTGGCTGGCAGAGCCATTTGCCCAAGCGCGCCCGGACTCAGCTGCTTCGGAAAAACGGGCAGGAATCGTCCTGAATGACTGGGCCCACAAACGACCAAGATCAGTAAAGCTCGGCAATATTGTATTAAGCATGTCGATGTATTTCAAAAATGTACAAGCGGGAAGATGGTCCTTGGAATTTACAAGCAAGTCGATTGTGATAGCCTCGCTGTTCTTGGCGACGAGTGTAATCGGCGTTCAATCGGCTGAGGCGCGCCATCGTGTGCGAGTGGTCCATCACTACCATTATGTTTCGGGTAGCTCAGCGCCGTCCAGTTTTGCGAGCCAGCCGGAACACGTCAATCCTTGGGCCAAGGACGAGCCTGCAGATAAAGGATCGTCTGGTTCGAGCATCCTGTGGTGGCTGCTAGGCGCGCTTGCCGTTGTCGGCGCAAGCTGGTTCGGCTTGAATATGCTCGTTGGCCGGGCACGAGCATCGTCCAGTCTCAACTATCGCTGAGCAGGCCAAGGCGTGACCAGGTAAGCTCCAGACTACTTGCCCAATTTGTCGAGCTTTGCCTGCATCGCCGCCATTTGTTCGCGCAAGACGGCAATTTCATCGCTCTGATCCTTGCCTGCCGCGCTGCCGCCCGCGCTCTTGCCTTCGGCCAGGCCCGGCACGAAGGCCGAGGCGGCGGCTTTGAACATCGCGAGGTTCTGCTGCGCCAGCTTGGCCAGCGGATTGGCTTCGATGCTGGCTTCGAACGCTTCGCGCAGCTTGGCCTGGTTCGTGCGGAAGTTGTCCATCGAGGCTTCGAGGTAATGCGGTACCAGGCCTTGCATCGAATTGCCGTACATCCCGATCAACTGGCGCAGGAAATTGACCGGGAGCATCTGCTCACCGCCGGCGCTTTCCTCTTCCATGATGATCTGGGTCAGGATCGAATGGGTGATATCCGCCCCGGTCTTGGCATCGAGCACTTTGAAATCGACACCCTCGCGGGTCATTTTCGACAAGTGGTCAAGGGTGATGTAGCTTGAGCTCTTGGTGTTGTAGAGCCGCCGGTTGGCGTACTTCTTGATGATTACCGGTTCGGCGGTTGCTTCGCTCATCGCGGGAATCCGATTCATGCAGAGTGCGGTTGCCGTAGCGTTAGCACCTGCAGCAACGGCAATGCAACAAAAGCATGCTGCGCAGCATTATCGCTGGAAACGGCGGCCCAGCGCGGTGAGAAGTTCATATTGGGACAGCCCGCTCGTCGCCGCAGCCTGGGGTAGCGAATAATCGAGGCTGAGCCAGTCGCCTTCGCGCAGCTCCGGTGCAGCACCGAGATCGATCACGGTCATGTCCATCGACACGCGGCCAAGGACTCGAAGCCGGTTGCCGCCCGCGTGCATCGCGCCTGCGTTCGACCAGCACCGCAGATAGCCGTCGGCATAGCCGAGGCTGACAACGCCGACTTCGGTTGGCCCGCTTGCAGTAAAGGTGGCATTGTACCCAACTGTATCCCCCGCTTGCAGCGTTCGGCGCTGGATCAGCCGGGCTTGCGGGATCGCCACCTGACTGATGTGATCGGCCAGCGCCGCGACGGGCACTCCGCCATAGAGCGCGAGCCCCGGGCGGGTGATGTCACCGTGAAAATCAGGGCCCAGGGTAACGCCAGCGCTGTTGGCGATTGCCGCACGGCGATGCGACACCAAGCCGCGCGCCTCCAACCAGCGACGGCACTGCAAGTCGTTGAGCGGCGAATCCTCGTCAGCCGAAGCCAGATGCGAATGCAGCGTATCGACCTTGAGCCCTGCAACCAACGGATCGCCCAGATCCCCCATGGCAAGGCCGATACGGTTGATCCCGGTATCGACCATCAAGTCGCAAAGTCCACCTCCGGCATCACGCCATAGTCGCGCTTGATGAAGCGAGTTGATCACCGGCCTGATCCCGCTCGCTTTGGCAAAGGCGGCATCGCTGCCGTCGATGGGACCGTGCAGCACAACCAGACTTTGCGGCGGCACGAGCTCAAGCAGTTCGGCCGCTTCTGCCCAGTGCGCTACGTAGAACGTCTGGCACCCGGCATCGCGAAGCAGGGGGACGATCCGGCGTGCACCCAGCCCATAGGCATCCGCCTTGACCGCAGCAGCAGCAGCGGCGCTGGCTGACAGCCGGTCGAGCGCGCGCCAGTTTGCAACCAGCGCGTCGCTATCGATCGTCAGGCGCAGCGGGTAATCGGGTATTTCAGGCGGCATCGTCAGAAAATTCGCGCGGCGGGCCGTCGGGCAGACCCCACCACGCGACGACCAGCGCCACCGCGGTGAAGACCCAGGTGTACCACAGCCCGGCATAGAGATTGCCCGATTTGGCGACGATGTACGCGGCGATCAGCGGCAGGAAACCGCCGAAGTAGCCGGCCCCCAGATGGTAAGGGATCGACATCGAACTGTAGCGGATCCGCGGCGGGAACATTTCGGTCAGCAGCGCAGCAACTGGTCCGTAGTTCATTGCCGACAGCATCCCCAAAGCGCAAAGCAGCGCGACGATCAGCACCGACGCGCCCAGCGAGGGCTTGACCGGCGTGAAGTCGTAACCGGAGGCACCAAGTTGCGTCTGCAATTGCGCCTTGCGTGCCTTGCCGTCCGCCCAAGGATAAGTGTCGAGCGCGAGCGGCGCGCCGCCCACGGTCACCGTAAGGCTCGGCGCAGTGAGCAAAGTATAGGGAACCCCGCTGGCGGTGAGGTCTTCGAGCAGCTTGCCGCACTGCGTGGTCTGTTTGCCCGAGAACGGATCATAACTGCAGTCGGACCCGGACACGACCACCGGAGCGGACTTGGCCGCCGCAGCCAGACCCGGGTTGGCCAGCGCGCCCAGCCCCCAGAAGATCGGGAACAGCAGCACCAGGATCAGCAGATTAGCCCAGATGATCGGTTTCTTGCGGCCGATCCGGTCAGAAATCCGGCCCCACACCAGGTAGAAACTCATCGAAATCAAGCCGCCGATCCCGACCAGAATCTCGGCCCGGAAGCCTTCCAGCCGCATCGCCCCCTTGAGGAACGACAGGCTGGAGAAGAAGGCGGTGTACCAGATCAGGGTCAGGCCCACCGCCACACCGAACAGCGCCACGAAAATGCGCTTGGCATTGCCCGGATAGGTGAAGCTCTCGACGAACGGATTGCCAGAAGTTTCTCCCGCCTCCTTCATCGCCTGAAACACCGGGCTCTCCGAAAGCTTGAGCCGCATCCACAGGCTGATCGCCAGCAGGATCAGCGAGAGCAGGAAGGGTACGCGCCAGCCCCACGCATCGAACGCGGCCGCTGGGATGAAAGTCCGGCAGGCCAGTACGACCACAACGCTGAGGACGAAACCGCCGACCACGCTCGCCTGGATGAAGCTGGTGTACCAACCGCGCCGATTGGCCGGAGAATGCTCGGCGACATAGATCGCTGCACCGCCGTACTCACCGCCGAGCGCCAGTCCCTGGAGGATCCGCAGCAGGATCACGATCACGGGAGCGGCCAGGCCGATGCTCGACGCGCTGGGGACCAGGCCGACCCCGGCCGTGGCGATCCCCATCAGTGTGACCGTGACCAGAAAAGTGTACTTGCGCCCCAACCGGTCTCCCAGGAAACCGAACAGCACCGCGCCAAGCGGGCGGAAACCGAAGCCCACTGCGAACCCGGCCCAGACCAGCAAAAGCTGCAGCGTGACGTTGTCAGCCGGGAAGAACGCCTTGCCGATCAGCGCCGCCAAGGTTCCGTAGATGAAGAAATCGAACCATTCGAAGATCGTTCCGGCCGACGAGGCGAGGATAACCAGCCGCATCTCGGCCGCGCTCGGCTCTTGTTGCGCAGTCGTTGCTGCTGTGGTCATGCGTTTTGCCTCCCCGAAGTGCTCGGCATCCCTAGCCGCGCGCCGCCAAGGCGACAAGCGCAGCGCGCCACGGCAGGAGGATTGCAGCGTGCCGTGCCGGGTAGTCCCGCGCCGCGGCGATCGCGGCCAGGCCATTCCAGTGCGGGAGATCGCCGCCCGCGAGCCATTGCTCGATCTCGCCAAGGGCAGTGGCAATGCCGGCTTCGTCCATGCCGCACGCCTCGGCGGCAAAGATCGCCGCCGCAGCCTGACCGACCGCACAGGCCTGAGCCTTGATACCCACCTGGGAAATCGCGCCGTCGGCATCTGGCAAAAGGCCGACTTCAACCACGCTGCCGCATGCTGGTGAGCGAGCGCTGCCGCGCAGCGGCAATTTTTCGTCCAGCGGGTAATTCGCAAGCGCGGTCGCCAGCCCGAGCAGCTCGGCATTATACAGCTTGGCGGTGCTCACTTCCCGGTCAGGGCGTCGGTAGCCTTCTTTTTCGCCTCGTCACGCGCGGCAGCCTTCACGGCATCGCGGCGGCGTTCGCCGATCATCTTGACCAGAGCCTCGCTCGCCGAATTCACGAAGGGATAGGATCGCGACTGGGTGATCCACTGCGGCCTGCCGCCCGCGCCCCAGATTGTGTCATAGCCCAGCACCAGCACCGAAAAGGCCAGCACGGTGATGACCATGCCTTTTACCGAACCAAAGCCGAAGCCGATGACCCGGTCGATCGGACCGAGCACCGAATTTCGGCTGGCCGCGCCGAGCCGGTCTGACAGCAGCTTCACAATGGCATAAGGAACCAGCAGCAGGATCGCGAAGGCCAGCACCGAGGCGCCGCTTTCGGTGCCGACATGCGGGACCAGCGCTTCGGTGAGCGGGGTGTGCAGGTTGTGGATCGCGACGAGGGCGAGCACCCAGGCAGCAAGCGCGAACACCTCCTGCACGAAGCCGCGCATGAAGCCGGTGATGGCGCCAAGGCCCACCAGGATCAGAACTGCAATATCGAAGCCGGTCATATCGGCAACGAGCCTATGCGCCGCCCATTATCCGGTCAACGAGATTTGGCAGCAGGGTTAATCCGGCATAGCGCCCCTGCCCCTTGGTACCGGGCAGATCAGCCGGGCCATAGGCGCTGGCGAAGCCCAGCTTGGCTGCCTCGCGCAAGCGGATCCCGCCGTGCGCAACCGGGCGGATTTCTCCCGCCAATGAGACTTCGCCGAACCACACCGCATCGGCGGCGAGCGGTTTGTCAGCCAGCGCCGAAATCAGCGCAGCGGCCACCGCAAGGTCCGCCGCGGGATCGGCGAGGCGGTAACCACCTGCGACGTTCAGATAGACTTCGGCCGAGGAAAAATTGAGCCCGCAGCGCGCTTCAAGCACCGCGAGCAGCATCGCGAGCCGCCCACTGTCCCATCCAACCACCGCGCGGCGCGGGGTCGCGCCGCTCGCTAGCCGCACGACCAACGCCTGGATTTCGAACAACACCGGCCGGGTGCCCTCGATCGCCGGGAAGACCGCGCTGCCCGGCAATGGCTGATCACGTCCCGACAGGAACAGCAGCGACGGGTTGCCGACCTCGGTCAGCCCTGCGCCTTCCATTGCGAAGACGCCGATCTCGTCAACCGGGCCGAACCGGTTCTTGATCGAACGCAGGATGCGGTACTGGTGGCTGCGCTCACCCTCGAAGCTCATCACCACGTCGACCATGTGCTCAAGCACGCGCGGTCCCGCGATCGAGCCGTCCTTGGTGACGTGCCCGACCAGCACCAGCGCGGTGCCGTTTTCCTTGGCGAAACGGATCAGCTCGAACGCCGAGGCGCGAACCTGGCTGACCGTACCCGGCGCGCCCTCGATCTGGTCCGAATGCATGGTCTGGATCGAATCGATCACCAGCAGCGCCGGCGGCGGCATGGTTGCCAGTGTGGTCAGGATATCGCGCACCGACGTTGCCGCGGCGAGCAAGATCGGGGCCTTACCCAAGCCAAGCCGGTCCGCACGCAGTCGCACTTGCCCCGCCGCTTCCTCGCCGCTGATGTAGACCGCATTCTGCCCGCGCAGCGCCAAGGCGGCCGCCGCCTGCAACAGCAGCGTGCTCTTGCCGATACCGGGATCGCCGCCCATCAGCACCGCGCTCCCCGGAACCAGCCCGCCACCCAGCGCTCGGTCGAATTCCGCCAGTCCGGTCGAGCGGCGGACCAGTGGTTCACCCGGCGCATCGAGCGCTTCGAAACTGATCGCGCGCCCACCCGAGGAGAGATCGTGCTTGGCCGAAAACACCGTAGCTGGTGCCTCCTCGGCCAGAGTATTCCACTCGCTGCAATCGGCGCATTGCCCTTGCCAGCGGTGCGCTACGCTCCCGCAGGCCTGACAGATATAGCGGCGCTTGGTCTTGACCATGGACACCGGCATAGTTGGAACGAAAGCGGAACGCAAGTAGCCGCATTCATACGCATGACACCCTTACCTCTTGCTTTGGCGATTCGTTGTAGTCAGGTGTCACCATGCGCCAGAAGGAACTCCGCATTGCACTGGTCTGCTACGGCGGGGTCAGCCTTGCCGTATACATGCATGGGGTGATCAAGGAGATCTGGAAGCTCACCCGGGCAAGCCGGGCGCACCACGGCGGCGATGGTACGCTTGGCGGCACCGAAGTGGTCTACCTGCAGCTGCTTGCAACAATCGAGAGGCAGTCCAAGCTCCGTCTTAAGGTGCTGACCGATATCGTCGCCGGGGCGAGCGCGGGCGGGATCAATGGCATCTTCCTCGCTCAGGCGATCCATTCGGGGCAAAGCCTCGAACCGCTCACCGACCTGTGGCTCGAACGCGCCGATGTGGAGGTGTTGATCGATCCCGATGCCCGTCCGTGGTCCCGCGTGGCCAAGTTCTGGGCAATGCCGCTGGTCTACTGGCTGCTCAAGCGCCCGGGCAACGTCGTTTCATCGAGCGTCGCCCCGGAAACCCGCTCCGAAGTGCGCAGCAAGCTCTCCCGGCTGATCCGTTCGCGTTGGTTCGAGCCGCCGTTCGGTGGGCTCGGCTTCTCGCGCCTGCTGGCCGAGGCGCTCGATGCGATGCGCAAGGGAACAGCTGACGATCCGCTGCTGCCCCCCGGACACCCGATCGATCTGTTCGTCACCACCACCGACTTTAAGGGCCATCCCGAAGTGCTGCGGCTCAATAGCCCGCCGATGATCGAGGAAAGCGAGCACCGGGTTTCGATCGGGTTCCGCGCGCCGGTGCCGGCCGATGGCGGGCATGACCTTGCCTCGCCGCTCGAACTGGTGCTGGCGGCCCGCGCGACGGCGAGTTTTCCGGGCGCGTTCCCCGCTCTGCAGCTCAAGGAAATCGATGCGCTTGCGGCCGAGCGGAACGATCCCTGGTACAGCCGTACCGCTTTTGTCGAGCGGGTCATGCCCGAGCACAGCCACCGCGGCGATACCGAAGCGGTGGCGCTGATCGATGGCTCGGTGCTGGTCAATGCACCGTTCGCCGAGGCGCTGGGGGTTTTGCGCGACCGCCCTGCCCAACGCGAGGTCGACCGCCGCTTCGTCTACATTGATCCGCATCCCGACGAAGTCGGCGGCCAGCGCCACGCCGATACCCGCGCGCCGGGCTTTTTCTCGGTGATCTTCGGATCGCTCTCCTCGATCCCGCGCGAACAGCCGGTGCGGGATAACCTCGAAGCGATCGCGGATAGTTCGCGCCAGCTCTCCGCGCTCAAAGCCATCGTCGACGCGCTTCGTCCCGAGGTCGAGGCCAAGGTCGAAAAGCTGTTCGGGCGCACGCTGTTTCTCGATTCGCCGACCCTGCGGCGGCTTGGCAACTGGCGCGCGAAAGCTCAGCAGGCTGCGGCAACGCAGGCTGGTTACGCCTTTCAGGCTTACGGTCAGGTCAAGTTCGCACAGATCGTCGACGAACTTGGCGCCGTGATCGAACACGCTGCGCCCGAATTGACGATGGGCCGAGCCGAGCCGGTCGCGGCCCGGCTCAATCGGTGGCTGGCGCAGCACGGGCTCGATCACCTGACCGCCATGCGCGGCGGAGCGAGCGCGCCGACCATCACCTTTTTCCGCGAGCACGACCTTGGCTTCCGCATCCGTCGCTTGCGCTTGCTCGCGCGGAGATTGGCTGAGGATTGGGGCGACCTTGATGCCGACATGCCCGAAGCCCGCGAGGAAGCGCGCGTCGTGGTCTATCAGGCGCTGGCGCTCTATTTCGACCGCGAGGCGAGCGGCTCGCTGGGCGGCGACTTCACCGCCATCGCGCGCGACCTGGATCATGATCCTGGCGTGGTGCTCGATGCGATCGCGTGGCGCCGCCAGCTCCCGGCGACCGACCTGGTGGTCGACGGGCTGCTGGTCCAGGCGCTGCAGAAAATGCCGCGCGAACTCAAGCGGCGGGTCTTGCTGACCTATCTGGGCTTTCCGTTCTACGACACGGTCACCCTGCCGCTGCTGCGCGGCGAGGGATCGACCGAGTTCGAACCCGCCAAGGTCGACCGGATCTCGCCCGAGGATTGCAATTCGATCCGCCCCGGCGGCGCCAACACGATGCTGCGCGGCACCGAATTCTATAACTTCGGTGCCTTTTTCAGCCGCGCCTACCGCGAGAACGACTATCTATGGGGCCGTCTCCATGGGGCCGAGCGGATGATCGACCTGATCGGCTCGACCATGCCCAAAGGGATGGAGCTCGATCCCGCCGACTTGAAGCGCAGCAAGATCGCAGCATTCCTCGCGGTGCTCGACGAGGAAGAGCACCGGCTCAAGGCCGATCCCAATCTGATCAGCGGATTGCGGGCGGAACTGCTTGCCTCGGATTAACGCGCCTCAAGCACCATGTTGAACGGGCCTTCGGTGGCCCGGCGAACGCTGGCAAAGCCGCCGCCTTTGATCACCTCGATCAGCCTGGCCTCACCCGCCTGCGCGCCCAGACCCGCGCCGACTTCCTGATCGAGCGAGGTCGGCACGCAAATCATGGTCGAAGCGTTGTAATAGAGGCGCCCGACCGGGTTGAAATTGTCCGCCGGATTGTTGCCGGCAATCGGTTCGACGATCATCCAGGTTCCGTTCTTTGCAAGGATCTTGCGCATGTGCGCGGCGCAGCCTGCCGGATCGCCCATATCGTGCAGGCAATCGTACATAGTGATAAGATCGAAACCGCGTTCGGCAATGTCCTTCGCGCTGGCGACCTCGAACTTCACCCGGCCCTCCAGACCGTGTTCGGCAGCATGCTTGCGTGCGTCGAGAATCGAGGGTTCGTGGAAATCGTATCCGGTAAAGCTGCTCGCCGGATAGGCCTGCGCCATCAGTAGTGTCGAAAAACCGACGCCGCAGCCGACGTCGGCCACCTTGGCTCCCGAATTGAGCTTGGCCTCGACCCCCTCCAGCGCCGGAATCCAGTTCTGGACGATGTTGTTGACGTAACCTGGCCGGAAAAACATGCCGGTGGCGCAGAACAAGCATCCGGCGGAATCGCCCCAGCGGACCCCGGTGCCGTGGCGGAAACAGTGTTCGACCTTGGCTTCCGCCTCGATCATCGCCGCGACGAGTTCAAATGCCCCGCGCAGATACACCGGGCTGTCCTGCACCGTGAAGACCATCGCTTGTTCGGGGCTGACGCTAAAGCTGTCGCGGGCAGAATCGTAGGTAACATAGCCATTGGCGCACTGCGCCAGGCACCATTCGCGGACGTAGCGTTCGTGCAGACCGCCCGCGCGCGCGGCGAGTTCAGCAGCGGTTGCCGGACTCTTCGCCAGTTCGTCGAACAGCCCTAGCCGGAAGCCGATCCGTGCGGTCGGCACGCTCATCGCGCCGCCAAGATCGCCGAGCATCTTGCCGACAAATTCGTGCAGTTTCGCTTCGTCGAGTGCCTGCGCCATCGCCGTCTCCCAGGACTGGCGACCCTGAGGCGGCGGGTTATATCACCGGATCAGCTGCCCGAGAAGGCTTCCTTGATTCGGTCGAAAAAGCCCTTTGACTGCGGGGTTTCGTCGCCGGTTTCGCTCTCCTGCAGCTCGCGCAGCAGTTCCTTCTGGCGCACCGAGAGCTTGGTCGGCGTTTCGACCACAATCTCGGTCACCAGATCGCCGCGGCCACGCGCTTGCAGCACTGGCATGCCTGCGCCGCGTTTGCGCAGTTGCTTGCCCGACTGGATGCCGGCCGGAATGTCGACCGTAATGCGCTGGCCATCGAGCCCCGGAATGTCGATCTCGCCGCCGAGCGCCGCCGTGGTGAAGGCGATCGGCACGCGGGTCACGAGGTTCGAACCATCGCGCTCGAACACCGCATGGCGGCGGATGTGGATGAAGATGTAAAGGTCGCCTGCGGGCGCGCCGAACGGCCCGGCCTCGCCCCTGCCCGCCAGACGAATGCGGGTGCCGGTGTCCACGCCCGGCGGGATAGCCACATCGAGCTTTTGCGGGGTATCGACCCGGCCCTCGCCACGGCAGTTGCGGCAGGGCTTTTCGATCACCTCGCCGCGGCCGTGGCAGGTCGGGCAGGTCCGTTCGACCATGAAGAAGCCCTGCTGCGCGCGAACCTGGCCGTGTCCGCCGCATAGGTTGCAGCGGCGCTTGCCGGTGCCGGGCTCAGCGCCCGAGCCATCGCATGGCTCGCACCTGGCGGCGACTTCGATTTCGATTTCGGCCTGCTTGCCGTGGAACGCCTCGTCGAGGCCGATTTCCATGTCATAGCGCAGGTCCGCACCGCGCCGCGGCTGTTGCCGCCCGCCGCCGCCAAACGCACTGCCGAAAATCGTTTCGAAAATGTCGCCAAGGTCGGAGAACCCGGCCCCGCCGCCCTGCCCGCCGCCCGACATGCTCTGCTTGAAAGCTTCGTGGCCGAAGCGGTCATAGGCTGCGCGCTTTTGCGGATCCTTGAGGACCTCGTAAGCCTCGCTGATCGACTTGAATCGGTGTTCCGCATCGGAGTCGCCCGGGTTCTTGTCCGGGTGCCAACGCATCGCGAGACGCCGATAGGCCGACTTGATCGTGCCATCGTCCGCGCTGCGCTCAACCTCGAGCAGTTCGTAATAGTCGGCTTCTACCGCCATTGCCCCATCCCGAATACAAGTCCGCCGCCGCGCCAGTCAGCACGGCGGCGGTCCCGTTTCATTGCCGTGATCAGCCCTTGTTCTCGTCGACTTCCGAGAATTCGGCGTCGACCACTTCCTCGCCGCCTTCAGCCGGAGCCTCGGCATCCGGCGAAGCGGCCGCAGCCTGTTCCTTCTCGTAGATCGCCTGGCCCATCTTCATGGCCTTTTCGGTCAGGGCTTGAGTCTTGGCAGTCATTTCCTCGGCATTGCCGCTTTCGATCGCGGTCTTGGCTTCGGCAAGCGCCGCTTCGATTTCGGCCTTGAGCTCGGCGTCGATCTTGTCGCCGTGCTCGGCCAGCTGCTGCTCGGTCGCGTGGACCAGGCTGTCGGCATTGTTCTTGGCTTCCGCCGCTTCACGCCGGACCTTGTCCTCGGTCGCGAACTGCTCGGCATCCTTGACCATCTGGTCGATGTCCGCCTCGCTGAGCCCGCCCGAAGCCTGGATCTTGATCTGC
>JBJTLY010000325.1:0-4299 GCA_046063275.1 Novosphingobium sp. | reverse complement strand
CTATCCCGGCACCTTGCTGGTCATCAGCCACGAACGCGATCTGCTTAACAATGTGGTCGATTCGATCTTGCACCTGCAGGGCGGCAAGCTGACGCTCTATCCGGGCAACTACGATGCGTTCGAGGCGCAGCGAGCCGAACGCGCGGCACAGCTCGCCGCGGCCAAGGCCTCGCAAGACGCGCAGCGCGCGCGGCTGCAGGACTATGTCGCGCGCAATTCGGCTCGCGCCTCCACCGCCAAGCAGGCCCAGTCGCGCGCCAAGATGCTTGCCAAGATGCAGCCGATCGCGGCCTTGATGGAAGATCCCAGCCTCAGCTTCGATTTCCCCAGCCCCAAGGAAATGCGCCCGCCATTGATCACGCTCGATCTTGCCGCGGTGGGGTACAACGACAAGCCGATCCTCCAGCGGCTCAACCTGCGGATCGATCCCGATGACCGGATCGCGCTGCTGGGGCGCAACGGCAACGGCAAGACCACACTGGCGCGGCTTCTCGCGGCGCAGTTGCCTGCGCTCGATGGATCGATGCGCGCCTCGGGGCAGATGACGGTGGGGTATTTCACGCAGTACCAGGTTGAGGAACTGGCCGGCGGCGATAGTCCGCTGGAGCACATGACCCGCGCCATGCCCAAGGCGACCCCCGGCGCGGTGCGCGGCCAGCTCGGCCGGTTCGGCTTTTCGGGCAACCGCGCGACCACCAAGGTCGGTTCACTTTCGGGCGGCGAGCGGGCGCGGCTCGCGCTGGCGCTGATCACCCGCGATGCGCCCAACCTGCTGATCCTCGACGAGCCGACCAACCACCTCGATGTCGATGCGCGCGAGGCGCTGGTCCAGGCGCTCAACGAATTTGACGGCGCGGTGATCCTGATCAGCCACGACCGTCACATGGTCGAGCTGACCGCCGACCGGCTGGTGCTGGTCGATAACGGCACCGCCGCCGATTACGCAGGATCGATGGAGGACTACATCGATTTCGTGCTTGGGCGGAACCAGCCCAAGGGCGATGCCAAGCCCAAAGTGGAGAAGAAGGACCGCAAGGCCGCCGCCCAGGCGCGCGAACTGGCGCGGCAGGCAGCCAAGCAGGTCAGCGATGCCGAAGCGGTGATCGCCCGCTGGCAGAAGAAGCTATCGGCAATTGATCAGGCGATGTTCGCGCCCGCCAGCGCGGTGCCTGAGCTGCGCGACCTGACCATGGGTGAGTTGTCACGCCGCCGCGGCGAGGTGATGCGCGAACTTGAACAAGCCGAGCAGCAATGGCTCGCGGCGAGCGAGCGGCTGGAAGGTCAGGACGCCTAGAGCGGCAAGATTTGATCAGGTGTTGATCAAACTCACCTCCCCGGTGGGGAGGGGTCGGGGGTGGGGTTTCCGAGCTCGATAGGGCAGACCCCCCATCCCAAACCCTTCCCCCATGGGAAGGGCTACGAATTGTCGGGCGCTGTCCTAAAACCCGACGAACCGCGCGGCTTCGTCCACGCTCTTGCGCTCGGAGACCACCGCGTTGGCCGGGAAGCTCTCGTCCGGCCAGCCGAGCGCGATGCTCTTCATGATCACCTGATCGTCAGGAATGCCCGCATGTTCGCGCACCACCGGGCTTTGCATGATGCCCTGGCTGTTGATGACGCAGCCGAGCCCGCGCGACCACGCGGCGTTGACCAGCGCGGTGGAGACGGCACCGCAATCGAACGGGCTGTCGTCGCTGCCGTCGCAGGCGCGGTCGTAGGTCACGATCACGCAGACCGGGGCATCGAACTGGCGGAAGCCACGCAGCACCCAGTCTTGCCGCGCGTCCTTGTCGTCGCGCTCGATCCCCATTGCGGCGAATAACTGTTTGGCGACCACGATCTGGCGTTCGCGATGTTCGCCAGCAAAGGGCACGCCCTTGCGGAATTCGCGGCTGTCGGGTTCGCCGGCAAGGATGCGTTCGGTGTTGCCGGCGCGGATCCTGGCCAACGGCTCGCCGGTGATCACGTGGAAATGCCACGGCTGGGTGTTCATCGAACTCGGCGCGCGCATGGCGAGGGCGAGAACGTCCTCGATCAACTCGCGCGGCACCGGCTTGTCGAGATAGCCCCGGATCGAGCGGCGGCCCATGATTACGTCGTCGAATTCCATTTTCCACCCCGATTTAACCGATTGCTTAAGAGGTCTCTAGCCGATTGGCGCAAGGTTGGAAGCCCCCGACGCGCATACGAATACCGGCACGACAGGCCTTGGCTGCTCGCGCCACGGCGATAGTCTGCGTGCAGGGACTGATTGGGGAGAGATATCGATGCGCTGGACCATGCCGAGGGCTGCATTGGCCTTGCTGTCGTTGGCGGCACCAACGCTTGCAGCGGCTGCGCCAGCCCTGCCGATCACCAAGGGCGTCAGCCAGGTCCGCCATCCCGCATGGGCGCGGCACGCGACGATCTATGAGGTCAACATCCGGCAATACACCCCCGAAGGCACCTTCCGCGCGTTCGAGCCGCACTTGCCGCGGCTGCGCAAGATGGGCGTGGACGTGCTGTGGATCATGCCGGTCAACCCGATCAGCAAGAAACTGCGCAAGGGCTCGCTGGGTAGTTATTACGCGGTCAGCGACTATTATACGGTCAATCCTGAATACGGCACGCTCGCCGATTTCCAGCATCTGGTGAACGCCGCGCACAAGCAAGGCTTCAAGGTTATCCTCGATTGGGTCGCCAATCATACCGGGTGGGACAACGTCTGGGTTGATCAGCACCCCGATTGGTACAAGCGGAACGCCAAGGGTGAGCTTGAGGGCTTCCACTATACCGACCTCAGCGATCACCACGAGGAAGTCTGGGCCGACGTGATCGGGCTGGACTATTCCAAGCCCGAAGTGCGCACCGGGATGATCGAGGCGATGGCCTACTGGGTCCGCAAGGCTGACATCGATGGGTTCCGCTGCGATGTCGCCTGGACACTCCCGGTCGAGTTCTGGGATCAGGCGCGCGACGGTCTGGATAAGATCAAACCCATGTTCATGCTGGCCGAGGCCGACACGCCCGAACTGCAGCTCCGCGCTTTCGACATGACTTACGACTGGAAGCTCTACCACCTGCTGATCGACGTGGCGAAGGGCAAGGCCGACGCGCGAGATCTGGCGAAACTCTACACCGAACCCGCGCGGCGCTATCCGCAGGGCGCCTACCGCATGACCTTCACCAGCGACCATGACGAGAACTCATGGAACGGTACCGACAGCGAGCTTTACGGCGAGGGCGCGGATGCAATGGCGGTGCTGGCGGCGACGCTGCCGGGGATGCCACTGGTCTACAGCGGGCAGGAGAGCGGGCTCGATCACCGGCTCGAGTTCTTCGACAAGGATCAGATCGATTGGCGCGGCTACCGGCGGCAGGCGTTTTACACCAGGCTGCTCGAGCTCAAGCACCGGCACCCGGCGCTGGCGAACGGGATGGAGCCGGGCAATCTCGAGATCATCGAGAGCGGCAACCCCAAGGTCTTTGCCTTTCGCCGGGTGGCGAAGGGTGATCGGGTGACTGTGGTGGTCAATCTAGCAGGGGTGCCGGTCGAGGTGATGCTGCCGAGGGCAGGGCGGGTGAAGTTGGCTGGGTGGGGCTGGCGGATTATTTGAACCTCAGACTCCCACCTCCGTTCGTCCTGAGGAGCCGCAGAGCGCAGCGAAGTGGCGTCTCGAAGGACCAAACGCTGCGCGTGGTGGTTCGAGACGGGCCTTCGCAAGAGCTCAGTCCCTCCTCACCACGAACGGGGTTCGGACATAAGAAAAGGGCGGCCCTGCCGGACCGCCCTTTCTTTGTTAGTCTTCGGCTGGATCAGCGCGAATAGAATTCGACGACCAGGTTCGGCTCCATCTTCACCGGGTAAGGCACTTCGTCGAGCGTCGGAACGCGCACGAAGCTGACCTTGTCGGTGCCGTCGGGCGCGACGTAGTCGGGCACTTCACGCTCGGCCAGTCCCTGTGCTTCGGCGATCAGGGCCATGTCCTTGGCCTTCTTGCCCAGCGTCAGCACGTCGCCCGGACGCACGCGGCGGCTGGCGATGTTGCACTTCACACCGTTCACATAGATGTGGCCGTGCGAAACGATCTGGCGAGCCGAGAAGATGGTCGGCGCGAACTTGGCGCGGTAGACCACCATATCGAGGCGCTGCTCGAGCAGGCCGATCAGGTTCTGACCGGTATCGCCCTTCATCTGCGATGCTTCCTGGTAGGTGCGCTTGAACTGCTTTTCGGTCACGTCGCCGTAGTAGCCCTTGAGCTTCTGCTTGGCGCGCAGCTGGATACCGAAGTCCGACAGCTTGCCCTTGCGGCGCTGACC
>JBJTLY010000324.1:0-14584 GCA_046063275.1 Novosphingobium sp. | reverse complement strand
GCGACGACCAGGGCGTCGCTATCGCCGGTGCCTGTCTGGGCCAATGGCTGCGAGACGAACTGATCGCGGCAGTTGAAACCGATGGGGGCGACTGATCGTGGCCGGAGCACTTAACCCGCTGCTCGGCTTCGCAGCCGGGTGCCTGACCATTCTGTCACCGTGCGTGCTGCCGCTGGTCCCGATCGTATTGGGCAGCGCCGCCCAGGCCAATCGGCGCGGCCCGTTGGCGCTAGCGGCTGGCCTGGTTTTGTCCTTTTCAGTGACAGGGTTCATACTCGCCCGGTTGGGCGCGTTGGCCGGGCTGGATGGCGATACCCTGCGCGTTGCCGGGGCAATCCTGCTCGGCCTGGCCGGTTTGTTTTTGTCCGTTTCATGGTTGCAAGACCGGCTGACAATGGCCGCTGCGCCGCTGGCTTCTTGGGCCCATCGGCGTCAGGCCGGTCTTGAGCGGCGCGGCCTGTCTGGCCAATTCGCGATCGGCGCGCTGCTCGGTCTGGTGTGGAGCCCGTGCGTCGGTCCGACGCTGGGAGCAGCAACAGTGCTCGCCGCGCGAGGCGAAAATCTGTTCGCGGTTGCGCTGACCATGAGCGCTTTCGGACTTGGCATCGCCACCGTTCTGCTGGCTATCGCCTATGCCGCGCGGGCTGTATTTGCCCGCCGACGGGCAGGACTTTTGACAGCGGGCAAGGTTGGCAAGCGCGCACTGGGCGGAATTCTCATATTCACCAGCGCACTGATCCTTACCGGAAGCGATCACCTGTTCGAATCTCTGGTTCTAATGCACCTGCCGCCTGCATTGGGAGATATCTCGGTTAGCATTTAAATAGTCGGCTATGTCGGAGCGGCAGCCGACGCAGGATGATGCCCCTTTTTCACCTCAAACGCGTCGTTTCGGCAGGTCAATCATCGACCGGAGAGCTGGCCTTAAGTACCCCGCCACATTCGACCTCGATAATCACTCTTCTAATTAGCTCGACCACCGAATTCACGCCAAAGCGCTTGAATATTCTTGAACGGTGAAACTCCACCGTGCGCGGGCTGATGCCAAGGTCCCTGGCGATGGTCTTGTTCGCCTGACCCAAGTTCAGCGCGAGCACGATTTGTTTCTCGCGCTCGGTAAGCCTTTGCGATTTGGTGATTTGCTGGCGTTCGAACATGCCTTGGTCCCGCGTCCCAACCACACTCCTTTGCGCGGTTATCAGCCAGCCACCGTGCTTGTCTGGATCGAGGAAATATTCAATCGCGATATGGAAGTCGTGACCCGCGTCCAGGCCACCGCGAACGGGTCCACGCCCCAGGCCGTGCCATGCAAGACCGGGCTCAACATTTGCAGAGGCAAAGGAAAGGTCGGTCAATCCGAAGAGACGCAACAGCGCTGCGCCATGGAGAGGCGCAGGCGGCGTCCCTGTATCAAGCGAGTCATCATGCAAGAACCGGTCAAAAGCCGCATTGCAAAAACGTACATTCAATTCCCGATCGCACACGGCGATACCGATCGATGACTGTGTGATCGCGTTTTGCAAAAAGCCGAGAGATACCGTTTGGCTCGCCGAACCATCCGAAAAATGTGCATCTTGTAGCATCAAGGGCCTCTCACACCGCGGCAACTCACGGCTATTTCGGCCAGCAATCAATAGCTTGACCTAGTAGTGTTACGAGTTTCGTCGGCAAAAGGATGCAACTAGGGGAAGAAAAATACCGGGGGGCGCCTGTTCCAGGAGTCCGGTTTAATGTTCCTAGCAAATCCGAAAACGCCCGCTGACTTGATCACAAGCAAGCGGCTTCGCCTCGGCGTTGGCATGGCGGCCCTTGCCCTCGCTTCTGCTGCGACACCGGCATTGGCCGATAACGAGTGCGGCGCCGTTCCGCCCGGCGGCACGGTAACCTGCACGGCTGCAAACAACCCATACCCGAATGGCGTCACCTATATCGTGCCGCCGGTCGATTTGACGATAGTGGTCAATCCCGATGTAGCAATCGACACGTCCGGATCGCTCAATATCGGCATCTTCGGCCTGGCCACCGGGACGCAGTCGCTGACAGTCAAAGCCTCACCGACAACTTCCATTCGCACCAGCGACAGCGGCGCTTACGGGGTGCTACTGGCGACTAACTATGGTGCGATCAACGCGACTACGGGGATCATCCGGACCACTGGAACGAACGCGACGGGCATCCTCGCTTCGTCCTACACCGGCAACATCACGATCGTAGGCGGCAACACCACAACCACCGGTGACAGCGCGCTGGGGATCGAAGCTGACAACAATCGCGGGACCATCATCGTGTCATCGGGCACGGTCTCGACCTCTGGCGCCAATGCCACGGGTGTGGCGGTACGCTCGGACGTAGGTAACGTTACGATCAATGGCGGCACCATTACCACGTTGGGTGCCAATTCGATCGGTGCGAGTGCGCAGACCGGCTCGACCGGAATTGCCACAATCAACGGCGGAACAATCAGGACTTCGGGAGCCAATGCATTCGGTGCCGTCGCCACCGCCGCCGCGGGGGGAGCAGTCGTTACCCCGCTCAGCGTCACCACCAGCGGTATCGGTGCAGACGCCATTCGCGTTACTTCCAACGGTGGGACAGCCCGCGCGGGGGCAACGACGATCAGCACGACCGGCGCAAACGCGCGCGGCATCGTGATAACCGGGACCCAAGGCGCCACAGTCAACTACGGGACCATCACAACCACCGGGGCCGGTTCGACCGGGGTCTTCGTGCCAGCTGGCGTCCTGTTTTTCGGGCCGCAGGCGACCGCCTCGGCGACCATCAACGGAACCGGGACACTCAGCACCGCCGGTGCCAATGCTGATGGCATCAACGTTACCGCGACCAATGCGGTCACGATCAACGTCGGCCAGGTCGCAACCACCGGCGCGAACAGCCGCGGGATCGTTGCGCGAGGCGGCGGCGCGGTCAACGTCACGTCGACCGGTGTGACCACGACAGGTGCGACGTCAGCGGCGATTTCGGCCACCAGTACGGCCGGACCGGTTGCAGTCACACTGAGCGGCAACACGAATTCGGCCAGTCTTGACGGCGTTACCATAGCTGCGGCGACGACCGCCAATCTGGCGCTGAACTCGGGCACTCTGGCAGGGGCCAACAATGGTGCCACAATAAGCTCGGGCACCGGTACAACCGTCACCAATGCAGGCACGATCAGCGGCACCAATGCCGCCCTGTCAATCACCGGGGGCAGCGCCACGGTCAACAATTCCGGCACCATTACTGGCCGAGTCCTGCTGACGGCCAATCAGGATACGGTCAATAACAGCGGCACGTTCAACGCCAACAGCAACAGCGATTTCGGCGCCGGAGTCGATCTGTTCAACAATAGTGGCACCTTGCGCGTTCTGGGGCTGGCGCCAACCGCCGGCACGATCACGCTGACCGGGCTGGAAAGCTTCTCCAACACGGGATTGATCGATCTGCGCAATGGCCATGTTGGCGATGTGCTCGTGCTGCCCGGCAGCTATTCGGGCAGCGGTTCCGCGCAGCTTGGTCTTGACGTCAACCTCGGCGGCGCGACCGGCCTTGCCGATCAGCTCAGGATTGGCGGAGCCGCCAGTGGCTCGACAACCGTATCGCTTACGAATTTGAACACCGGGCCCGCAGTGCTTAGCTCAAATGCCGGTACCACGCTCGTTCAGGCGGGATCAGCATCGGGCGCCAATGCTTTTGTCCTCGACAACGCCTTCGTCGATCAAGGCCTGGTCCAGTACGGCATCGCCTACAATCCCACGACATTCAGCTACAACCTCATCGCAACGCCCGGTGCCGGGGTTTACCGCACCGCGGTTTTCGCTGAAGCGGCACGAAATCTGTGGCTGCAATCGGGCGATGCCTGGTCGGGGCATATGCGTGAATTGCGCGACAACGTAGCAGCAAATGGTGCTGGCGGCAGCGGAGGCCGGGTGTGGGGCCAGTTGTTGGGCCAGGTGGAAGGGCGCACGAACACGCGCAACTTCACCTTCAATGGCGTCACCACTCCCGCGAACCTTGGTTATCGTCAGGACTATTTCGGTGCGCAGATGGGGGTCGATTTCGGTGGCCCGGCTGCGGACGGAGCGTTCGCCTTCGGGATTACCGGCGGCTATATCAATTCCAACCTCAACTTTGCCGGATCGGCTGACCGGATCAATTTCGATGCGGTCAATGGCGGAGTTTACGCCAGCTACTCGTCAGGCACCGTCTTCTTCAACGCGCTGGGCAAGTACGATTATTACTGGGGGGACAACACCAGCAATTCCGGGCGCTACACCCAGAAGCTGAAAGGATCGGTCTACGGCGGAAAGGCCGAGGCTGGCTTGCGCTTCGGCGGACGGCTGTGGATGGAACCTGCGGTGAGCGTTTCCTTCACGCACTCCGATTTCGATGATTTTGGCGTTGCTTCGGGCAACTTCGCCTTTGACGATGCCGATGGCGTTCGGGGTAAGGCGGGCGCCCGGGTTGGCATAACCAGCGACATTGGTCCGTCGACACTGACGGTCTACGCCGGCGGAAATTACGTGCACGAATTCAAGGGACAGGACCAGGTCGCGTTTATCAGCGGCGGGCAGACGGTCGCTTTCACGAACCAGCAGATGCGTGACTACGGCGAAGGCACTGTCGGCATAAACATCGGGTCCAAAGAAGGAGGCCTGAGCGGCTTTTTCGAAGGCCGCTACGCCGATGGCGGTGATTATGAAGGGTATGGCGGCCGGGCCGGCCTGCGCTTCCGCTTCTGATTGCGCTGCAATCTTAGGGACGTACACTGGGTCGCTTCGCAAGAAGCGGCCCAATGCGTTTCCGCTGCCGTTCGATAATGCCAAAACCTGAGAGGACGTCCCCGGTGTCGGAACCGAAGCCCAATGTCGCCAATCCGGAAGCGACCGACATCGATGTTTCGCGCGGCCTTGCCTCCTGGCTGGCCCAGCACCGCGTCAGCCTCGCGTTCAGCTGCTACCAGAGCGGCAAGTTGTTCCTGGTTGGCCTGCTTCCGGATGGGCTCATCTCGGTCAATGAGCAAAGTTTTACACGCGCGATGGGCCTGCATTGGCAGCCAGGGCGCCTGTACCTAGCGGGCCTCGACCAGATCTGGCGGCTCGAAAACATGCTGCGCGCAGGCGAACTGGCCAATGGCGGGTTCGATCAATTGCTGGTTCCGCGCAATGCCCAGACCACCGGCGATCTCGACATCCATGAACTGGCAGTCGCTGCCGACGGAAGCGTCGTCTTCGTCAACACGAAGTATAGCTGCCTCGCGACACTCGACGTCCAACACAGTTTCAGACCACTGTGGAAACCGCCGTTCATTTCGCGCCTTGCGCCGGAAGATCGCTGTCACTTGAACGGCCTCGCCATGCAGGATGGCAAGCCACGCTACGTCACGGCGGTCAGCCGCAGCGATGTGGTAACCGGCTGGCGCGCGCGTCGCGAAAAGGGCGGCGTTCTGTTGGATTATCCTGATGGCCGCGTGGTGACCGATCAGCTTTCCATGCCACATAGTCCCCGGATCGACCACGATGGCAGTGTCGTGATCCTCGATTCCGGACGCGGTCAGATTGTTCGGATCGATCCAACGAACGGCAAGAGCACCGACATCGCTTTCTGCCCGGGCTTCCTGCGCGGCCTTTCGCTACACGACAATCATGCCATCGTGACCGTGTCGAAACCACGCGGCGGCACTTTCGCCGGGCTCAGCTTGGAAGCGGAACTGGCGCACCGCGATGCTGAGCCTTGGTGTGGAATACTTATAGTCAATCTGGCCACAGGCGACGTGGTCGAATGGATCAGGCTTGAAGGCGCTATCACCGAACTTTTCGACGTGTCGGCTATGCCTGGGGTGCGGTGCCCGATGGCCATCGGTCCGGGAACGCTGGAAATGCAAAGCACGATCAGTTTTGAAGATTTGTTGGCCGATTAGCGTTTCGAAATCGCGAGACTCATGTGCCGCGATGTCCGCTTTCCACCCCATTTCGGACATTCAAGGGTCCGCCGCGCGTTAACTAGACCGGACGCTGTGCGCTCGATGGCAATTCACATTGCAGCGTCGCAACCTCAATGCCTTTGCCAAGATCTGCGGGCCAGTCGGGGAGCGCGATCTTGACCGGGCGGCCGTCCAGGGTCGTGGCGAGGTGGACCAGAAAACTGGCGATGCCGGCTGCGCCTTGCATGTAGCCGGTTTGCGCCTCGAGGAACTCGGGGCGACCGCGGTGTTCGGCCTGCATCCAGCTGCGGCAGCCCTTCTCAGTATGGCTGTTGGCAACAATCACATCGGCACAGCGGCGGGCCAAAGCCAGATAGTCCTCGTCCCCGGTGCGGTGCGCCATGAGTAGCGCGAACTCTCCCACGCCGGCATCGCCGCAGCACTGCCCGTGGTTATTCCACAGTCCGGCGGAGCGGCTCTCCGGTGCGCCGAGTGCCAGCAGTCCGCGGGTGAGAGCGCGAGCCTCTTCGAGCCAAACTGCCTCGCCGGTAATCGCAGCAAGCTCGAGGAACAGCCGTCCCGTCCCCGCAGGGCCGTGGCACGCGCCGAGATAGTAGACCGGATTGCGTGCCTCTTCGGTGTGACAGACCAGCTTTCCATCACCCACTGCAGCAGCGCGGGACAACACGTAGCGCGCGGCTTCCTTGGCCGCATCCAGATAGCGCGCCTTACCGGTGGCCTTGTAGGCCTCCGCCATGAAATATCCGACACCGGCCCCGCCGTGGGAGAAGTTGGGCGCGGTGAAGGGGAATGGCTGATCCGCCATCGTCTTCCAGCGCAGCCCGTCAGGCGTGCTCTCTGCGACCTCGAGCAGGCGTTCGGCCGTCGCTACCGCCCATTCGAGCGCTCGCGGATGGACCGCGTGGCGGTGGCAATAAAGCAGCGCGAGACCAGCACCCGCCGCCCCGACTGCCTGATCGAAAATCTCCCGATCACCGGTCAGCCCGGTGAGTTCCGAGAACGGCATCGGCTCGATCCAGCCGATCCCTGCGCCAAGCTCGCTGGCCTGGGCGCGCAGCCGGTCCAGACATTGGACAGCGAGGGCGCGAAACTTATCGCGCCCGCTTGCGCGCGCCAGTTCGTTCATGATGAAAGCATAGCCCGGCCAGCCGCGCGACACGCCTACCGTCAGTCGTTCCACCTGCACGATATACGCGGCCACTTCTTCGCCAGCGGCAACGGCCTGAGCAAGCGCGGTGGCCGATCCAGTGGCGCGATGCAGTTCCAGCAGCAGCAGGATGATCCCTGACGAACCATGGTACAGGCCAAAGTCCGTTGCATCGCTGGCGTCGGTCCGGCGCCACCGGGCCAAACCATCAAGCCGCTGAGCTTCGATAAAGTTCGCCTTCTCTTGCGCGGCGGCCATATAATCGGTCATCTGGGTCTCCCGGTCCACCCTAGCTTAGTTAATTGGACGAAGGCTCAGGCGAGCCAAATAATGGGCGCGTTTGAGGCTATCCAAATTCAGCTTTCGAGCCGTGCCGACCGGACCCTGCTGCAAACCGGCCCGCTCCCATTTGCGTTTCCCCGCTCGCGATCGTTGCCTTGCCCAGTAGCATCTCGTTACGGATCGCATCGGCCTCGCTCAAGGACCACTGATCGAGCGCGGAGCGCCGGTCATTGCGCAGGCAGGTCTGCGGGAAGGCAGCAATTTCCCTGGCCAGCATCCGAGCATGATCGAGCGCCTGTCCCGCCGGGGCGATCCGGTTGGCGAGGCCAATCTGCAGGGCCTCGCTGGCATCCACCGCACGGCCGGTCAGGATCAGATCCATCGCCCGCGAATGTCCGATCAGGCGGGGCAGCCGGATGGTGCCCAGATCGATCAGCGGCACCCCGAAGCGGCGGCAGAATATGCCAAAGGTCGCGTCTTCGGCCATGACCCTGAGATCGCACCACAGCGCGAGCTCCATTCCACCCGCAACCGCGTGTCCCTCGATCGCGGCGATGACCGGTTTGGACAGGCGCATTCGGCTTGGCCCCATCGGTGCATTGCCATCCTCCGCCACACGGTTGCCCTGGCCTTCGCTCAAAGCCTTGAGGTCAGCCCCGGCGCAAAACCCGCCGCCGGGGGCGCCGGTCAGGATCGCGACATGGGCGCGATCATCGCGGTCAAAGCGCTCGAAGGCCTCGACCAACGCCGCAGCAGTGGCGCGATCGACCGAATTTCTCCGTTCAGGGCGATCGATCGCGACGATCGCTACTGCGGCCTCCAGTTCATAGCGAACGCTCATATCGATGCTCTCCAGGCGAGGTCCGAGACCTAGTCAAGCCGACTATGGCCGCAATTCAAGCCAAATGCATCGATCACCGAAATGGTGCGACTAAGCCGAGCGGGTCCGCGACGGGTTATTTTCGGGCAGCCTGCTGCGCCGCATCTGCCTCGATCGTTTCGCGCGCAATGGCACTTTGCTCCGCCGGAGAGCGACACTGGAACAGGCCCTCGAAGGTCGCTTGCACCAGGTACATGCCTGTCGGCAGATAAGGGCCCATCACGTCGCGCTCCTCGCCGGTCTTGGTCACATTCTGAATCGCATGGCCGAAGCTGGGCGAGGCCAGCATGTTGCGGATCATCATGTTGCCCTGATCTGCATCGTACAGCCCGTCGCCGTCGTCGGGGATCGGCAGCCAGTTGATCCCGCATTCGGGATAGGCATTGCGGGGACGATCGGCGGCGCGGCTGAAGGCGATAACGTAATTACGGTCCTTGTCGGTGACGATCTGTTCGTCGTTCAGGCACTTCAGCACCATCGTGTTGGCCGCACCCTTTTGCGAGCAGATCGACCAGTAGCGCATGTCGGCATCCTTGACCTTCATCACCGGCTCGCCGTCCATGGTCCTTGGCGTCACCGGTAACTTGCCGCGCAGGACGTAAATCGGACCGAACTTGCGATTGATGAAGGTGCGGACATACTGGTTGTCGACAGTGGGGTAAAAGCCTTCGCTCTTGCGGTCGAAATTGCCGATGGCGCCGGTGAAGATGCCCTCGAACTGCTTGCGGTCGAACTGAGCATACCAGGTCGAAGGATTGGTCGCCGGATTGGTATCGGGCTTGCCGGGCGTCGTCAGCAATTCGCGGTAACGCCAAGCCGGCATACCCACAGCATCGGGGGCGATCTTCATCTGCTGGCTGGCGTTGATCGCCGCGCAAGCTTCCATCCCGCGCAGCACCCTGCCGTCAGCCAAGGTCAGCACCGGCGTCGGTAGCGGCACGTTGCCGGTGTTACTGGCACCCTTGTCGACCGTGTAGACGCGGTAGATCAGCACTTGCTGATAGCCATCGTTCTTCGGAGCGTGGATGACCTTGGAGGTGGCGCCCTCGTCAAAGATGCCCTCCTTGCGGGCAAGGTCGCGGGTTCCGCCGGCCTCGACATCGATGGTGTACGACCGCCTGCGCGCGGTCCGGTCCCCGCCTTCGCGGGCCGGGTTGGTATGGCCGGGCAGCGGGGTGATCAGGTAATCGGCCAGGCTTTCGACCGGCTGACCCCGCATGTCGTAAGTGGTGAACGAGGAATAGCGCGAATGCGGGAACTGCCCGTCCAGCCGCAGTGTCGCGCCTTCGGGCACGGTGAACTTGGCGGTCCAGTAGAAGGTATTGGTGTCGGGCCAGGCGATGTTGAGATAGGGATCGCCGCTGTAGGGTCCGTTGGTCCAGAAGCAGGTGCGCGGACCCGGTGTGCCGGGATGCTGGGTGTCCATCCGGTTGATCGGCCCCGACATTGGGACGTGATCCTGCGCCAGCGCCGCAGCCGGAGCCATTACGTTCGCCGTCAACAGCGCCGCGGCGGTGAGTGAAGCAGTCTTGATCCCGGACATGGCAGGTCTCTCCCTAATTTCTGCGACCAGGATAGCGTGAACCGAACATTGCAATTGTCGGATTTACGACAATTGCTTTACAATGCCTCGATGCAACCGCATCAAAACAGCTACGTCCAAAGGATGTTCGCGAAATCGCCGGTTATTGCGGCGATCGATCCGCGAGATGCGAACCTGTTGCTTCAGGCGGCAAGCTCAAAGACATTCACGCAGCGCTCGTCCCTGGGACGGCCGGGCGAGCCTTCGCAGTTTCTCTTCCTGGTCATGCAAGGCCAGGCCGAGCTGACCACCGGTTCAGCCGAGGGCAGCGAAGTCACGATCGCCGCCTTCGGCCCTGGCAGCTGGGTCAACTGGCTGGCGGTGCTCGATCCGGTCGAGACCGAGCGCGGGTTCGAGGTTGCCGCGGGCACGACCCTGATCACCTTTCCCGCCGCGCTGGTCCGCACTGTGATGGAGCGCAACCAGGCGGCCTTCGCCCCGCTCTATCTCGAAATGGCCATGCGTTTCCGCGCCCTGATGCAATGGGTCGAGCGCTCTGCACTGAGCCGCGATACCAAGCGCGTCGCCAACCTGCTGCTGATGTTGGTGCGGGTCGGCGGGGATGGCCACGCCCCGCACATCGCCCGAATGTCGCAGCAACAGCTCGCCCGCCTGTCGGATTGCTCGCGCCAGACACTCAACCTGCGCCTGCGCCAATTAAGCAAACTCGGTTTGATCAAAACTGGCTACGGACGCGTGACGGTAACCGACCTGCAAGCCCTCGAAAGATTTGCAAGGACTGCTTGACCAGTAAAAATACAAAAATGCGCCATTTTGCGCTGCCATTTGAACGACAGGCTCCATGGTGCCCAATTCCACAACCGGCTTTGGTTTGGGCAAAAACCTTGAGTGAAGCCCGCTGAATGAACGACGGCTTTCGGATCGGGCCATTGATCGAGTTACCGAGAGATTTGTTGGCAGAATTACGACCATCACTCAAGGTCGATTTGAAGGTCAGGCAGCGTCCAGGTTTGCCGCTTACGTCCATATTTCTTGGGGGCATTTCTGGGGACACTGTGACATCTATGTCGGGTAATTCTAATTAAAATCAACAATATAAAACGACATATCGAATCCCACCCTCTCCGCCAGATGCTATCCCCGTTTTCAGCTCATCCAGCACTCCAGGCTCAAGAAGCCGCACCGCCGCAGTGTGCCTGGGGACCAGCATCTTGGCGGCAACCAGATCGGTCTTTTGTCCGCAATGGCTAGTTCGTTTGTTGTTTAAATTGCCAGGTGGTATGCATTCACTGCAAGATTTGATCAGCGAGGGGACGCCGGGATCATGACGGAAAACGCAATCAGAGTGGGTTCGGTGGTGTTAGGATTCGTGGCGGCGTCAATGGTCCTGCCGCATTGCGCCGCCGCGCAGTCCTTGGAAGCGCTTGATCAGTTGGTCCTGGCCAGCGCCAAACCCGCTGACGGACTGGCGCTCGCGCGCTCCCAGGCGGGATCGGGGGCATTGCTCGATGCATTGGCAACACTCGAACGCGTGTTGCTGACCGATCCCGGCAACAAGCCAGCCAGCCTGCTCCATGCCAGCATCCTGTGCCGGATCGATGACCGCGATGGTGCAGCGGCCGAGTTTGCCCGGTTGAAGGCCAAGGATTACAAGAAGCCCGAGTGGGCTGCGGCGCGGGCTCCGTGCGATGCACCGGAAGCCTCGCGGCAAGGGGCTGCGAAATGAATCAGTCAGCTGAAACACTCAGGGTTCGATTTGCCCGCCGAAGCCTGGTTGCGCTGGGCGCGGCCTCGATACTGATGAGCGCGGTGGCGGCCAATTCACAGACCGGCTCGGCGCAAGTCGGTGTTGCCGCGGTTGTGGTGGGCGAGGTTAAGCTGAGCAACGCCCAGGCACCCAAGCCCAAGAGCGTTGCGGTCCGGCAACGGATCGCCCTGGCCGACCTGATCCAGACCGGCAAAGGCGGCCGACTGCAGCTGTTGCTGCTCGATCGTTCGACGTTCACGATCGGGGCCAACGCGGTCTTGCGGATCGATCGGTTCGTCTACGATCCGTCGCGCGGGCGGACGTCAGGCGCAACCGTGGTGCGCGGAGCATTCCGCTTCATGTCCGGGCAGTCCAATCGAGCTAACAACGCAACTGTTTCATCGCCAGTTGCGACCATCGGCATTCGAGGAACCATTCTTGAAGGCGTGGTCGGGGAGGGTGCCCGCGATATTGCCAAGAACGAAAACAAGGCAGTGCGCGACGCCGATGCCGACAAGAAGACGGCAACGCTGGTGGTCTTGCGCGGCCCTGGCGCGGGGACCGAGCCCGGCGCCGAGGTGGGCGCGGCATCGGTCACTTCAGGCGGGGTTACCGTTGAACTGACCGAGCCGATGCAGGCCGCCTTCGTGCCGCGCGCCGGCGCTGCGCCGATTGGCCCGTTCCGCATTTCGCCCAGCGGCCTGTCCAGCCTGCATGATCAGGTCTTCCCAGCGAAGAGCGGTGGCGGGGGCTTGGGCAAGGCGTTGCTCGGCGGGGCGCTCATCATCTTGCCCAACGTGATTAATGGTGGGGGCAAGAACACCACCGGGCGCAACCCACCCAACCCCAACAATCCGTCCGGAGTGCCGGGCAAGCCATAGCGCCGCGGTCTACTTTTCGCGCGCTTCGTAGATTCCGTCCCAGCCTGCGGGCGGCGGCTCGGCGATCAGCGCCGCGATTCTGGTTTCGTAGATTGCGTAGAGCTTGCTGAGCCCGAATTGCTCGGCATGGCCGGCCAAGGAGAGCAGTTGCGCGCGTGCATCATCCCATTGGGCCGCGCGATAAGCGGCTAGCATGGCGTTGTGCGCCTCGCGCAGATCGGCGAACTCGGGCGAACCCGCCAGTTCCTCGTCGCCAAGCAACACGAAGACTCGCTCGGGCGTATCGCGTCCGACCACGCGGACCAAGTCCAGTTCCAGCATCGCAAATTCGGCGAGCTTGTCGTGGAGCGTCTGGCCGATCGCAATCGGGACCCCGTAGAATTTGGTCAGGCCTTCGATCCTCGAGCTGAGATTGACCGTGTCGCCGATCAGCGAATAGGACAGGCGCTGCGCCGATCCCATGTTGCCAACGCAGCATAGCCCGCTGTTGAGCCCGATCCCGATCCGCACCGGCCCGGGCCACGCCGCTTCGGGATCGCGGCCTTCTCCGGCATTGAGCGCCTCGAGCTTGCGGACCATTTCGAGCGCCGCTCGGGCGGCGTTGCGGTGCTGGTCGGGGTCGTCGAGCGGAGCGTTCCAGAACGCCACGATCGCATCGCCGATGAACTTGTCGATCGTCGCCTTGCGCGCCAGCAGCACGTCGCACAGCGGGGTCAGCAGCGCGATCAGGAAGCCGATCACCTGCTTGGGGGCGAGATGCTCGGAGATTCCGGAGAAATTGCGCACGTCGCAAAACAGCACCGTCATCTCGCGCTCTTCGCCGCCCAGTTCGAGGCTGTCGGGATCGGCGGCGATCCGCCGGACCATTTCGGGCGAGAGGAAACGGTCGAACGCGCTGTGGATATAGGCGCGGCGGCGTTCCTCACGGTAGAACACGAGCACCGTTTGCGCGCTGTAGACCAGCACCAGCGCGAGCACCGGATAGGTCGGATCGAGCAGATAGTGGTGGTATGAGAAAGCCCACCAGCTTCCGTACAAGACCGCGAATATCCCTGCGAGCACCAGCACCGCCCCGC
This sequence comes from Novosphingobium sp., assembly GCA_046063275.1. Lineage (GTDB taxonomy): Bacteria > Pseudomonadota > Alphaproteobacteria > Sphingomonadales > Sphingomonadaceae > Novosphingobium. The sequence goes on along the minus strand of JBJTLY010000324.1, from coordinate 1,087 downwards.
GTGCCGCACCGAGCCGGGGGAGCATTAGCGCGAGCCCCGCACCGAGCACCAGGATCAGCGTCATCTCGACCCCAGGGGCCCAGTCGGGTCGCTCGAGGAAGTGTCCAAGGATCACTTGCTCGGCCGCCTGAGCGTGCGCCGCAACGCCCAGCTCGCGCTCACCAAGCGGGGTCTTGATCAGATCGCGCAGACCAATTGCGCCAGCACCGACGAAGACGATCCGACCCGATACAGCACTCTCAAGCTCGGCAGAGGACAGCGTTCCGTCGAGGATTTTCCACGCCGGGATCGTGCGTGCGGGCACCGGCTTGGTGTAGTGCAGCCACAGCCCGCCTGCATCGGTTGTCGGGATCTCGAACTGCCCGACCTTGATCGCCACCACGCGGCCGGGCGCGCCGCCGATTTCGCCGCTGGCGTCGCTGGTCTTGACCACGATCGACCCCGCCTGCTGCGCCACGCGTAGTGCTTCGAGCGAAAGCGAGGGCAGGAGCTGATCGCCTTGCTGGGCAAGCAGCGGGACTGAGCGCAGGATACCGTCGCTATCAGGAGGCAGGCTGACCGAACCGCTCCCGGCGGCATTGGCGCTCAGTTCAGGCAGCGATTCGATCCCGCTGCGGAACCTTGGCACCACTTCTCCCGGCGGCGTTCCGCCGACGGCAATGCCCGCCTTGGTCGCGACTTGCGGTCCGGCACGATCATTCACGAGGAAATAGCCGAGCACGACCGGGGTTTGGGCAATGCTTTGCGCCAGCTCCTTGTCGTGATCGGGCAGCCGGCGCAAGACCGCGAGTGCCGCGGGGTCGGTACCGCCGCGAGCAAGCTGGTCCGCGATCCGCGCCGGTGAAGTGCGGTCGGGCTCGGAAAAAACCACGTCGAACGCGACCACCGAAGCGCCGGCCTGGCCGAGCCGGTCGATCAGCCGGGCAATATCGGAGCGCGGCCACGGCCATTGGCCGAGGCGGCGAATGCTTTCATCATCGATGTCGACCACCTTGACCGGCGCATCTTCATATACGCGCGGCGCAGCGCGCTGGTAGCTGTCGAACAGCAGCAGGCCAACCCGGTCGAGCGCGGGTGGTGCAAGGAT
>JBJTLY010000323.1:0-3207 GCA_046063275.1 Novosphingobium sp. | reverse complement strand
GATCGGCGACTGGTCGATCTCGATCACCTTGTCGCAGAATTCGAGGCCTTCGATGCTGTCATGCGGCCCGGCGATCACCCGCGCGCCGTTGAGCACCCGCGCCGCCCCGGCCTGCAACGTATCGATCACCAGGCTGCTCTTGCCCGAGCCCGACAGCCCGGTGACGCAAGTGAAGGTGCCGAGCGGGATGCTGGCGGTGACCCCGCGCAGGTTGTTGGCGCGGGCATTGTGGACCACGAGATTGTGGCCGTTGCCCTTGCGGCGCTTGGCCGGGACCTCGATCCGGCGTTTGCCGCTGAGGTACTGGCCGGTCAGGCTGTCCTTCGCCTTGAGGATATCCTTGAGGCTGCCCTGCGCGACGATCTCGCCGCCGTGGACCCCCGCGCCGGGGCCGAGATCGACGATGTGATCGGCGTGGCGGATCGCGTCCTCGTCATGCTCGACCACGATCACCGTATTGCCGAGATCGCGCAGCCGCTTGAGCGTTTCGAGCAGCCGGTCGTTGTCGCGCTGGTGCAGCCCGATGCTCGGTTCGTCGAGCACGTAGAGCACGCCCGACAGGCCCGAACCGATCTGACTGGCGAGGCGGATGCGCTGACTTTCGCCGCCGCTGAGCGTACCTGAAGTGCGGTTGAGGTTCAGGTAATCGAGCCCGACATTGTTAAGGAAACCAAGGCGTTCGTTGATCTCCTTCAGAATTGCCTTGGCGATCTGGCTCTGCTGTGCGGTGAGCTTGGCATCGAGGCCGAGGTACCATTCGACCGCGGCGGAGACCGACAGCTGGGTGATGGTCGAGATGTCTTCGCCCGCAACCTTGACCGCCAGGGCCTCGGGCTTGAGCCGCTTGCCTTCGCAGGTCTCGCACGGCTGCGCGGTCTGGAACTTGCTGAGCTCCTCGCGCATCCACGCGCTTTCGGTTTGCAGCATGCGGCGGTTGAGGTTGCCGATCACCCCTTCGAACGCCTTCTTGACGGTGTAGCTCTTCTTGCCGTCGATGAAGGTCAAGGGCACCGCCTTGCCGGCAGTGCCGTGGAGGATCACGACCTTCACCTCGAACGGCAGATCGTGCCACTTGGTCTCAAGGCTGAAGCCGAATTCAGCGGCGAGGCTGGCGAGCACCTGCATGTAGTATGGGCTCGGCGGGTTGGACTTGGCCCACGGCACCACCGCACCCTGCTTGAGGCTGAGGTTCTCGTTCGGCACCACCAGCTGCGGATCGAACAGCAGCTTTTCGCCCAGCCCGTCGCAGGCCGGGCAGGCACCCATCGGCGCGTTGAAGGAGAACAGCCGCGGTTCGAGGCTTTCGATGGTGAAGCCCGAGACCGGGCAGGCGAATTTTTCGCTGAACACGATGCGGTTGTCGGGCAGGCCGGCGCCCTTCATTGCGCCGCCCTTCTCGCCCTCACGCCCGGGCACCACGCCATCGGCGAGATCGAGATAGACCAGCCCATCGCTGAGCTTCAGCGCCTGCTCGAACGAGTCCGCCAGCCGGGTCTGGATCCCGTCCTTCACCGCGATCCGGTCAACCACCACCTCGATGTCGTGCTTGTACTTCTTGTCGAGCGCGGGGGCTTCCTCGATCGGGTAAAACTCGCCGTCGATCCGCACCCGGGTGTAGCCGGCGCGCTGCCAATCGAGCAGCTCCTTGCGGTATTCGCCCTTGCGCCCGCGCACCGCCGGGGCGAGCAGGAACGCGCGGGTGCCCTCGGGCAGGTCCATCACCCGGTCGACCATGGTGGTGACGGTCTGCGCGGTGATCGGCAGCCCGGTGGCGGGGGAGTAGGGAATGCCGACGCGCGCCCACAGCAGCCGCATGTAATCGTAGATCTCGGTCACCGTCGCTACTGTGCTGCGCGGGTTGCGGCTGGTGGTCTTCTGCTCGATCGAGATCGCCGGGCTGAGCCCGTCGATATGCTCGACATCGGGCTTCTGCATCATCTCGAGGAACTGGCGCGCATAGGCCGAGAGGCTCTCAACATAGCGCCGCTGGCCCTCGGCATAGATCGTGTCGAACGCGAGGCTGCTCTTGCCGCTGCCCGACAGCCCGGTGATCACGATCAGGCTGTCACGCGGCAGCGTAACGTCAAAGCCCTTGAGGTTATGCTCGCGCGCCCCGCGCACGACGATATTGGTAAGCGACATGCGCGCGTATGTTCCACATCTGTTCACTGGAGGCAAGAGGCCGGCCCGGCGCGGTTGCGCGTGGTCACCATGTGGCGTCCACAGCACGGATCGCAAGGGGCATCGGCCCAAAACAGGCGGACTCCGATCTGCCTTGCAACACATTGCCGCGATTACTTAAGCCGCCGCGAGTTTTGCTTTGACAAACGCCATTTTGAATGGAATTCCTGCAAGTTGAACGCGCGATGCCGCGCGAATACAACCATGCCGATTGCCCGCCAGGCCTTCGGTTTTCGTGAGAATTGCAAGGGGCAGGCGATGAAGATCTGGAACGAATACATGGGCGCTGTCCGCGAAGGCGCAGCGATTGGCGCAACCGGCAATGAGAATTCCGGCACTTCGGGTGATCAGGGCGCTTACCGCACCGGCCTGGGTGAACCGTCCGGCACCCCGTATTCCACCGTGCTCATCCCCGCCTATGCGGGCGTCAGTCTGGCCTCGCCCACGCTGGCCGATGCCACAGGCCAAGTCACGCCGCAGTTCGTCGGTGGCGGCGGAGATGACCTCTTCATCGGCACCGAAGGCACCGACACCGCATCGGGTGGCGGCGGCAGCGACACACTTATCGGTAACGGTGGCAACGATTTCCTCGCGGGCGACGACGGAGCCGATTACCTTGAAGGTGGTGCCGGCGACGATATCATGTTCTCGCGAACCATGGACCCCTCTGCATTCGCATTCATCTCCTACCGTGCGGTTTCGGACGATTACGGCACCGAGGTCGATACCCTGGTCGGTGGAGCCGGTGACGATTACATGGTGGCGGGCTACGGTGACAATGTCGACGGCGGCACGTTCAGCTCCTTCGGCAATCGGCTTTACGTCACGTTTCGCGGTGCCTCGAGCGGCGTGAGCGCTGACTTCCGGCTTCTTCAGACGCAGGGCTCGATCACGATCGGCGGCGGGGTGATTACCAACATCCAGACTATCGGCTTCCTTGAGGGTAGCGATTTCGCCGATCTACTGGTTCCGATCGACACGTATTATCCGACCGGCGCAAATGTCTACGGTCGCGGCGGGAACGAC
>JBJTLY010000322.1:0-7804 GCA_046063275.1 Novosphingobium sp. | reverse complement strand
GAATTGCTGGTGCGCGGGCGTGCGCAACAGATCGAGATCGACGTCTGCATCGTCTGCCGCGAGCTGTTTTCGCATTTCCCGGGCTTCGTCGATCCGGCCAAGATGAACATAGGCAGCAACCAGCCCGAGCGCATTGTAGGGAGCGCCGGGTACGAGTTGCTGCGATTCCTTCAACGGAGCCAGCGCCTCTTCGAACTGACCGGCCAAGACTTTGCAGCACCCCAGCATGTTGAGCGAACCCCACCGGTCGGGTCCGCGCGGTTCAAGCTCAAGAGCCTTATGGTAGCACGCAATGGCCGGTTCGAGTTGCCCCATCGCCGCCTTGATGTGGCCGTTGATAGACCAGCCCATCGTCCAACCGGGATTGCGTGAACGCGCGCGCTCGGCCATCGCATCGAGCATTGCAAGATCGCCGCCGGACTGGATGCCGGCCCAGGCGAGCCAGCCCAGAACCAGCGGATCGTCGTCACCGGTCAACAGCGCGCGCCTTGAATAGTCCTGCGATGCCAGTCGCAACTTGTCCCGGTCTCCCGGCACCCGCAGCAACAGCAGCGCGCTGCAACAGGCGCTGGCGAATGTCAGCAAATAGGGGTCTTCGCGATTGTCAGCCAGCGCCACCTCGATGACGTCAAGTGCATGCCGATGCGATTTGGCAGAGAAGGTGCTGAATGCCTGAAGCCCCGCGATCATGCCGTAGTAAGCACCAGATGCCTCGTTTGGCCGCGCCAGCGCCCAGCGCCGTTCGGCTGCTTCAATCGCCAGCACGGCCTTGCTTGCCAGCCTGCTGGCCACGTCTTCCTGCACAGCAAACGGATCGTCACCGTCCGCATCGATCCGCTCGGCCCAGATTTGTGTTCCAGACTCCGTTTCGATCAGCTTTGCCGAGAGCCGAACCCTTTGGTCGGCGCGGCGAAGCGTTGCTTCGAGAATGTACCTTGCACCGGCAGGTTCCGACTGAAGAGTGAGGGCATAATTGAAGCGCGAAAATATCGTTGCCGTTTCATCGATCAGGCCTTGCGCGAACGTCTCGTCGGCGGCAGCGAAGTGCAAAGGCGCTATCGCAAGCCCGGGGCGGCCTCGCTGCGCTTTGGCTGGCGCGGCGGTCTGTGGTGCAGCAATCTGCGGGGGGCGTGGTTCATGTCCAACGAACCGTTGCAGGTCGGAGAGAAACCCGCGCCATGCGGGGTCCCCCGCATCCCCCGTCCAGTGCGTCAAATCCGCCGTCTGGGTTAGCTCGAACATGATCGGGCGTTCGCAAGCTTCGATCATCACCGGCACCAAAGTCTTGCAGCGGTCGGCGATCGTCGCCTCGGCCCGCACCCAGCGCGAGGCCACCGAGCGCGGCGACCACAGCACCACCACCGCCTTGGCCGTGCGCAAGGCCGCCTCGGTCACTTCATCATAAGCCTCGCCCGAGCGCAGCGCGGTGTCCCACCAGACGTTGAGGCCTTCCACCGCGAAGGCATCTGCAAAACGCGAGGCCACCGCCTGATCTTCGCGGTTGTAGGACAGGAAGATGTCGGGACTTGCCATCGGCCGCTGCTTTACTCCCCCGCTGCTCGCTCAGACCCGCGACAACTATGGGGCATGGCGCGCGGCGGGCAAGGCGATTTTTGGGCGGTTGGGTCCTTAACTGCCGCGCCGCGAGTTGCACCGGATTGACCCAGCGAGGGGATTGGCTGCACTCGCTGTGCATATTTATACTCCGTTTACCCTGATTTGTGGTTAAAACTCTTTCAACGTCGGACCAGCGCGGCCATATTGCACGCCTGTTTCGTTGAAAGGATAAGGCTGCACCGTGACCGCTCCTGTGCGCTTCCCGCGGTTTTTCGTGACCAGCCCGGCGCCGTGTCCCTATTTGCCGGGCCGCAGCGAGCGCAAGGTGTTCACCGAATTGAAGGGTCCGCACGCTGGCGAGCTCAACGATGCGCTGGGCCGGATCGGCTTTCGCCGCAGCCAGACCGTGTCCTACCGCCCCTCGTGCCTCGATTGCCAGGCGTGCATTTCGGTGCGGGTCGTCGCGAGTGAATTCCGCCCTTCGGCCACGCAGCGCCGCGAACTGAAGCGTAACAACGATCTGGTCACCAATGTGTGCCGCCCGTGGTCAACCAGCGAACAGTTCGACCTGCTGCAGCGCTATCTGGGTGAACGCCACCCCGGCGGCGGTATGGCGACGATGGACGAGATCGATTTTGCCGACATGGTCGAACACACCCCGGTCGATAGCTACGTGATCGAATACCGCGAGCCGACCACCGATGGCAGCCCCGGCAAGCTGGTCGGTGCCTGCCTGACCGACCGGCAGGGCGACGGCCTGTCGATGGTCTACAGCTTCTACGATACCGCTGCCGATGGCCGCAGCGGGCTCGGCAACTACATCATCCTCGATCACATCCGCCGCGCCGCCGACGAAGGACTGCCTTACGTCTACCTCGGCTACTGGGTCGAAGGGTCGGTGCGGATGCAGTACAAGATCCGCTACCGCCCGCTCGAACGCCTGACCCGCGACGGCTGGGCGCCGTTCGGCAGCGAACAGCAGGACCGCCTGATCGCGGGTGCCGCGGCCCTACGCCGCGAGGAAGCCCCGCCGCTCGACGGCAGCACCAAGGACGGTGCGCATGGGGTGCAGGGGCAGTACAAGGTCTAACGCGAGAGCAGGAAGTGCTGAGGCAAGCGCGGACTTGCTTTACGCTTCGCTGGCGGCTGCTAGTCTGGCCCTATGGGTGAGCCACCGCAGCAGACAATGCGCATAACGCTTGAGGCTGCACGGGAATTGTCCACCAGCGCAGAGCTGGCGCTGATCCAGGCCGTCCATGCCAGACAGCCGACACCCCTATCCCGAGCAAGGCTGGCCGGGCTGTGGGCACGGATGGCAAAGTGGGACGAGATTATCGAACTGCTGACCCCGGAGCCTGAGCTCATTTGGGACGAGGAATTCTTGCTGACCCGGGCCTGGCTTGATTCGGGTCGCAAGGGTTGGCGCGAAGCTGCAGCGCCGCTCGCTGAGAGGCTGCTTGCGCGCGCTGGGGATGCCGACCAGCGCAGTGCGGCACTCGTACTCCGCGCTCGGTTCGCGACCCTGAACCGCGGGCTGGTGGCGGCGCGAGCGGATTTGCAAGAGGCTCTGGCTCTTGATCTCGCGAACCAGGTTGCGAGCATTCGTCTGGCACGCGTAGCGCTCAGTCTGGGCAAGCCGGAGGAAGCTTTGGCGATTGCCGAAGACCTTTCGGCGCGGGGGATCAGGCACCCCTATGTCACCGCTATTCGCGCGCTGGCGCAGGCGGGGCTTGGTCATTCGGACGTTGCACGCGCGACAATGGGGCAAGGAATGATACCGCTGTCGGCGCGTCTTTCGCCGCCGCCAGGCTGGCAAGATATAGGCCAGTTCAACGAGGCGCTGGCGCAGGAACTGTTGGCGCATCCCGATCTGCGCTTCCAGCGCTACGGCGCCTCACCGGTCGAAACGTGGGGCATCGATGCCCCGCTGACATCCGCAGCCCCGCTACTGCGGCAGCTTATGACCGCCATCGCGGCCGAGCTGGATCGGCAGATCGCCCGCTTGGCCGAGACCGTAAGCCATCCCTGGCTCGATGCACGGCCCCGCGATGCGAACTTGCACTGCTCATGCGTGATGACGCGGGCCGAGGATTTCGAAGAGTGGCATATCCACCCGACAGGGTGGCTCAACGGCGTCTATTACGTCGCCATCCCCGAGGCAGTTGCCAGCGGCGAGGATGAAGCCGGATGTCTGGGGCTGGGCCTGCCGCACCGGATGATCGGTGCAGAGGCTGCCGCAGCCTATGGTCAGGAAATCATTCGTCCGCAAAGCGGTCTGATGCTGGCTTTCCCCTCGCACACCTATCACCGCACCTTCGCACATGGGTGCGAAGGGCGGCGAATAGCTGTGACGTTCGAGCTGCGACCAGCCGGATCCTGAGGGCTTAAGCCGGCAGTCCCGAAATCGCCTTGGTTTCCATGAAGTCCTTGAGGCCAGCGAGACCGCCTTCACGGCCGTTGCCAGACTGCTTGTAGCCGCCGAACGGCGCGCCCGGGCTCGGGCCCCAGTTGTTGATGGCAACCATGCCGGCGCGCAGCTTGCCGGCGACGGCCGCAGCCTTGGCCGGATCGCCGGTGATCGCGGCAGACAGGCCGTATTCGGTCGCATTGGCGAGCTCGATCCCGTCTTCCAGCGTATCGTAAGTGAGGATCGTGGCAACCGGGCCGAAGATCTCCTCCTGCGCGATGCGCATGTCGGGGGTGACGTTCGAGAACACCGTCGGCTGGATGAAGTAGCCGCGGTTGACGTTGGCGGGCAGGTCAGGCCCGCCGGTTTCGAGCGTCGCGCCCTGGTCGATCGCCGACTGGATCAGGTCCTTGACCTTGTCATACTGGGCCTTGTTGACCAGCGGGCCGAGGTGCTGGCCCTCTGCCATCGGATCGCCCACCGGGGTCGCCGCATACATCGCCTTGTAGAAGCCGACGACTTCAGCTTCGCGGTCCTTGGCGACCAGCACCTTGGTGGGGCTGATGCACGACTGGCCGGTGTTGATCAGCGGACCCATTGCGACCGGGGCGAGCTGGGTCGTGATGTCGGCATCGGGCAGGACCAGGTTGGGCGACTTGCCGCCGAGTTCCTGGTGGACGCGCTTGACCGTCGGAGCAGCGGCGATTGCCACCTGAATGCCCGCTCGGGTCGAGCCGGTGAAGCTGACCATTTCGATATCGGGATGGCTCGAGATCGCGGTGCCGGTGGTCGGCCCGTCTCCGTTGACGAGGTTGAACACGCCGGCCGGTACGCCAGCCGCGTCGAGGATCTCGGCAAAGATCATCGCGTTGGTCGGGCACTCTTCCGAAGGTTTGAGCACCATGGTGTCGCCCGCGGCGAGCGCCGGGGCGACCTTCAGCGCGATCTGGTTAAGCGGCCAGTTCCACGGAGTGATCATGCCGACCACGCCGATCGGCTCGTAAGCCACCTTGTACCCAGGACCGTCTTCCATGAAACTGAAGTCCTTGAGCGCAGCAATCGTGCTGACGAAGCCGCCGATCCCGGCACCGACCTGCGCGGTGATCGCGAAGGACAGCGGCGCACCCATTTCCTCGGCCATCGACTGGGCAAGGTCAGCAGCGCGCTTCTTGTATTCCTCGACGATGTTTTCGAGCAGCGCGATGCGCTCTTCGCGGGTGGTCTGGCTGTACGACTTGAACGCGCGGCGCGCGGCGGCAACCGCCTTGTCGACATCGGCCTTGGTGCCGACGCTGATCACCGCGCAGGCCTCTTCGGTTGCCGGGTTGATCACTTCACGGCGGGCGCCGCCTTCGCTGTTGACCCACTTGCCGTCGATATAATGCTGCAGCCGCTCGCGCATCGCGAATCTCCCTTAATGGTTCGATTAAACTCCCCACCCATTTCGGGTTCGCGGCGAAAGATTGCAAGATGCAATCGACAGGGCGGTCAGCAACGCCGGTGGCGCAATTGTGGCGGTCAATTCCGTCGAAAGGTTACAAAAGGTGACTCCAAGATCACGAACGGTGCAAGTCAGGTTGTGGCTGAATACAGTCCCGCTTCCGCGGCGCGGCGGCGGACCAGTCCGGGCAGGCGTTTGCCCGCGGCGTTGACCCACTTGCCGAACTCGTCGGCTGCCGCGGCGAAGCGGCCAGCAACGTGGTACCGCGTCAGGCTCGCGCGGGCGATAGCGCCGGTGTTGTAGTGAAAGCTGACCATCGCATCGAACTGGTTCTGGGTAGTTGGGGCCGCGCCGATCGCCTTGGTCACATCGCGGGCAAAACGTTCGAGATCGCGGGCCAGCCGGGCGTCGCACTCGCCTTGCGTCCAGATGACGCCTTCGCGGATGCCCGCCCCGGTCGCGCCCCAGCCGATGGTCCACGGCGCGCCGCCGGTGGCAGGATCGGGATAGGCCTCGAACCGGCCATCCTTGCGGGCCCGCGCGCAGCCTTCAAAGCGCTCGATCAGCGCCAGACCCTGCGCCCCGATCTTGCTGGGAAACGCAGGGTCAGCAGCAGGATATGCGGGCGTTTCTTCTGCGGGAACAGCCGGGTATGGGGCTTGCTTGGCTTCAAGCGGAGCCTTCATCCGCCGCAGTGCTGCAAAAAAATCGAAATCCCACGCCATCGCCGCCGCTCCATCGCTATCGAATCGCGGCAGGCAATTAGGCGCGGCAGCGCCGTGTAGGAAAATCGTTTCTGCTAAATCGCAGCGCGTCCGCGGATCAGGTTCACCACGAAGACCACCAGCGCGAGCACCAGCAGCAGATGGATCAGGCCCCCGGCGACGTGGAAGGCAAAGAAGCCCAGTGCCCAGAGCACCAGGAGGATGACAGCGAGTGCAAGCATGGTCGGTTCTCCAAATGGGATTGCAGTCATGAAACTCCCGCAAGGCGCGACCGGTTCCCGTAGCCCCACGAAAAAGGGCGCCCCGGCTTGGCCGGGACGCCCTGATCTCGCGCGGAAGCTGGTGGCTCAGGCGCTGTAGTACATGTCGAATTCGACCGCCGACGGCGTGGTTTCCCAGCGCATCACTTCGGGCCACTTGAGTTCGATGTAAGCTTCGATCTGGTCCTTGGTGAACACGCCGCCCTGAACCAGGAAGTCATGATCGGCCTCAAGGCTGTCGAGCGCTTCGCGCAAGCTGCCGCACACGGTCGGTACCTGAGCCAGTTCGGCCGGGGGCAGATCGTAGAGGTTCTTGTCCATGGCTTCGCCCGGGTGGATCTTGTTCTTGATCCCGTCGAGCCCGGCCATCAGCAGCGCGGCATAGCACAGGTAGGGGTTGGCCATCGCGTCGGGGAAGCGGAATTCGACGCGCTTTGCCTTGTCACCGGTGCCGTAGGGAATGCGGCACGAGGCCGAACGGTTGCGCGCCGAATAGGCGAGCAGCACCGGGGCTTCGTAACCCGGAACCAGCCGCTTGTAGCTGTTGGTGGTCGGGTTGGTGAAGGCGTTGAGCGCTTTGGCGTACTTGATCACCCCGCCGATGAAGTACAGGCACATGTCCGAAAGGCCGGCATAACCATTGCCTGCGAACAGCGGCTTGCCGCCGTCCCAAATCGAGATGTGGGTGTGCATGCCGCTGCCGTTGTCGGTCTTGATCGGCTTGGGCATGAAAGTAGCGGTCTTGCCGTAAGCCTGCGCGACCTGCTGCACGACGTACTTGTAGACCTGCATGCGGTCAGCGGTCTGCACCAGCGTACCGAAGGTCAGCCCCAGTTCGTGCTGCGCGCTAGCCACTTCGTGGTGGTGCTTGTCGCAGGGCAGGCCCATTTCGATCATGGTCGAGACCATCTCGCCGCGGATATCGACGCATGAGTCGACCGGGGCGACCGGGAAGTAGCCGCCCTTGGCGCGCGGACGGTGCGCCAGGTTGCCGGCTTCGTACTTGGTGTCGCCGTTGGTCGGCAGTTCGATGTCGTCGATCTTGAAGCCGTTGCCGTCGTAGCCGTCGTAGAAACGGACGTCGTCGAACAGGAAGAATTCGGCCTCGGGGCCGACATAGACGGTGTCACCCACGCCGGTGGACTTGACGAAGGCTTCGGCGCGCTTGGCGGTCGAACGCGGATCGCGGCCGTAGAGGTCGCCAGTCGAAGGTTCGACGATGTCGCAGTTGATGATCATCATCGGGGTCGCGCTGAACGGATCGATGAAGACCGAATCCAGATCGGGCTTGAGGATCATGTCGGACTCGTTGATCGCCTTCCAGCCCTCGATCGAGGAACCGTCGAACATCAGGCCATCCTCAAGCTCATCCTCACCCATCACGCCCGAACACATGGTCAGGTGCTGCCACTTA
>JBJTLY010000321.1:0-9131 GCA_046063275.1 Novosphingobium sp. | reverse complement strand
CGCGATCACCGTGTCGCTGCGGCAGCCGTGGCGTTCCGGGTCCGCCTTGAAGCTGGGCAGGTTGATGATGGTGTATTCGGGCACGAAGCTCGCCAGTTCAGCCGCCGTCGGCCGCACCAGGAGGGTGCGCACGAACAGGCTGTGCCAGGCCATCTCGGTGATTACGCGCACATTGACGCGGTATTCGGGCTGGCTTCCGCCGAACAGATCGGCGACGTAGAGCTCGCCCTGATCCTTCACTGCGGCGAGGAAATCGGCCCTCAGATTAGCCCAGTGGTCACCCGTCATAGGCTGGTTGATTGCGCCCCAGTTGATCGTACCTTCGGTGATCGCATCGCGGACAAAGAACTTGTCCTTCACGCTGCGCCCGGTGAACTTGCCGGTATCGACCAGCAGCGCGCCGTCCTTGGTCAGCTGGCCTTCGCCTTTCTTCAACGCGTGCTCGACCAGCTGCGCGGTGCCGAGGTTGACGAACAGCGTTGCCGAGGTTTCGAAGCCCTGCGCGGCCAGCGAATGCGAAAGCGATACGGTCAAAGCAATCTCCGTCAGTTTTCGAGGGCCATGCCGCGACGCGACCGACCTGTCCCGCATACGAATGCGCTGGACATGTCCGGCGCGCATAGTCGTTGCGGGTGATTCCGTCAAATGCCGCCGCCAGGAACAAGTTATTACTCTAAATCAATATGATAACCTAAGAAGCGACAAGATTGCGCTGCCTTGCGTTCCGGGCTAACCCGAAGCCCCCGACAGTCAGGCAGCAAACGCAAACCGCAGCACCCATGGCCGACAGTCCTTCCCCACCCCCCCAGATACCTGTCCCGCAGGTCATCGCGCTGGTCGATGACGACCGGAATATCCTGACCACGGTCTCGATCGGGCTGCAGGCGGAAGGCTTCCACACCCGGGTCTATTCGGACGGTGTCGTGGCGCTGAAGGCCTTGCTGGAAAACCCGCCCGACCTTGCCGTATGCGACATCAAGATGCCCAGCATGGACGGGCTCCAGCTACTGCAGAAACTGCGCGAGAAGAGCGCGCTGCCGGTGATCTTCCTGACCAGCAAGGACGAAGAGCCCGACGAGGCTCTCGGCCTGGCGCTGGGCGCGGACGACTACATTACCAAGCCATTCAGCCAGCGTCTGCTGGTTGCGCGGATCCGCGCGATCCTGCGCCGCAGCGAACTGGCGCGGACCGATTCAGCAGTCGAGGCCGAAAGTGCGCCAACCGAACAACTGGTCCGTGGGCGGCTGGAAATGGACCCGGCACGGCACCAGGTCACCTGGCAGGGCACCCCGGTCTCACTCACAGTCACCGAATTCCTGCTGCTCGAGGCCCTGGCGCAGCGCCCGGGGGTGATCAAGAACCGCAATCAGCTGATGGATGCGGCCTATTCGGACGACGTCTTCGTCGACGACCGCACCATCGACAGCCACATCAAGCGCCTGCGCCGCAAGTTCCGCAGCGTCGATCCGCAGTTCTCGGCGATCGAGACGCTCTACGGCGCGGGCTACTCATTCAGCGATGGCTGAGGCAAGGCAACTCCCCATACGCCAGCGCCGCGTCTACTGGACGCGGCGGACATCGCTCACCGCGCGCATTCTGGCGGTCAACATCATCGCGCTCGGACTGATGGCGGGCAGCCTGTTTTACCTCGATTCCTACCGCAAGCAGCTGCTTGGCGAACGGTTCAAACTGGCCAGCGCCGAAGCCCAGATTGCCGCTGCGGGGATTGCTGGTGCTCCGCCGCACGAGCGTGCCGCGATTCTTTCCCAGGTCGGCACCGATCAGCGCCTGCGCCTGCGACTATTCGGGGCGGACGGCACATTGCTGATCGACAGCTTCAAGCTCGCCGGGCCCAGCTTCACGCTCAACGATCCTTCGGATGATCCGTGGTATCTGAATATCGCCCGGCAGCTCGACAGGTCGATGAACTGGGTCCTCGGCTCGCCGCCGATCCCCGAATATCGCGAACCGGCTACCGATATCAGTGAAAGCTGGCCTGAACTGGCCAATGCCAGCCGTGCGCATGCCACGATCGTGATGGAGCGGGCAGCGCCGGATGAAAGCCCGGTCATTTCGGCGGCTACGCCGGTCGGAAATGCCGGAGAAATGCTGCTCACAACGCGCAATGCGCCCGACATCACCCAGTCGGTCCGCGATGCACGCCAGACCTTGGCGATCGTGCTGGCAATCACGCTGATCATTTCGATCCAGCTTTCGCTGTTTCTCGCCCGGACCATCGTCAAGCCGCTGCGCGCGCTGGTCCGCGCGGCGATCCGGGTGCGGCTGGGGCGCGATCGCGCGGTCGAAGTGCCGCGCCTGCCCGAGCGCCGCGATGAAATCGGCCTTCTCGCCCGTGCATTGTCGGACATGACCGGTGCGCTGCGCAACCGGATCGACGCGGTTGAGACCTTCGCCGCCGATGTTGCGCATGAGATCAAGAACCCGCTGGCAAGCTTGCGCAGCGCGCTTGAGAGCCTCGAAAAGGTCAAAGACGAACAATTGCGCGGTGAGCTCACCAAGATTGCCGCGCATGACGTCCAGCGGATCGATCGGCTGGTCACCGAAATCGCCGAAGCCAGCCGCATTGATGCCGAACTTAGCCGCACCCAGTTCGACGAGGTTGACCTGATGACGCTTGCCGAGGCGCTGGTTCGCGCCCGCGCAGAACGCGGAGCTGCGGACCCTTGCGAAGTGCGGGTCGAGCCACAGGACGCGGGCCCGTGGGTTGTGCCCGGCGATCCGGCGCGGCTGGAACGCGTGCTGGTCAACCTGCTCGATAACGCATGTTCGTTCTCTCCTTCGGGAGGGACCGTCATCATGGCGATTACACGCCATCCCGAGCACGTCGAGCTGACTGTGACCGACGAAGGCCCCGGCATTCCGCCCGAAGCGCGCGAGAAGATTTTCGACCGCTTCCACTCGCTACGCCCGGAAAGCGAGCAATTCGGCAACCACTCGGGTCTGGGCCTGGCAATCGCCCGCACCATTGCCGAGGCCCATGACGGTTCGCTGACTGCGACCGACCGTTCCGACGGCAATCCGGGTGCCTGCCTGGTGCTTGAGCTGCCTACAGTGGCAGAGGTCCAGGAGTGAGCGTGCTGCTCCATCAGGCGACCTGCGTCGCCATCGATGGACGCGCGCTGCTGATCGAAGGCGCGCCGGGTAGCGGCAAGTCGAGCCTGGCATTGGCCTTGATTGATCGCGGTGCAGTTCTGGTCGGCGATGACGGTGTCAGCTTGGAGCTGCGGGGAAATCGGCTTTTCGCCAGCCCACCTCCTCGCATCGCGGGCCTGCTTGAGGTGCGCGGCCTGGGGCTGATCCCTTTTCCCACTACTGCCAATATTCCAGTTGCGCTCGTGCTCAAGCTCGATCCCGAGGCAGAGCGGTTCATTGAGCATGCCGGACGCACTACGCTTCATGGCACAGAACTGCCCTTGGCGAGCCTCTGGCCCGATACATCGGCGCTGCCGATCAAGGCCGAACTGGCGCTGCGGTTGTTCGGGCTCGCCTGAACCTGTCCGGACCGGGGACAGCCTCGTGCGAAGCCCTTCACATTCCGCTCATTCAGCGCCATCTAAGCGATCTAGTGATGTCTGATACGTCCGCCCCGTCCACTCAGCGTCTGCTGCTCGTCACCGGCCTCCTCGGCGCGGGCAAGACAACTGCGCTAAAGGTGCTGGAAGACCTCGGCTGGGAAGTGATCGATAACTTCCCGGTGCGTCTGCTCGGCCGACTTATCGACAGTGCCGATGCCCCCGCGGCGGACACCCCGCTGGCGATCGGTTTCGATTCGCGCACCAGGGGCTTCGATCCCAACAAGGTTATCGCGCTGGTCAAGAAGCTGGCGGGCCGCGCCGACCTTGAAATCACCACGCTGTTTCTCGATTGTGCCGGCAGCGAACTGGAGCGGCGCTACAACGAAACGCGGCGGCGTCACCCACTGGCGCAGGATCTCCCCGCGGCGAGCGGCATTTCGGCCGAGCGCGAAGTGATGGAGCCGCTGCGGCGCTGGGCCGATCTGGTCATCTCGACCACCCAGTTCACCAGCAACGACCTGCAGCAAGCCATTCGTGAGCGTTTCAGCGAAAGCACCGTGCAAGGCATGACCGTGTCAATCAGCAGCTTCGGCTTTGCCCGCGGGATGCCGCCGATTGCCGATCTGGTGTTCGACATGCGGTTCCTCGACAATCCGCACTGGGACCCGGCGCTGCGTCCGCAGACCGGGCAGGATGCCGCGGTTGCCGAGCACATCCGCCAGGACCCGGCCTGGCACGAGGCCTTCGCCCGGATCCGCGATCTCGTTTTGCTGCTGCTGCCGCGCTACCAGGCGCAGGGCAAGGCTTACGTGAACATTGCGTTCGGCTGCACCGGCGGCCGCCACCGCTCGGTCTTTGCCGCCGAACAGCTGGCCCGCGCTTTGACCGAAGCCGGTTATGACCCCGGCATTCTGCATCGCAATCTTTCTGCCCGCGCGGCTGACCTTGTCGAAGGCCGACCCGACGCGGGACAAGGAAAGGATTGACCGCGATGCGCGCAATCGTCATGGCCCGGCGCCACCGTCAGGCGCGAGTCGCTTGTGCGGTGGGATGGAGCGCAATCCGGACATGATCGGCCTGATCCTGGTTACTCACGGCAAGCTGGCGGAGGAATTCGTCGCGGCGATGACGCACGTCGTCGGCAAGCAGGAAGCCGTGGTGGCGATAAGCATTGGCCCTGAAGACAACATGGAGCAGCGCCGCGCCGACATCGGCAAAGCTGTCGAACGGGTCGACAGCGGCGCGGGCGTGATCATCCTGACCGACCTGTTCGGCGGCACCCCTTCGAACCTCGCGATTTCGCTGATGCAGAAGGACAAGGTGGAAGTGATCGCCGGTATCAACCTGCCGATGCTGATCCGCCTCGCCAAGGCGCGCGGCTCGATGCCGCTGGGCAAGGCCGTGATTGCCGCACGCGATGCGGGCCGGAATTATATCACCATCGCTTCGGAGTTCCTGGGACAGGACGCCTGAGACGACGGATTTGGGGGTGCAATGAGCGAACACCGGGAAACTGTCGAAATCGTCAACAACCGGGGCCTGCACGCGCGCGCCAGCGCCAAGTTCGTCAATGCGGTCGCCAAGCTGGGTGATGGGCTGCACGTCAAGGTCGAGAAAGATGGCAACGATGCCGAAGGCGCCTCGATCCTCGGCCTGATGATGCTCGGCGCGGCCAAGGGCGATAGCATCGACATTGTCGTTGAAGGTGACGGCGCGGACCTGGCGCTGCTCAAGCTGGTCGGGCTGGTCAAGGACGGCTTCGGCGAGGATTGATGTCCCAGCGGCGCCTGATTACCGGATTTTCCAACCCCACGGTCAAGTTCCTGCGCAGCCTGCGCGAGAAGAAGCATCGCAAGGCCTCGGGCAAGTTTCTTGCCGAGGGGTTGCGCCTGCTGACCGATGCGCGCGAATGCGGCCATTTGCCCGAGATCCTGGTCATGTCGGGCAGCCGCGATCCCCACCCGCTACTCGGTGCACTCGAAGCCGATGTGCTTGCCGCAGGGGGCGAGGTTCTCGAAATGAGCGAGGAACTACTCGCCAAGGTAAGCGGCAAAGACAATCCTCAAGCGGTAGCCGGGGTTTTTGCCGAATTCGACACCTCGCTTGGCACGCTGGACCGCAGCAATGCGAAGATCTGGCTGGTCGCGCAGGCGCTGCGCGATCCGGGCAACCTTGGCACGATGCTGCGCACCGGCGATGCGGTGGGCGCGGGCGGATTGATCCTGATCGATGACTGCGCCGATCCGTTCTCGGTCGAGGCAGTGCGCGCCAGTATGGGTGCGGTGTTCACACAAAGCATTGCACAGGCCCGGTGGGAGGAATTCCTGCCATGGCTGCGCGGCGGTCCGGGCCAACTGGTCGCCGCCAGCCTGCGCGATGCGGTGGACTATCGCGGCGCGCCATATGCGGCACCGTGCTTCCTGCTGGTCGGCAACGAATCGCGTGGACTTCCTGAGGAGTACGAACTGGCCTGCGATCTTCGGGTGACTATGCCGATGAAGGGCCGCGCCGACAGTCTCAACGCCGCTGTAGCCGCTGCAGTACTGGCTTATGAGACGCTCGCAGCGCTCGATTGAACCGTTCATTCGCCGATCAGGTGATGCGTGGCAGATTGCCCGCCATGACCAGATGCAACGCCTTGTTCGCCCTCGGTGCAGTAGCCCTGCCGCTGCTCGCCGCTTGTACCACTGCAGGCGCAGCCCCGGTTCCGATAACGGGCACGACCTGGGCCTTCGTCAGCATCGACGGCCAGAAGCCGGTATCGGGCAAGGCCGCGATTACCATCCAGGCAGATTCGCTTTCAGCCAGTGCGGGCTGCAACGGCATGGGCAGCAATCTGACGATCACCCCCGACCGGCTGATGGTCGGACTTATCATCTCGACCCAGATGTTCTGCGACGGGGTGATGGAGCAGGAACGCGCGGTAAGCAGATTGCTGGGCGCGTCCCCGCAGTACACGGTGGTCGGCGATACCCTGACCCTGACCGCACCGGGTCATTCAGCCAAGTTGGTGCGAAAGCGCTAGAGCGTTATTCTGCAGCCTCGGCATCACCGGCGTTGTCCTGCAGGAGCAGAGCGGTCTCGGCGTTGTCAGCATGGCGCGGCAAGCTATCGATCGGCGAGACTTCCTCGATCTCGCGCTTGCCGATAGCAATGCCCTTGTCCTTGAGCCGTCGACCTGAGGTCAGCACGTTGCGTTCGAAGCTGCCGACGAAATCGTTGTACTTGCGCACCGCGCGGTCGAGCCCGGCACCGACCCCCTTGAGGTGATCGGCAGCGACCGCGAGCCGGTCGTACAATTCCGCCCCAGCCTTGCCGATCTCGATCGCCTCCCGCGCCAGCTGGTCCTGTTGCCAGACCATCGCCACCGTCCGCGCAATCGCCACCAGGTTGGTCGGAGTGGCGAGCAGAACCTTGTTGTGGAAGGCAAAGTCCCACAGATCGGGATCGCTTTCGAGCGCGGCGGCAACGAAGTGTTCGCCCGGCACAAACATCACCACATAATCGGGCGCTTCGTCGAACTGGCTCTGGTAACTCTTCGCGCCGAGCGTCTGGACGTGGCCGCGCATCGAGCGGGCGTGGAGATCGAGGTTGCGCTTGCGGGTTTCATCATCGCCCGCCTCGAACGCCGCCTGATATGCATTGAGCGAGACCTTGGCGTCAATCACCAGCATCTTCTGCCCCGGAATGCGGACGATCGCATCGGGGCGCAGGCGGCCGTCCTCGGTATCGAGCGAATGCTCCAGATTGAAATCGGTGTGCTGCGACAGCCCGCATTGTTCGAGCACGTTCTGCAGCGCACGCTCACCCCAGCGCCCGCGCGCCTTGGGGGCATTGGTCAGCGAATTGCCCAGCCGTGCCGCTTCGCGCCGGACCTCCTCCTGGCCCTTGCGCACTTCCTCGATCACCCCGGCGAGCTGGCTGAAGCCTTCGACCCGCTGCTTTTCCAGCGTGGTGACCTGTTCTTCGTAAGCCTTGAGCCGCTGATCGACCGGGGCGAGCAGCGCCTTCAGTCGTTCAGCGCTCTTTTCCTCGGACTGGTTCATCCGCTCCTGCGCGCGGTTGAGCAGCGTTTCCTGCGCCTGCGCGAGGATCTTCGCGCCCGCAGCCTGGAATTCAGCCTTGAGACTCTCCTGCGCCACCAGCAGCCCGGCCTTCTGTTCCTCAAAGTTCGCGGCGTTGGCCTTCAGCGTTGCAAGTTCGATCTGCGCATCGCCCAGTTCAGCAATCGCCTTGCGGAATTGGGCATCGCTTTCGCGCGCTTCCGTCTCACTTGCGGTCAGCCGGGAGCGCAAGTCGGCTGCAGGACGCGAGCCGAACAACCAACCGAGCGCCAGCCCTCCAGCCAGTGCGAAGACGATGATGACAAGCGATGCAAAACTACCGGGCATACGGGCAATCTATACAGAACGGAGCAAGAACACCAGCCCCTGCAGTCAGGTTGTCACCGTTTTGGAGCGGTCAAGCCGCCTTGCGCAGCTTTTCCAGCTTCTTGAGCGCCATCTGCCGCTTGAGCCGGCTAAGGTGGTCGATAAACAAGATGCCTTCGAGGTGATCCATCTCGTGCTGCAGGCAAGTGGCGAGCAGCCCGTCGATCGCCTCTTCGTGGACCTTGCCGTCAAGGTCCTGCCAGCGCGCGCGAATTTGCGCCGGGCGTTCGACGTCGGCGTAGATTTCGGGAACCGAGAGGCAGCCCTCTGAATAGACCGCGTGCTCCTCGGAAGGGTCGAGGATCTCGGGGTTGATAAACACCCGCGGCTCCTTCTTGAGCGGCTGGTGCGAGTGCGAATGGCCGCCGTGCGCGGTGCATTCCTCGGGCTCAGCGTCCTCGTCCTCGGGCTGCAGATCGATCACCAGTACGCGCAGCGGCACGCCGACCTGCACCGCGGCGAGGCCAATACCGGGAGCTTCGTACATCGTCTCGAACATGTCGGCGACCAGCGTGCGGAGTTCGTCGTCGAACTCGGTCACCGGCGCGGACACCTGCTTGAGGCGGGGATCGGGGACTTCAAGGATTTCGCGTAAGGCCATGTTGCGCAGATAGTTGCGATGCTGCCGATTCTCAAGCCATTGGTCGCCTTGCCCGCAAAGCCTGCGCCAAAGTGCCCTCGTCGAGGTAATCGAGCTCGCCGCCGACCGGCAAGCCGTGGGCCAGCTGGGTCAGCCTGATCGGATAGGTTTCAAGCCGTTCGGCGATGTAATGCGCGGTGGTCTGGCCTTCGAGCGTTGCGTTCATCGCGAGGACCACCTCGTCAATCCCGCCTAGTGATACACGTTCGATCAGTTTGCCGATGGTCAGGTCCTCGGGCCGCACCCCGTCGAGCGCCGAAAGTCTGCCGCCGAGCACGTGATAGCGCCCGGCGAACAGCCGCGCGCGGTCAAGCGCCCAGAGGTCCGCCACGTCTTCCACCACGCACAGCGAGCGCTGGTCGCGGTGCGTGAAGGGCTGGTCGAATGCTCGACCTGCGGCAACGTCGATACCAGCGATCCCTGCTCGATCTGCGCCGATCCGCGCCGCGACGCGCGCAGCCTGTGCGTGGTGGAAGACGTGGCGGACCTCTGGGCGCTGGACCGGGCGCGCCTGTTCACTGGGCG
>JBJTLY010000320.1:0-6072 GCA_046063275.1 Novosphingobium sp. | reverse complement strand
CCGACGATGCCTTTGCGATGGACTGGGAGGTCTATGGTGACAAGGCGCGGCAGGTGAAGGCGATCACCGATGCGGCCAAGACCGCCGACCGCCTGATCCTCGCCACCGACCCTGACCGTGAGGGCGAGGCGATCTCGTGGCACGTGCGCGAACTGCTAGCCAAGAAGAAGGCGCTGCCCAAGGAGGTCGAGCGGGTTACCTTCAACGCGATCACCAAGGAGGTGATCCTTGAGGCGATGAAGCACCCGCGCGAGCTCGATCAGGACCTGATCGACGCTTATCTGGCCCGCCGCGCGCTCGATTACCTGTTCGGCTTCACGCTGTCTCCGGTGCTGTGGCGCAAGCTGCCCGGGGCGAAGAGCGCGGGCCGGGTGCAGTCGGTCGCACTGCGGCTGATCTGCGAGCGCGAGCACGAGATCGAGCTGTTCCGCCCGCAGGAATACTGGTCGGTGCTCGCCAAGCTGGAGCATCTCGGCACCGAATTCCCGGCGCGGCTGGTCAAGTTCGAGGGTCAGAAGCTCGACAAAATGAGCCTTGGCGATGCGGGAAGTGCGAACCGCGCCAAGGCCGCGGTCGAAGCCGCGACCTTCCGGGTCGAGGAGGTCGAGACCAAGCCGACCCGGCGCAATCCCTGGCCACCGTTCACCACCTCGACGCTGCAGATGGAAGCCTCGCGCAAGCTTGGTTTCTCGGCCAGTCACACCATGCGTGTAGCGCAGTCGCTCTACGAAGCAGGTGCGATCACCTACATGCGGACCGACGGGGTGCAGATGGATTCGAGCGCGATCTCGGCGGCGCGTGTTGCGATCACAGAACGCTACAAGAATGGCCATTATCTGCCTGAAAAGCCTCGCATTTACGAAACAAAAGCCAAGAACGCGCAGGAAGCCCACGAAGCGATCCGCCCGACCGATTTCGGCCGTGACAAGTTCGGCAGCGGCGATGAGGCACGGCTTTACGAACTGATCTGGAAGCGCGCGATCGCCAGCCAGATGGCCTCCGCCGTGATCGAGAAAACCAGCGTGACCCTGCGCGATGGCACCGGCCAGCACGAGCTGCGCGCCAATGGCCAGGTGGTCAAGTTCCCCGGCTTTCTCGCGGTCTATGACGAAAGCCTCGACCAGAAGAGCGAGGCTGAGGACGACGACAGCGCCATGCTGCCAGTGCTCAACAGCGGTGATACCCCGGCCAAGCGCTGGGTGGAGGCAAACCAGCACTTCACCCAGCCGCCGCCGCGTTTCTCCGAAGCGACCCTGGTCAAGCGGCTCGAGGAACTCGGTATTGGTCGGCCTTCGACCTATGCCTCGACCATCCAGGTGCTCAAGGACCGCAATTACGTCCGCACCGAGAAGAACCGCTTCTTCGCCGAGGAATCGGGCCGGCTGCTGACCGCCTTCCTCGAACGCTTCTTCCCGCGCTATGTTGCCTATGAGTTCACCGCCGGGATGGAGGACGAACTTGACGTCGTCTCCGATGGGCGCGAGGATTGGAAGGAGCTGCTCGCCAAGTTCTGGAAGGATTTCAAACCGAAGAGCGACGAGGTCATGCTGCAGAAGCCCTCGGAGGTGACCGAGGCTCTGGATGAATTCCTCAGCGACTACCTGTTCCCGCCGACTGAAGACGGCACCGATCCGCGGATCTGCCCCATGTGCAAGGTCGAACACCGCGACGGCGGTCGCCTTGCTCTGCGCGGCGGCCGGTTCGGTGCGTTTGTGGCCTGCTCAAACTATCCCGAGTGCAAGTATACCCGCAAGTTCGCGCAGCCCGGCGGCAATGGCGCGGCCGAGGACGGCGAGATCGGCAAGCACCCTGAAACCGGCGAGCCGATCATGCGCAAGGCCGGCCGCTTCGGCCCCTACATTCAGATGGGTGACGGCAAGGAGGCCGCGCGCAGTTCGATTCCCAAGGATATCGGCGAGCTCGACCTCGACTGGGCGGTGAAGCTGCTCAGCCTGCCGCGCGAGGTTGGCACTCATCCTGAAAGCGGTGAGAAAATAACTGCATCCTTAGGGCGTTACGGCCCATACCTCGCGCACAATGGAAAATATGCCAAACTGCGCAGCACCGCCGAGATTTTCGAGACCGGCATGAACAGCGCGGTCGCCAAACTGGCCGAAGCGGCGGCCGGTGGCGGGCGCGGGGCCAGGGCGGCGGCCGAGCCGCTCAACACCTTTGGCCCGCACCCCGAGAGCGGCGGCGAGATGAAGTTGATGGCCGGGCGCTATGGGCCATACGTCACCGACGGGACCACCAACGCGACCCTGCCGCGCGACAAGAAGCCCGAAGACCTGACCATGGAAGAGGCGATCGTGCTGATCACCGAACGCGCCGCCAAGGGGCCGGCCAAGGGCAAAGGGCGCAAGAAGGCTCCGGCCAAGAAGGCCCCCGCGAAGAAAAAGGCCGCCCCGAAGAAGGCCGCAGCGAAGAAATAGCGCGCGGCTTGCAGCGCGGCCTGCAGCGTAATATCCTCTCTTCCGGGTCACATCTCAGGGGAGAGCGCGATGGACCTTGATACCTTGGTGGCGCTGGCGATTGCCGGTGGTTTCTTCGTCTTCATGGCGGTTGAGCTGGTTATCCCGGCCAAGCGTGACATGCCGCAAGTGCGGTTCTGGCGGCTAATCGGCGTGGCGGGATTTATCGTCACCTTCGCGGTCAATGCACTGGCGCCGCTGGTGATCGTGCCGCTGTTCGCCGGGATCCACGCGCTCGACTTGTCGGGCTGGGGCCTGTGGGCGGCGCTGCCGACGGTGATGCTGACGACCTTCTTCACCTATTGGTCGCACCGCTTGCAACACCGTTTCGACCTGCTGTGGCGGATAGGGCACCAGCTTCACCACGGGGTGGCGCGGGTGGATACGGCTTCGGCCTTCATCTTCCATCCGGTAGACGTGTTCATCCAGGTGTTCTGGACGCTGCTCGCCGCGGTGCTGCTAGGGGTTACGCCGGTGGCGGGTGCCATTGCCGGGGTGCTTGGCGCGTGGATCGCTTTCTACCAGCACTGGAACATCGACACCCCGCGCTGGACCAACTGGTTCATCCAGCGCCCCGAGGCGCACATGCTGCACCACGAACTGAACGTCCACGCGCGTAATTTTGGCGACATGCCGGTGTGGGACATGCTGTTCGGCACCTATGCCAACCCGGCGCGGGCCGACGACGTGAAGGTCGGCTTCGAACCCAAGCGAATGCGGCGCTGGGTGGCGATGGTGCTGATGGTCGATGTCAGCAGCGATCAAGGGCGGGAACGGCTGTAAGCGGCGGAAAGTCGCGAAAGGTTACAAAAGGTGACTCCTGGAACAACGCGCGGCTAGTGCTGATCTGCACCCGAAAGCGGGATGCGGAATTCACGGATTGAAAGAGCAGCGCGGAGTGTATCGGCTTGGGCTCGAGTAGGAAAATACCAAGAGCGAAACCCGGCAAAAGCTAAAAGGTCGTTCGTCCTGAGCTTGTCGAAGGATCCGTCGAGCGAAGCCGAGACGGCCAAGTTCGCGGATTACACAATCGTCGCAGGTTCTCGGCTTCGCTCGAACCAGTCCCTCGACTTCGCTCGGGACGAACGGGATTTGGGTGAGGCGAAATAGTTTGCTATCGCCCTGCCATGGCCGAACAATTCACCAAACACCGCCAACCCTGGAAAGCCGAGGAAGTCGGCAAACTGCGCACCCTCGCGGGCAAGGGAAAGGGGCTGAAAGAGATCGCCAAGGCGCTCAACCGCAGCGAGGAATCGACCAAGGAACGCGCCAAGATCGACGGGATCGGGATTGCGAAGTTGCGTTAATCGCTCAGCTGTCGATCAACTCGCAGCTAGGGGCATCGAATATGAAGCCGTTCGAGCCGCCGAGCAAACCTTGGGCATTTGTGTTCCACCAATTGGCTGCGTCAGGGTTCGTTTCAGAGAGAATTTGCACTGCTCGGCCAGCTTCTACCAAGTAGCCGTCAATCCGCAGCGCACGTCCGCGGAGACCGGCCCAAATTTGGGCCCAGAATGTGTGAGGGCCGCTGAGGACACCGACGCCAAACCAGTTCCGCCTCTTCCCATTCTTAAGCGGCAGAATTGTCCCAATCCACGCATCACGCACCCATTCAGGTGCTTCGCCAATCGGCCTGCTGGTGATGCGGATGTGGGCTCCGCTCACTTCACCCAGTCCAACCCGATCTCTTCGTAAATCTCCTTGTCGTCGCTCCAGTTCTCCTCGACCTTCACGTGGAGGAACAGGTGGACCTTCACGCCGAGCAGTTTGACCAATTCCTTGCGCGCGGTCTCGCCGATCGACTTAAGCTTGCTCCCGCCCTTGCCGAGCACGATGCCCTTCTGGCTGTCGCGGGCGATCACGATCTGCTGGTGGATCTCGACCGAGCCGTCGGGGCGGTGGGTGTAGCTTTCGGGGCGAACCGCGCTGTCGTAGGGCAGTTCGTCGTGAAGCTGACGGTAGAGCTGTTCGCGGGTGATTTCGCAAGCGAGCAGGCGTTCGCTGGCGTTGGAGACCTGGTCTTCGGGGTAGTGCCACGCGCCTTCGGGCATCAGCGCGGCGAGCCGGGTCTTGAGTTCGGGCACCCCGTCACCGGTCAGCGCCGAGACGAAGAAGACCTCGTCGAACTGGCCTTCACCTGCCAAGGCCTGCGCGGTCACCAACAGCGGCTCCTTGGCCACTTCGTCGACCTTGTTGAGCACCAGGATTTTGCGCTCGGACCGGTGCGCCAGGTCGGCAAGGATTTGATCGAGATATTCGAGCTTCTTTTTGCGGCCATCGACCACGAGGCAAATCGCATCGGCCTCCTGCGCGCCTTCCCACGCGGCGGCGACCATCGCCCGGTCGAGCCGCCGCTTGGGCGCGAACAGGCCGGGGGTGTCGGCGAGGATGATCTGGGTTTGCCCCTCAAGCGCGATCCCCATCAGCCGCGCGCGGGTGGTCTGCGCCTTGGCACTCACGATCGCGACCTTCTGGCCGACGAGTGCGTTAACCAAAGTGCTTTTGCCCGCATTCGGTGCGCCGAGGACGGCCACGAGGCCGCAGTGTTGGGTGAGGGGGGTGTCGTTCATCTGCCGCCCCATAGCGGTCTACCCCACGCTTGTCGAAGGGCTGGCTGAATTGGTTAGCCAAACCGCCGCATGAATTCCTCTGCCGCTGCGGTTTCTGCCTCGCGCATCGAGGTGCCGCTTGCCTCCGCGGCGCCAACGCCTTGGACCTCGACCGACACCAAAAAGCGCGCTGCATGATCGGGGCCGGAGCGTTCGACCAGCTTGTACAGCGGGCCCTTGCGGCGGTTCCCTGCGGCCCATTCCTGCAGGGCTGACTTGGGGTGCTTCGATTGCCCGGCCTTGCCCGCCACCGCATCAGCCCACAGGCGGCGGACCATCGCTGCAGTGGCGTCATAGCCGCGGCTGACGAAGCTCGCGCCGATCAGCGCTTCCATCACGTCGCCCAGAATATTGTCGCTGTCATGCCCACCATCGTCGCGCGCCTGCTTGCCGAGGCGGATGTGCGGGGCGAGATCGATGCTGCGTGCAATGCTGGCGCAGGTCGCGCGGCTGACGAGGGCGTTCAGCCGCTGTGAGAGCTTGCCTTCATCGGCGCGGTCAATCTCGAAGAGCCACTGCGCGATTGTCAGCCCGAGCATCCGATCGCCGAGGAATTCCAGCCGCTGGTAATCGCGCGCGGCGCCGGTGCTGCCGTGAGTCAGCGCTTCAAGCCACAGGGCTTCGTCCGCGATTGGCTGGCCAGCCAGTGCGGTGAGGAATGCTTGGGTCTCTTCGCCGAGCAAGGGGCCTCAGAAGGTGCCGCCGAGCCGGTTCCACCGCGCGGCGGTGAACCAGGTCCACGGCTTGAGCCATTCGGCGCCGCCGTCGGTCGACCACATCATCACCGTGGCGCGGCCGAGCAGGTTGTCGATTGGAACGAGGCCGATGCCGCCCGCCGGATCGGCCGGGTAGCGGCTGTCTTCCGAATTGTCGCGGTTGTCGCCCATCAGGAACACGTGGCCTTCGGGAACGATCACCGGATCGGTGTTGTCCTTGGGGTTGTTGGTCAGGTCGAGCACGTCGTAGCTCTTGCCGCCGGGCAAGGTCTCGGT
>JBJTLY010000026.1:0-3734 GCA_046063275.1 Novosphingobium sp. | reverse complement strand
CGCGCGGCGGCGGGGCCGAACAGCGCGTCCTGGGCCTGCTGCGCGGTGCTTGAATCGACCGGGCGCGGTGCGCCAGGGGCGGGCGGGGTCAGCGCGAAATCGGGCGGGACCACCAGCGGAGCCTGGCGCTGCACCGCGAATTCGTCGGGGCGCGAGCGGTTGAACAGCCCGCCGCCGCCGCAGCCCGAAAGCAGCAGGGCCGAGGCCGAAACGGCGATCAGGGCAGGGTACTTACGCATGTATCAAGTCTCCGTGGCGGAGGTGGCCGCCGGTTGGGTCTGCTTTTCGCGGATAAGCAGGCTGCGGGCAAGGATAATAACGACGCCGATCGTGATCGCGGCATCGGCCAGGTTGAACACCAGGAAGGGCTGGAAGGTGCCGAAATGCAGGTCGGCGTAATCGACCACGTAGCCGAAGTTCACCCGGTCGCGAATGTTGCCGAGCGCCCCGCCGAGCACGAGGGCGAGCGGCGCGATATCGGCCAGCTTGCGTTCGCGCAGCAGCCAGACCAGCACGACCAGCGCGATCACCCCGGTCATCGCCACCAGCGCCCAGCGCTGCGCGTCCGAATCGGCGGTGAACAGCCCCAGCGAGGTGCCGTGGTTGTGGGTCAGGGTGAAGTTGAACACCAGGTTCACCACCCGCTGGTCGCCTTCGTAGACCAGCCCGAGCGGCCCGGTCACCCACGCCTTCACCGCCTGATCGGCAATGAAGACCAGCGCGGCGAGGACAAAGCCGATGATGCGGTTGCGGGTCATGCGCCAGCGTCCATGCCGCTCACCACCTGATCGCAACGTGAACAAAGCGCCCCGTCCTCGGTGACTTCGGGCAAGTGCCGCCAGCAGCGGCCGCATTTCTGGTGGGTGGTGGGCTCCACACGCCATCCAAGACCTGGTCCGGAATGCGCTAGATCATCTGGCATCGATCCTGTCACGACTTCAGCCGTAATGAAGACCTCAGCCAGATCGACGCTTTCGAAGATGTCTCGATCTTCAAGATGCTCAGAGATCAGTTCAACCCGAGCTTGCAAGCTTGATCCAATTATCTTGTCGCGACGCAGTGGTTCGATTTCTCCGGAAACCTTCAAGCGCATGTCTCGAATACGCGCCCACTTCTCAACCAACCCGTCGCCCCGGACTTGATCCGGGGCTTGGCTTCCTTCTCCGGCCTCCGAGGCAGAAAAGCCTTGGCCCGTGTCAAGCACGGGCTGACGATCTGGGGGGGTGGTCGGGAGCTGGGGCCACTCCAGCAGATGCACCGACCCGCCCTCGGGATACCGCGTACCCCACACCTCTTCGCTGGTGAACACCAGCACTGGCGCAGCATAGCGCACCAGCGCGTGGAACAGCGTGTCGAGCACCGTGCGGTAAGCCATACGCTTGGGATCGCTCACCGCGTCGCAATAGAGGCAGTCCTTGCGGATATCGAAGAAGAATGCCGACAAATCCTCGTTGCAGAAGTCGGTCAGCGCGCGGACGTAGGTGTTGAAATCGAAGCTATCGACCGCTTGACGCAAGGTCGCATCGAGCTTCGCGAGCAGCGCGAGCATGTAGCGCTCGAGCTCGGGCATCGCCGCCACGTCGCTCACCCGTTCGGACTCATCGAACCCTTCGAGCGCCCCGAGCAGATACCGGAAGGTATTGCGCAGCTTGCGGTACTGGTCCGACACCCCCTTGAGGATCTCGTCGCCGATGCGGTGGTCTTCGGTGAAATCGACGCTCAGCGCCCACAGCCGGATGATGTCCGCGCCGGTTGTTTCCATCACCTTGACCGGGTCGATCGTGTTGCCGAGCGACTTGGACATCTTCATGCCCTTGGCATCCATGGTGAAGCCGTGAGTCAGGATCCGGTCGTAGGGCGCGCGGCCGCGGGTGGCGCAGCTTTCGAGCAGTGACGACTGGAACCAGCCGCGGTGCTGGTCGCTGCCTTCGACATAGATGTCGGCCGGCCACGACAGGTCGGGCCAGCGCCCCGAATCGAGCACATAAGCGTGGCTGGTGCCGCTATCGAACCACACGTCGAGAATATCGGGCACCGCGTCCCACTCGGCATGGTTGTAGGCATCACCCAGAAAGCCGTGCGCGGTCTCGGGGGTCCAGGCGTCGATGCCCTGTTCCTTCACCGCCGCAACGATCCGCGTGTTGACCGCTTCGTCGACCAGGTATTCGCCGCTTTTGCGATTGACGAACAGCGTGATCGGCACGCCCCAGGCGCGCTGGCGGCTGAGCACCCAGTCGGGCCGCCCGGCGACCATCGAACCGATCCGGTTGCGGCCCTTGTCGGGGGTGAACTGGACGCGTTCGATCTCAGCCAGCGCGATCTCGCGCAGCGTAGTCCCCCTCCCGCTTGCGGGAGGGGTTAGGGGTGGGTCTGTCTGATCAGACGCAGAGCCTGAGGCGGCGGACTGGCCCACCCCCGACCCCTCCCGCAAGCGGGAGGGGGGATTGATCGGCTTGTCCATCGGCACGAACCATTGCGGGGTACAGCGATAGATCACCTTGGCCTTCGAACGCCACGAATGCGGGTAGGAATGCTTGTAGTCGGCGCTCGCCGCAAGCAGCCCGCCTGCTTCGCGCAGGTCCGAACAGATCGGCCCGTCGGGTGCGTTGAACTTGGGGTTGATCACCGAGCCCTGCCCGCCGAGCCAGGGCCAGTCCTCACGGTACTTGCCGTCGCCTTCCACCGCGAACTTGGGGCCGATGCCGACCGACTTGCACAGCTCGAAATCGTCCTCGCCGTGATCGGGCGCCATGTGGACGAGGCCGGTGCCGCTGTCGGTGGTGACAAAGTCGCCCGGCAGCAACGGCCGCGGCTCGGCAAAGAACCCGCCGAGGTGATGCATCGGGTGGCGGGCGATGGTGCCCGCGAGGTCGGAGCCTCGAACACTAAAGCCTTCTTCGACGTTGCTGAAGTCGAACGCGTATGCGTAGACGTCTTTGTCAGCGAGATCGGAGAAATCAACTTTTGCAATTTCAGCGTTAAGTCGAGCCATGAAATCGTCGAGCCGGTCCTTTGCCACCAAAACCCTACTAGTGAGGGTGCCATGAAGTCCCAGATGCTTCAGACGATCATTGATTTCCCGCCAATCATTCAAGCCAGCTCCGACATTTGAGAGTGATAAGGAGACCATGCGGTACTCAACCTCCGGCCCATAGGCCAAAGCCTGGTTCACCGGGATCGTCCAGGGCGTGGTGGTCCAGATCACCGCATGCGCGCCAACCAGCTCCTCAATCGGGCTTTCGACAATCTCGAACGCCACGTCGATCTGGGTCGAGACCACATCCTCGTACTCGACCTCGGCCTCGGCCAGCGCGGTCTTTTCGACCGGCGACCACATCACCGGCTTGGCCCCGCGATAGAGCTGGCCCGAGGTGGCGAACTTGAGCAATTCGGCAACGATCGTCGCCTCGCTCTCGGGCTGCATGGTCAGGTAGGGATTGTCCCAGTCGGCCATGATGCCAAGGCGCTTGAGCTGCCCGCGCTGCACGTCGACCCAGTGCTGCGCATAAGCGCGGCATTCGGCGCGGAATTCGAGCAGCGGGACCTCGTCCTTGTCGAGCTTCTTCTTGCGGTACTGCTCCTCGACCTTCCACTCGATCGGCAGCCCGTGGCAGTCCCAGCCCGGAACATAGGGCGCGTTCTTGCCGAGCAGGTTCTGCGTGCGGCAGACCATGTCCTTGATCGTGTGGTTGAGCGCGTGGCCGATGTGCATGTCGCCGTTCGCGTAAGGCGGG